>JAITTS010000141.1 GCA_031286995.1 Oscillospiraceae bacterium
TGCGACTGGCAGACGGCAACGTACTGCGCCTATCCGAAACCATACGCAGCATCTCCGGGGTGTTTACCGCCATGCTGCCCGCCATTTTTGCGGTGATAGCGGTGGTGCTGTGCCTGGCCCACCTGATCGCCCGCAGGCTGACCGCGAACATTGTGCGGCCCTTAAATGATATCAGTTTTGAGGGTGACAACGTGCCCACGGACGTCTATGACGAGCTTTTGCCCTTTGTGCGAAGAATAGACCGGCAGAAACGTGAGATAGACGGGCAGCTTGTCGCGTTGAAAAGCCGCGCCGATACCATTGAAGCCATCACCGGGAATATGCAGGAGGGCTTAATCCTCATCGACAGAAGCGGTGTGGTGCTCATCTTCAACAAAAGCGCAGCGGATATCTTTGGTGGGGACGATATGGCGCACAGGAACGTACGCCACATCTGCCGCGAGATCACCTTTCAGCAGGGCCTCGGCAGATGCCTTGCCGGCGAGCACGCGCAGATAAATTTTGCGCGGGCCGGCAAAATTTACGACGTCTTTTTCAGCCCCGTGTACGGCGGTGGCGCCATCAACGGGGCTGTCATCCTGTTTTTAGATATCACGGAGAAGCATAACGCCGAAGAGCAGCGCCGCGCGTTTTCCGCCAATGTGTCGCACGAACTCAAGACCCCGCTCACCACCATCTCCGCACTATCCGAGATGATGGAAACCGGCATGGCCAGAGCGGAGGATGTGCGAGATTTTGCCGCAAAAATTGCTGGTCAGGCCAAGCGCCTGATCGACATCATCGACGACATCATCCGGCTCTCCGAGTTTGACGAGGGCAAAATCAGCAAAGAATATACGGTCTTTGATCTGTACGAATTGGCCGAATCTGTGATGGATGCCCTGCAAGAGCGTGCGGACGCAAAACATGTCGCTCTGAGTGTTACCGGTGCGCACTTGCAAGTGCGCGCCAACAAGCGGATGATTGACGAGCTTTTGTACAACCTGGTAGACAACGGCATCAAGTACAACCGAATGAAAGGCCAGGTTACCGTCACTTTATCGGAAGAGGACGGCCTGTGCAAGATCGCTGTGGATGACACCGGCATAGGCATCCCAGCGGCGCATCAAGGCCGCGTCTTTGAACGGTTTTACAGGGTGGATACCTCCCGATCTAAGAAAACGGGCGGCACGGGCCTTGGCCTATCCATCGTCAAGCACATCGTGGAACACCATGGCGGCAAAATTGAAATGCAGAGCGCCGAAGGTGCGGGCACAACGGTTGTGTGCTACATCGCAAAGCAAAATTGAAGCGCCCGGCTTGATATGCGCACCCCCCTGGCCGATTCGTGCAGTTGGCCTGTGGGCTTTTCATGTATGGGCTTCATTTGCATTGTGCATCGCATCCCATGGCTAAAAATGCCCTGATCGCCCGAATCCAGGGCTTTGTACCCGCCCCTGCCGCGGCGCATATCCTGTAGCGAGTGCCTCATATCCGCTTATATTTGTTCTGGAGGAAAGCACCATGACATACCTTGTCAATGATCAGGCAAGTCTGAATACGGCGCTGGCCAGCGCGGACAGCAACATAGATATCGTCGTGACAGGTTCTTTTACCGTGAGCGCTGTGGTCACCATCCCGCCGGGCAAGATCGTCACCATCGCCTCTGGTGTAGGCGGGCCTTACACGATCACGCGCGGGGTGGGCGTCACCGGCGATTTATTCACCGTGCAGAGCGGCGCCACCGTAGCCCTTACGAACATCGTTTTGGATGGCGACAAAGGGAGTATCGCCGACGCCGCGGGCAGCCTGGTGCGCAGCAACGGTGGCGGCCTGACCATCGGTAGCGGCGCCATATTGCAAAACAACAGAACCACGCTGCCAGGCGGCGCGGTTTACAACAACGGCGGCACTGTCACTGTGGGGGATGGCGGCGCGATACTTGGCAATGTGAGCACAGATGAGGGTGGCGGCATCTATCTCTTCCCAGGTGGCGGATCGGTGACCATCAGCGGCGGCAGCCTGATCGCCAACAATATGGCTGGCATAGATGGCGGGGGCATCTATGCCAGCTATACGGATCTGGCCAGGATCACCGTCGGGTCTGGCGCAATATTTTCGGACAACCGCGCATCCGCAGCCTACAATCGTAACCCGGCGGATGACGCGCTGTACGCTTCGCACATCCTGGGCACGCAGTGGACCACGCCCTTGCCCCAGGGCTATAACAATTACGACATTGCCTACACGAACGGCACGTTCTTCGCCTTCCCCGTCAATGCAAGCTTCTCAGCTGCGAAATTGGCCACAGGTGCGCCGCTTGTAGCCGGTGTGTTTCAGTTTCAGGCGCTGGATCAGGGCGGCAACGTAGCCGCCACAACGACCAACGACGCGCTGGGCCGTGTGGTCTTCCCGGTGCTTTCATTTACAACGCCCGGCACCTTTATCTATACCATCCGCGAGAGTTCGCCCAGCGGCGATGGCTGGACGACCGACAGCAGAACCTACCCTGTATCTGTGACGGTGACGGATGACACGCTGGGGCAGTTGACGGCGGTTATCGCTTACCCTGCCGGCCTGCCGGCCTTCATCAACGCCTACGCCGCCCCCACCGAGGCTACCATCACCGCCACAAAGCGCGTGTTCGGCGGCGCTTGCCTTTTGCCGCGGCTTTTCGCCTTTGGTGTCTACGATGCAACCGGCAACGAGGTCACCAGGGCCAGCAACGATGGGGGTGGCCAGGTTACATTCCCTCCACTGACCTTTGCCCAGCCGGGCGTGTACACCTACACCATCCGAGAGCTGGGTCAACCCCCCTGCTGCGGATGGGAGATGGATACCAGTATATACCCTGTGAGCATCGCGGTGACCGATAACGGATCTGGCCAACTTACGGCGCAAGTGAGCTATCCGGGCGGTTACCCCGCGTTCATCAACCGCTACTGTCCGCCGCGCGGATCCCGTTGAGCCAAGCCGCAAAACCGCCCCGCCGGTGTCTCTATCGGCGGGGCGGCCATGCGCTTGTAACTTCGCTTACAAGCTCTCCCTGCGGCGGTATACGAAGAGGTGACGCAGAGATCTGCCAAAACAAAAGGCGTTGAACACTGTGCCAGTGATTCCTCCGCCATGCACATCCTGTACGCTTTCACAATCACGGCGTACGACGCGTTCTGAACGCCATTGTCCGCATGCCCAAACCCATACCGCAGTAGGTTCCTCGCAGCTTTCCGTAGCCTATCCGCCACCGAAAGATGGCAGGCAGGGCGGTCATCCCATAGAACACCCTGCTATCTTCCTTTCCGTCTTTGAATGCATGTCTCTATCTCCCCCGCCACGGCCATCAGTTCTCAGTCCCCGTATAGCGTCCATGCGGACGCATCCGCCGGGATGGGAAGCACATTGGTTGCTTGCCCCCGGACGACGACACAATCCGTCCGCAACACCAGGCTTGTCCTTTGCGCCCCGCCGGTGTACGGCACGCTTCCAAGATTGGTGTATGACTGTACGACGTCGTTCATCAGCATCACCCTGGCATGAGCCGCCTCCTGCTGATCAATCACCAGCATCACGAGCTGAAGGCCGGAACGGGCGCTGGCCCTAACGGATCCCTCTTGCCGATCGCGCAGCTCTCCGTTCTCAATCCGTCCGAAATAGCTGTCACACACCACCCAAACCTGCTCGTCGGTCGTTGCGACAAAGCGGATCGGCTCTCCGCTGGGGGAAACATACAATGTTGCGGTCTTTCCATCCCGCCAGGTTGTAACCTTGTCGCCTTTTGTATTGAGCAGTACGATGCGGCCATTCGACAACACGCCGCAGATGGTGCCCCGCACCGCGCCGAGGTTGCGCTTTCCCCTACCATCCAAGCCGGTGCGGTAAAGGCGGTATCTGCCGCTTTCTATCAGCGAGGCGTACCACACGCCAGTTTTATCGCCATAAAACACTTCATCTGCAAACGGGATAGGTAGCACCGTAGGTTCTTCACCTGGTTTGCGCGCAAGCCAGTGATGCCGCCCATCGCTACCTTTGCCGTAGTATACGAAGGAATCCCCGCAAGGGATGATGCCGGTGCCTCCGTCTTCCACCAACACCACCTGCTCTTCTTCAAAATCGGGCAGGCCGAGAATGCCCAACCCATCGCCGCTGTCCCCGGTGTGCTCCATGGAAACCGTCCATCCGCCGACATAGGCAATATCACACCGATAGCCCTCGGATGCGGGCACGATGTTCTGGGCGCCGTCAGTCGAATGCTCATAGCGAAACAGATCCTCATCCGCCCATTGTCCGGCGTCTTCTCCCGCACCCAAGGCACGGGCGAGGGAAGGCACGGCCAACAGAGCGGCCAGAACCAGTGTGAGGAGTTTTTTCATTTAACATCACCTCTCCGCCGGAATCAAATACCCGCGCATACCGCGCCATTTCTTTCCGCACTTGCCACAGAAGCAGTTGAATGTAAACACTTTCGGCCTAGCGCGGCCTGCACATTTTTTCGTGACACGGCCCAACAACAGACCACCATGAATGGCTCAATCTTCTCCGTCCCTATAAGCCGCTATGGCGGGCACTGTGCGAAAACAAGCCCGCATCGCCGCCGGTTCCACCGTCAGTTCGTATGCCACACCGCGCAGTGACGTCCGGGTGACGGATGCCTTGCCATCGCCGATGCGCAAGCTAAGTTGTTTAGCCAGCGTGATGGCCTCAGCGCCGTCAAGCGTGGGATCGACAACCTGTATGACCGCGTACATCGCCAACACGAATCGCTCGCAATCGGTGGCAAGAGATTCCGCCTGCGTATCCAACACCACAT
>JAITTS010000160.1 GCA_031286995.1 Oscillospiraceae bacterium
CGTTCAGGGCATCCGTCAGGTCATCTATTTCATCCTGCGTGTGCTGTCCATCGTTTACCGCGTCTTGCAGCGCTTTTTCCGTTTCCTCAATTAGGTCGTCCAGGTCGGGTACGGTCGTACCACTGCCGGAACCATCGCCGGAACCGTCGCCGGAGCCACTGCCGGAACCATCACCGGAGCCGCTACCAGAACCATCACCGGAGCCACTGCCGGAACCGCCGTTGTTAAAGGCATCCAACGCGTCTTGCAGGTTCTTTGCCGCGTCGTCCCGCTGCTGCTGTGAGGCTGATGGATCATTTGCCACGGTCTTCGCGTCGTTCAGGGCATCCGTCAGGTCATCTATTTCATCCTGCGTGTGCTGCCCATCGTTTACCGCGTCTTGCAGCGCTTTTTCCGTTTCCTCAATCAGGTCGTCCAGGCTAGGCGGGGCCGTATAGGCGCCCGCCACGATCGCCTGACTCACCGTTGCCGCGCCCGCCGCGAAATTGGCGTCGGCTTTTGAGCGGGCGAAAATGTAATACGTCTCGCCCTCGGTAAGACCGGTAAAAGTCGCGGCGTCTTGCCAGGCATCCGGCTGCGTGCCGCTCGCGGCGCTATAGCCGTACTCTACGGTTTGCCCGGTGGTGGCCGCCAGGGTTACGGCGTTTACCGTAATGCTATCCTTCGTGGTCACGCTGGCTGTCGGCGCGCCGCTTACGTTCGCGCCGGTGATCAGGTTGCCCGATAGCGTGCCGGTCACCGTCACCGTGCTGCCATCGGCGGGGATCACTGTACCGCTGTTGGTCAGCGTTTTGCCACCGGGCACGGTCAGGGATGCCCCGCTGGACACGGTGAGCGTTTGATCGCCGGCGATGTCGAGGCTGCCCGGTAGCGTTACGTTGCCGTACACCGTACCGGCGTTGCCGTTGAACAGAATGCCCCGCGTCTTGGCGCTCGCGTCGCTCACGCTACTAGCAACAACCACCGCGTTGCCGTCTATGTTCAGTACAGCACCAGCGCCGCCACGGCCGACGCCGATACCCGCGCCGTAAGTGGCGGTGGCGGTGACGCTACCACCACTGATGGTGACAGTACCACCCGCACCGTCCTCGCCGCCGCCGATGCCCGCGCCGTTAGCGGCGGTGGCGGTAACGGTACCGCCGTTGATGGTGATGTCGCCGCCTGCACCACTATCGCCGCCGCCGATGCCCGCGCCCCACCTTCCGCCGGTGGCGGTAATGGCGCCGCCATTGATGGTGATGCTACCGCCATCGCCGTTGTCGCCGCCAATGCCCGCGTTTTCACCCTGGCCTTGCGCGGTGAGCGCGCCCATCGTGCCTTGATCCGCGGATTGGGCGTAGATCGCCAGGCTGTCCGCGCCCGCGACCTTGATGCCCAGACTTGCGGTCAGCGTGAAGCCGTCGCCAAGGATCAGGTGCACATCGCCGCTGGCCGCCAGCCGGTTTGCAAAGGTAAAGCTGCCGTTTACCAGGTACCACCCGGCTGAGAGTGTGTTCGCCGTGATATCATCCGCCGTGGTGAGCGCCTGCACATCATCCGCGTACCGGGTTTCCCCGTGCTCATCCAGGTACGGCACGTGATTCAGCACCGACGTGGCCTGCACCGCGCCCGCGGCAAAATTGCTGTTGGCTTTTGAGCGGGCGAAAATGTAGTAAATTTGCCCCTCCACAAGCCCGGTAAAGGTTGGTT
The DNA here is from genome assembly GCA_031286995.1 of Oscillospiraceae bacterium. GTDB lineage: Bacteria > Bacillota > Clostridia > Christensenellales > Aristaeellaceae > JAITTS01. Next base: position 1,690 of record JAITTS010000160.1, read on the forward strand.
CATCCTGCCAGGCGGCAGGCTGCGTGCCGCTCGCGGCGCTGTAGCCGTATTCCACATTTTGCCCGGTAGCGGCCGCCAGGGTTGCGGCGTTTACCGTGATAACGCCGCCCGACGGCGTGCTCTTTACCGCCGATCCGCTTACGTTCGCGCCGGTGATCAGGTTGCCCGATAGCGTGCCGGTTACCGTCACCGTGCTGCCGTCAGCGGGGATCACCGTGCCGTTGTTGACCGCCGCGCCGCCCAAGATCAGCGTTTTGCCGCCGGGCACGGTCAGGCTCGCCCCGCTGGGCACGGTGAGCGTCTTACCGCTGGGGATGGTGATGTTGCCCGGCAGTACGACATCGCCGTATACCGTGCCCGTATCGCCATTGAACAGAATGCCCCGCGTCTTGGCGCTCGTATCCGATGCTTCGTTGGTAAACACCACCGCGTTGCCGTTCATAGCCAGTGTGGTGTGTCCGCCGCCAAGGCCGGCATATCCCTCAGAATAATAAGTGTAAAATTCATCAGTTATGTAGTAATAGCTGTTGCCTGTACTTGTAACAACGCCACCGTTGATAATGATACTGCCTTCCGATTCTTCGGCCCAGGAACCACAGCCGATGCCTGTCCCGTTGTTGCTGGTGGCGGTAATGGCGCCGCCGTTGATGCGGATAGTACCGGCGCCTGAGTAGCTGCCTCCGCCGATGCCCGCGCCTTCGCTGCCGGTGGCGGTAATGGTACCGCCGTTGATGGTGATATTACCGCCATCACCGCTGGCGCCTGCCCCGATGCCCGCGGCACCGGAGGTGTTGGTGGCGGTAACCGTGCCACCGTTGATGGTGATATTGCCGCCCGTGCCGCCATAACCGCCGCCGATGCCCGCGCCGTAGCCTTTGCCGGTGGCGGTAATGACACCGCCGTTGATGGTGATATTGCCGCCCATGCCGCTGTTACTGGCCCCGCCGATGCCCGCGCCATCCCCGCTGCTGGTAGCGGTAACCGCGCCGCCGTTGATGGTGATATTGCCACTCGCCTCGCTGTCGGCGCCGATGGCCGCGGCGGATGTGCTTGTCGCCTGCAGCGCGCCCATCGTGCCTCGATCGGCGGATTGGGCGTAGATCGTCAGGCTATCCGCATAATTAACGATGATGCCACCATTATTCGTGGTCAGCGCGCATCCATCCTCAAGAATCAGACGCACGTCGCCCTTTATAATGAGCCCCTTTGCGGGGTTGAAGTCTCCGCTCATCAGGTACCAACCCGTCCACAGTGTAGCGGTGTTATCCACCGCCGAAGCGAGGGCCTTCACGCCATCCGCATACCGGGTTTCCCCATGCTCATCCAGGTACGGCACGTGATTCAGCAGCATGCCCTGCGCCGCGCCCGCGGCAAAATTGCTGTTGGCTTTTGAGCGGGCGAAGATGTAGTAGGTTTGCCCCTCCACAAGCCCGGTAAAGGTTGGGTCATCCTGCCAGGCGGTAGTCTGCGTGCCGCCCGCGGCGCTGTAGCCGTATTCCACACTTTGCCCGGTAGCGGCCGCCAGGGTTGCGGCGCTTGCCGTCATGGCGCCGCCCGCCGGAGTGCCCGCAATGGGCGCGCCGTTCATGTTCGCGCCGTTGATCGGGTTGCCCGTCACCACGCCGTTCACCGTCATCGCGCTGCCATTCATGGGGATCACCGTGCCGTTGTTGGTCAGTGTCGCCACGGTCAGGGATGCCCCGTTGGGGATGAATAGCGCTGTACCACTGGGCACTGTGATGTTGCCCGGCAGCGTTACAGTGCCGTACACTGTGCCAAGCGTACCGTCGAACAAAATGCCCCTGGTTTTGGTGCTTGCGTAGCTCAAGTAACTGCTTTTTGTAAACACCGCCGCGTTGCCGTTCAGGGTCAGCACCGAGGTAAAGTTTGCGTTGCCGAGGCCTATTTTACCACTGCTGTTGGCGGTAACCGTGCCGCCCGTGATAAAAATATTGGCATTATAACCGCCAATGCCTACACAAGAAGCAGAGTTTCCAGTGGCGGTCACCGTGCCGCCGTTGATCGTGATGCTGGTTTGCCTACCGCCGATGCCAGCAATGGCGTTGCTGGAGGCGGTGACTGTGCCGCCATTGATCGTGATGCTGCCGCCCGCGCCGGATTTGCCTGGCCCGATACCCGCACTCTCGCCCTGGACGGTAACCGAGCCGCCGTTGATGGTGATATTGCCGCTGCCGCCATTCTGACCTCCGCCAATGCCCGTGCCATAACCTACGGCATAAATGGTAATAATGCCGCCGTTGATGGTGATGCTGCCGCCTTGGTTATTCTTGTCCCCGCCGATTGTCGCCACGTCGGAGATTCCCGCGAATGCGGTCAACGCACCCATCGTGCCTTTATTTGCGGATTGGGTGTAGATCGCCAGGCTATCCGCTCCATTAACGGCGATACCGGCATTCGCGGTCAAGGTGAAGCCATCGCCAAGGATCAGGTGCACATCGCCGCTGGCCATCAGCCGGTTTGCAAGGGTAAAGCTGCCGTTCACCAGGTACCAGCCGTTCACCAGCGTGTTCGCCGTGATATCATCCGCCGAGGCGATCACTTTCACGCCAGCCGCGTACTGGGTCGCCCCATGCTCATCCAGATACGCAACGCCATCCACCAACTCGGGGCAGGCCTGTGCGACGATAGCGGCGCTCACCTGCGCGGTCGCGCCGGTGGCGAACTGGTCAGCTACCTTCGAGCGGGCAAAAATGTAATAGGTCTCGCCCGCCGTAAGCCCGATAAAGGTCGTGCCTGTCTGCCAGCCGGTGTCCGGCGCGGCCTCGGGCGATGCGGCGACGGCATACTCTACGGTCTGGCCGGTGGCCGCCGCCAGGGTCACCGCGCTGACCGTGATGTTGCCGCCCGCCGGCGTATCCGCCACCGGCGCGCCGCTTACGTTCGCACCGTTGATCCGGTTGCCCGATAGCGTGCCGATTAGCGTCAGCGTGCTGCCATCCGCGGGGATCACCGTGCCTCTGTTGGTCAGCGTTTTGCCGTTGGGCACGGTCAGGGCCGCCCCGTTAGGCACGGTGAGCGTTTGATCGCCGGAGATGGTGAAACTGCCCGGTAGCGTTACGTTGCCGTACACCGTACCGGTGTTGCCGTTGAACAGAATGCCCTTCGCCTTGGCGCTCGCGTCGCTCACGCTGCTGGCAACAACCACCACGTTGCCGTCTATGTTCAGTACAGCGCCAGCGCCGCCACGGCCTCCGCCTATGCCCGCGCCATCAGTGGCGGTGGCGGTGACGCTACCGCCACTGATGGTTACAGTACCACCCGCGCCGCCATTGCCGCCGCCTATGCCCGCGCCGCCATCGCCGCCAGTGGCGGTGACGGTGCCGCCGTTGATGGTTACAGTACCACCCGCACCGCCATTGCCGCCGCCTATGCCCGCACCGCCAGCGCCGCCAGTGGCGGTGATGGTGCCGCCGTTGATGGTGATATTGCCGCACGCGGATCCGAGCTTGTTACCGATGCCCGGCGCAGACATGCTTGATTTCGCATTTATACTGCCTTGGTAAGCGTAAGAGTAGGAGAGAGGTTCGGCATAGATCGTCAGGCTGTTCGAATCTGAGACGTCGATGCCATCGTTGCTCATTAATGTGCAATAAGTTTTAAGAATCAGGTGCACATCGCCGCTGATGATCAACGAGTCCGAAAGGGTGACGTAGCTGCTCACCAGGTACCACCCGGATGTCAATGTGTTATCCACTATATCATCCGCCGAGGTGATCTCTGTCACGCCGTCCGCATACTGGGTTTCCCCATGCTCATCCAGGTACGGTACCTGATTCAGCCCAGCCGACGCGGCCTGTATCCGTATACTGCCCGCCTCTGTGGCCAGCGCGGGTGCGGGCGCAAGCCAGCACGCCAGCGCCAGGGCGGCCGCGAGCGCCACAAACAAGTACCGCAGGGTTTTTCCTCGCAGATAAAGCTCATTGTGGCACTCTGTATTCACGTTATTCTCTCCTTTTTTGTTCCCAATCGCAGCATTGAACCGCCGCAACGGGGCCGTGTACATTGGGCGCGCGGCGTTTTGGCCGCCGCCCACAAACAAGCCTATTTTTGGGTGGACATAAAAAAACAGGGCGACAAGAAAACCCCCGGGAAGGGGGGTTAATCCCCCGCGGGTTCGGGCATATCGGGCGTTTCGGGCTCGCCGGGTGCATCCGGCCCATTCGGCCCGTCGGGCGCATCGGATACATCCGGCTCATCCGGCTCGCCGGGCACATCAATCAACTGCACCAGGATGCGCCAGGTGCAGCCGGTGTTGGCTGCGTCGGATACGAATTGATGCACGGGTTCCGTGGCCCCCGGCACATCCAAAAACTCGCCGGTGGCGTCGTTCTGCCACTGCACGCTGTAGGGCCGCCCCTCGGGCATGTTGCTGAGCGTGGCGGTGAGGGTGACGGTCGTGCCCAGGTGAAACGCCCCTTCGTAGCTGATCGCGATATCCGCCTCGGGCGCGAAGGGTTCCGGCTCCGGGGGCGCAAGATTTTCCTGCGGCGCTTGCGTGGCCACGCTCTGCGCCGGGGCGGCGCAGGGCCGCAGCGTAATGGGGCGATCTATGCCCACGGTAAAATCGAACGGCTCGGCCTCTTCTCCCTGCGGGATATCCTGGGGGGCATCCTCTGTCCAGTACAAAAAGGCGTGCCCATCCGGCAGCAGGGGTTCATCGTTTGGCTGGGGGATGGTTTCGCCCTGGGGCACCATCGCCGCCCAAAAGAGCAGGTCTTCGGTATCCAGGTAAGTTACCTTGTATGCCGTGGGTTCTGTCTCAATGGGTGCGGGTGTTTCATCGGGTTCGGGCGCGTCGGCGGGCCCGGATTCTTCGGCGCGTTCCGGCACATCGGCGGATTCGGGCACTTCGGCGCGTTCCGGCGCGTCGGTGGGATCGGGCGCTTCGGCGCGTTCCGGCGCGTCGGTGGGATCGGGCGCTTCGGTGCGTTCCGGCGCGTCGGTGGGCTGGGGCGCTTCGGCGCGTTCCGGCTTTTCGACAGGCTCAGGTTTGGGTTCGGGCTCTGGTTCGGGTTCCGGCTCATCCTCTTCGGCGGGTTCTTCCTCATCCGGCCCGGCCAGCGGCACCCTTTGCTCGGCAATGGAGAGCAGCGTGGCGTCGGTGTCGCAAAGGTACCCGGCGATGTCGCCCGGCTCCGCGGTGCGGCCCATGCCCGGGGGCAGCGGCGCCGCCGCGCCCGCTGTCACCGCCAGCCTGACCGCCAGCGACGCGCCGTTGCCCCGGCCGGCAGCCAGCAGCCCGTACACGCCCGGCGCATCCATGTAGAAAACGCTGCCATCCAGGCGGCGCAGCGGCGAGCGCTCCCCCAGGTAAAACATGCCATCCATGTGACCCAAAAGCACCTCGGCGCAAGCCAGCAGGGCTTTGTTGCACTGCCCCGCCGCCACCGTGGCCTCGCCCTGCACATTGGGCGGCACAGCGGATCCGGCCACCCGCAGCTGAAATACGCCCGTCGCGGTCTGTCCATCCGGTCCGGTGACGTACACATCCAGCAGCCATTCCGCCTTGGCCGGGGTACTCGCCATAACCCCGGTCGCGCCTGCGGCCACGCCCAGCAGCAATGCCGTCACCGCCAGCGCGATGCTTTGGGTTATGAATTTCTGTTTCATGCCTTTTACACTTCCTCGCTTATGTACTTGGCCCGCCCCGCAGCCACCTATGCGGGATTTAAAGAAGGGGTGGGTTTCGGCGAAAACGGAAATATGGGGAATGTGCCCGGGGGTTCGCTGCCCGCGCTGCCCGCGGGCGGGGTGGTCTGCAAAAGCGCGGCGGAGGGTTTGTTAAGGTAATATCGGTATTCTACAGAAAATTTTCTAAAAAAACAATATTCCCAATATGAAATATATAATAATAAATTCCAAATTAAACTTTATTTGGTAAATTACACACTGTTCTCGACGTGCGCCGCGCCAAAATCCTGGCATTGCTTTTTATGCGGCAGTGCAATATACTACACATAACAATTGCGAAAGGAACATAAACGCGTGACTGTTGTTAACGAAGCGCTTCACCTCGTATCCACCGCCTTTGGCCTGGTCTGCGGCGCTCTGTTTGTGTACCACATCCGCAGAGAGCCAAGGCGGCTGCTTTGCGGCATTCTGCTTGTGCTGGCGCTGTACTGCACGGTCACCGGCGTACTGCCGTTGCTGTGGCCCGACACGCCTTTCGAAAATATGTTAGCGCTTGGCGGCGGCAATGTTATGTTGATAGACATATCTTACTTTTTTATGGTCGTTTTTTTCCTGGGCGGCATCGCCCTGTGCGTCAACGGCATCCGGTTAATCTGTAAAGAGGGTTTTTCCATCGCCCACGCGCTGCCCGTTTTTTTCGGTATAACCGGCATCCTTCAGCTGGTTTCGTACATAGCGATGCTGGCGCTTGTTTCATCCTTCGGCTGGTCGGCGTGGCTTACATGGTTCTTTTGGATCAACAGCATTTTAGGGGATATTTTTTTGTACGTACCGCTGATGCTGGCCGCCGTGCTGCTGCAATGCTGGTTTTATGCGGCTATGCCAAAGCCGAAAAGCTGCGATTTCATCCTGGTGCTGGGGGCCGGGCTGGGGCGCGGGCTCACCGTAACGCCGCTACTGGCGGGTCGCCTGCGCCGCGCCATACAGCTCTACAACCAGGGCGGCCAACAAGCGCGCTTTGTGGTCTCTGGCGGCCAGGGCAAGGATGAGCGGGTCTCCGAGGCTTTCGCCATGAAACAGTATCTCTTGGAAAACGGCATCCCAGCGCCCCAAATCCTCATGGAGGATCGATCCACCAACACGGCTGAGAACATCCGTTTTTCAAAAGCGCTGATCACGGCGCAAAAAAAAGATTACACCGCCATGATCGTCACCAGCAACTACCACGTGCTGCGCGCCGTCATCCTGGCGAAGGTAAACGGCTTCAACGCCCAGGGTGTCGGCGGAAAGACCGCCTTCTACTACCTGCCGGCGGCCTTTCTGCGGGAATATGCGGCGCTTATTTTTTCCTACAAAGGGCTGGCCGCGGTCTATGTTGTGGGCACGGTGGCCCTGAAGATACTCAGCTTTTTGTGAGCGCGGCACAAGCGCCGCGGCCTTTGCGCAGGCAACGGCGCTCGCCGGGGCCAGGTGAGCCCGCGCGAGCGCCGCAGATGCTTGCCGCCGCTTTGCGCTATCTGTTTTTTTCACTCTGCGCGAAGAACCACGTCCCCAGCACCAGGCACACCAGCGTCAACCCCACGATCGCCGCGCAGTTGACCAGCGGATTGAACATCGTAGGCTGGCCGCCGCCCACCACCGCCCGCACCAAATCCAGGCAGTAGGTCATGGGCATACAGCGGGAGAGAATTTTCAGCACGCCGGTGGAGTTTTGAATGGGTATAATCGCGCCGGAGAGGAACATTTGCGGCATGGTGATGAGCGTGACGGCGAAGTTGGCGGCTTTGCGGCTTTTGATCAGCCCGATCACAATCATGGCCAGCGCCCCGCCCGAAAGGCACATCAGCGGCGATAGCGCCACAATCGTCAGCAGCTCTCCCACAGGCAGCGTAATGCCCATGATCAACCCCACAATCAGCGTACCCACCATGCTGATAATCGCCCCGAAGGCGCTGCCCAAAATCTTGCCGATCACCAGCGCGTAGCGGGATATCGGCGAGACCAGCATCTCTTGGTTAAAATCTGTTTCGTGGTCATCCACCAGGGATGCCATGCCCGTGGTGGTGGTCATAAACAGCATGTTGACCAGCATGCCCACCAGCATGAACCCGCCAAGCTCAAAATCCAGGCCGCCCGCCATGTTCTGCAGCAGGTTGCCGCCAATCATGCCCATCATGACCAGGGGCATGGCCAGGCTCATGATGATAGTGGCGGGGGATTTTAAAAACAGCGTAACCTCACGGGCAAAAATCGCCCATACCGCGCCCATTTCGCGGATAACTTTGGATTTTTTCCTCGTTAAAATAAGCTCGCTCATAGCGCGGCGCCTCCCGCCTGGTTCAAAAATTCCACATAGGCGTCCTCCAGCGACGGTTCGTGGATTTTCAGCGTTTTCAGCGGCGTTTTCAGCTTTGCGATGATTTCCTGAGCCGTCTGCCCCTGAAAAGGCGCCACCACCTGTCCGTTGGCTTTGTAAGACAGGTTCAGCCCGGCAAGCTCGGCGGTCAGTGCCGCGCGGTCATCCGCATCCAAAATCAATTCCTGCCGCAACAGGCTTTGCTTCATCTCGTCGGGCGGCTGGCAAACCGCAATCTGCCCGTGGTTGATGATGCAAACTTTGTCCACATCCTCCGCCTCGTCAATGTAGTGTGTCGTCAGAAACACGGTGGTGCCGTACTGCTTGCGCACGGTGTTGATGTATTCCCATAAAGATCGGCGGGAAACCGCATCCAGCCCCTGGGTCGGCTCATCGAGAAACAGCACCTCCGGGGTGTGGATAAGGCTGCGGATGATCTCCAGCTTGCGCTGCATCCCGCCCGAGAGTTTCTTAACCGGTTTGAACAGCGCGTCAGCAATCCCTACGATTTCGGCAAGCTCCAGCACCTTGTCGCGGTACGCCTTGGGCATTAGCTTGAACGAAGGGCGGTAGCCGCACATGCCGTACAGGCAGGCGTGGAAGCGGATGTTCTCCTCGGCGGAAAGCTGCGGGTCGAGGCTTGGTTTTTGAAAGATGATGCCGATTTTCTCGCGCACCTTGCGCGCCTCGCGGCCCACATCATACCCGGCGATTTTGACCTCGCCGCCGGTCTTGGATAGCGTGGTGGTGAGGATTGAGATGGTGGTCGTTTTGCCAGCGCCGTTCGGGCCCAGAAAAGCGAAAAATTCGCCCTTCTCTACACCGAAACTGATGCCCTTAACCGACGCTTCCTTAGCCCCCTTGTATTGCTTCACAAGATTGTTAACTTCGATTACGCGCATTGTTTAGCCGCCCCCTCCCCTTCTGTAGCGCAGAACGCATGCGAGCACAAGCTATAGATGAGCAGAATGATGCATCCCATAAAAAATACCTCCCTTTGATTGGATGGTATCATCATATCGCCCCAATTTAAACGGATGTTAAATCGAACTTAAACGGCGCGTAAACCGGGCAGGGAAATTTCGAGCACCGTGCCCTTGCCGGGCTCACTCTCAACGGAGATACTGCCACCGTGAAGCTCGACAATTTTTTTTACAAGCGACAACCCAAGTCCGTTGCCGCCCAGGGCGCGGTCGCGCGCTTTATCCACTTTATAGAAGCGTTCGAAGATGTGCATTTGCTCATCCGGCGCGATCCCTATGCCGGTATCGGCAATTTTCACGACTGCGGCGCCGTTTTCCTCCGCAAGCGAAACGGAGATTTTGCCGCCCTCCGGCGTAAATTTTATCGCGTTGTGCAGCAGATTGATCCAGGCCTGCGAAAGCAAATCCGCGTCGCCATGTACGGCGCACCTGCACAAATCCGCTTCCAGGCTGATATGCTTGGCCGCCCACTGCGGCTCCAGCGTCAGCGCAACCGTCTCAAGCTGCTTGTCGAGCCGGTAGCCTGTCTTGGTCAATGGCATTTTGTTGTTTTCCAGGGTGGATAGCTTCAGCAGATTGTCGCTCAGGCTTGAAAGGCGCTTGCTTTCCGCCTCAATAATCCCGGCGTAGCGTTGTCGCTGCCCGGGCGGCAGGGCTTCATCCTTCAGCAGTTTGGCAAACCCGCCGATGGAGGTAAGCGGCGACTGAATCTCGTGTGATACGTTCGATATAAAATCCTGCCGCATGGTTTCAAGCGTGCCGAGATTTTTTGCCATATCATTGATTGCGCTGATCAAGTCGTTGTGCACATCGCTGTCATCCGGCTCAATCAGCACGCTGAAATCGCCTTGTGCGATGCGGCTGAGCGCATCCATTAAAACATTGTGGGCGTTGCGATGGCCTTCCCGCCGTGAGCGGCCCACTATATGCATGACCGTGCCGGCTGCAAGCACCAGTAAAACCATCGCGGCAACGCCAACGATGATGAACGCGGCAATTTCCGGCGGTTTACCCGTCACGCGGAAGATGCACGAAAAAAGCCCATACGAGGCGACGATGGCTGCCGATAGCAACACTAAAAACGACAGGCTCGCGCCGAGCTTTCCCCAACGCCTGCGCATCATGCCGTCACCTCCAGCCGGTAGCCGAGCCCGCGCACTGTCGCGATTTTGAATCCGCACGTTTCAGCGGAGAAACGATCGCGCAACCGGCTGATATGCACATCCAGCGTCCGTTCATTGCCGTCAAAATCGTATCCCCACACATCCTCAATCAGGGTGTCGCGTGGAAACGTTTTGCCGGGAAAGCCCGCCAGCTTGAACAGCAGCTCAAACTCTTTCATCGGAATATCTTCGCGCTCTCCGCCCACCGTCACAGTAAAACTTGACCGATCAATTGTGACGTTCCCGATTTGGATCATCTGCGACGCCTCTATTTTGTACCGCCGCAACAGCGCGCGCACGCGCATAAGCAGTTCATCGCCCTCAAACGGCTTTGTCAAATAATCGTCTGTCCCCGCATCAAAACCCGCTGCTTTCGCGGCAAGCTCTCCCTTTGCCGTCAGCATCAGCACGGGCAAGTTGTCGTAATACTTGCGCAGGCTGCGGCAAAGCTCGTAGCCATCCATGTTCGGCATCATCAGGTCGATTACCGCGAGATCGGGATTTTCAGCCGTGATTTTTTGCAGCGCGTCGCGCCCATCCTTGGCCTCGCAGGCATCAAAACCGCCGCCTTTCAGCAACACGCAGATAAGCTCCCGTATGTTCGGGTCGTCGTCCACGATCATAATTTTGGGCATGTCATTCACCTCAAAATGCATTGTACCACATCCGTGTAAACAGAAGTTAAACAGCGCGGGGCTGGGCTGCGCAGTCGACAAGACGGCCAATAGGCTGGGTGAAAGCCTATTGGCCGTAACAGTGCGTCATTGTACCACTGGATTACGCTGCCGGAGAGATTTTGGTCTCTATGCGCATCTCCCATCCACAACGATTGAGCCTGTACGCACAAAAGTTTTTTTACTGCGTCGATACTTTTAAAAAGTAGCGGCTCACATAGCCTATGACCCCATCAATGGAGACCAGCGCCCAATCATCATCGAGCCAATCCAGCACCGCCACGGTTTTACCTACCGGGTATACCGATAAAATTTCGCTTTCAAAGCTGGGCTGCGCGCGGAAATTGACCACCACGCCGCCGTTGGGGTTGGTGAGTGCGGCGATGGCGCGGATTTCGGGCGCGGCGGCGGTAGGGGCCGGGGTAGAGACAGGGGCGAGTGCCGCGGCTGTCTCATACGGTATGTAGATCAGGTTATCATCCTGCGTTTCCCGGTGGGGCGGATTATTTTCTTGCGCTCCCTGGCGCAGGGGCAAGGTGTGGGTGTACAGATAATTCACGATCCCCTCATACGCGGTCTTTTTGAGATGATATCCATCCGCCGCAGCGTACTTTTTTGGCAAGATATCATCCTTCAGCAGCAGATCGTGTATCTGCAGCAAGTAGATGTTGTGCTTCCATGCCAGCTGCATAAGGCCGATGTTGAACAGGTTTACGTTTTTGTTTGTGAGCGTGTGGTGCCTATCCGTGGCGTTCAGGGCGACCGGGGGAAGCTCTATCAGGCAGAACAAGGTGTCGGGCAGAGCCCCAATCAGCTTATCCAACATGATGTCGTAGTTATCTAGCACCATGTGGGCGGGGCTGCCATCCACGCCGTTCAGCCCCAGCCAGATGTAAACAATATCGGGATTGCGCGCTGCCAAGTACTGCGGCAGGGTGAGCGATCTACCGTTCAACTTAAACGTGACGTTATCCGCTGCGATGGAGCGGGGCGCCAGACCGATGTGGTAGAGCACCTCTAGCGCGGGCATCACCTTATAGTAAGGCACCCCGCTGGCCAGGGAATCGCCGACCAGTATCGCGTTGGAAAAATAACCGTCATCTACAGACGCCCTTTCCGGTATGGTTGGCGGCGGATAATCCGCCAAGACAAGGCTGGATTGCACGGCGGACGGAATAATATCTTGTTCTCTCCCCTGCGCAAAGACAGCGATGGGCAACAGCGCGAGCAGCAGCAAGGCGATGAATGGTAAAAAAACGCGGGGACGTGGCAAAGTATTCTCTCCTCCTTTTGGGGCTATTCGCTCGAAAACGCACAAAATAAACGCTCTGTGCCGCACGTTTCTTGCATCTTTCATCTTTATTAGCTTGAATTTAACAATTTATTCCTACGCAGCACGAAACGACACCCTTCCGCGTGCTTTTGCATGCCATGCAGCGAAAAAAGATAGCGGGTAGGGATTCGCTACCCGTTGCCCGGCTACGTGCCCACCGCAGATCTCAACGCAAAGGGCTTTAGCGACAATCGCAGTCTGAGTATCTTGCTGACAAACTTTGGCGCCACTGTCGCCATCTATCCCAGTCCGTGTTCTCATAAGCGCATGAGCAGGCAGGCTTACGGCGGCAGCAGCTTGGCGGCCTTTACAATGCGCTCCAGGCGGCCCTCTATGTAGCGGCGCATCAGCGCCAGAGCCTCGCTTTGGATAGCGGCAGGCGGGCAGTTGGCCAAGGCGTCTAAGCCACACGCCTGTGCATGCCGCAGAAAGGCGAGCGTAGCCGGGGCCATATCCTGCGCCGCAGCGCCGCATGCAGCGCACACCGCGCCGCCCGAGAGCGCATCAAAGCGCGGCGTACGCGTAAAATCAATGGCCGCGCCGCACACCGGGCACACATCCAGCGCCGGCCTGTAGCCCAGGCACCCGGCAAGCAGCAAAAGAAAAACAGCCGCCACGGCCCGGGGCGGTCTTGGCGGCTGGGTATAGGTTAGATGAGCCAGGCCCGTCAGCAGCAGGGCGTAGAGATCCGGCAGCGCTTCATTGGGCTGCACCGCAGCCTCGCATACGTTGAGCATGTACGCGCCGTACACCAGGGTATCGTAATCCTCGCGCAGGGGGTAGTAGGTCTCAGCCAGGATGCAGCCTGTCAGGGTGTGGTGATCCCTGTTGCGAAAAAAGCGATACTCCCCCGTGGCAAATAGTTCTGTGGCGGCCTGTAGCTTGCTCTTTTGCTTGCGGCAACCCCTGGCGAGGGCATCAATGCGCCCATGTTCCGGTGAAAACAGGGTGAGCATTCGGTCGCTCTCGCGATAATTGACGTGGCGCAGCACAATAGCCGGTGTCAGCACATCCGGCATTATTCGTACCCCAGGGTGCGCAGGTCATCCTGCCTGTTGCGCCAATCCTCGCGCACCTTCACCCACAGCTTTAAAGCCACGTGCATACCCAACAGATTCTCGATATCCGCCCGCGCCGCAGTGCCAATAGCCCCCAGCATCGCGCCGTGTTTACCGATGATAATGCCCTTGTGTGAGGCTCTGTCGCAGTAAATGGTGGCATGTATCTCCATTAGGTTCTCTGACAGGCGGGTCATGGCCAGCATCTCCACGCCGATGCCGTGGGGCACCTCCTCGCGCAGGCGATGCAGCGCTTTTTCGCGGATGATCTCCGCACAGACCAAGCGCTCGGGCTGGTCTGTTACCATATCCGGGGGAAAATAGCGAGGCCCCTGGGGCAGGGCGGCCACCAGCACACGCTGCAATTCATCCAGCCCGCGCCCTGTCAGCGCGCTGATGGGGACGATGTGGTCGTATCCCGTCTGCGCAAAGCTCTGGATGACGCTCAGCAACCGCTCTTCTCCCACCACATCTATCTTGTTGAGAACCAGCACCTTTGTGACGGACCGAGCCGCCATTTCCGCCACCAACTCCCGATCCTGCTCGCCGATATGGGTCACATCCGCCAGCACCAACAGAATGTCTATGCCATCCAGTGCATCGCGGGCGGCCTTTACCATGTATTCCCCCAGGCGGGTGCGCGCCTTGTGCAGACCGGGGGTATCCAAAAACACCAACTGCCAATCCCCGCCATCCGCTACACCCATGATGCGATTGCGCGTGGTCTGCGGCCTGTCGGATACAATGGCCACCTTTTCGCCCACCATAGCGTTCATCAGTGAGGATTTGCCCACATTGGGGCGACCGATAATGGCCGCAAAACCGGATCGGAAGACAGCCTTTTCAGGTGAGCTCATGCTCCCTCCCCCTTTCCGCCGAGCAGCGCATCCGGGCCGAAGCCGTGGGGAAGCAACGCATCCAAAGTGGTCTGATCCGTGTGTTCATCCCAGGTGACCAGTACGCGCATACCAGGCCCAAATTCGTGCAGTACCTGCCTGCATGCGCCGCAAGGATAAGGCGCAGCCCCGCGGGCGGCTATAGCAATGGCGGTGAAGGTCTTGGCCCCCTCGGATACGGCCTTGCACAGCGCCGCGCGCTCGGCGCAGATGGTCAGGCCGAAGGAAGCGTTTTCTACATTGCAGCCGGTAAAGACGCGCCCATCCGTAGCCAGCAGGCACGCGCCCACCGCAAAGCCGGAATAGGGTGCGTAAGCGTTCCGCATGGCCGAAAGGGCCTGGTTGAGCAACTCTTGATCCGTCAAACTTTCTTCCTCCCCATCCTGCGGCGTCTCCTGCCGCGCCTCGCGCCCCATCTGCACGGCGGCCAGGCTTCCCTCTTCCATGGCGCGCATGGCGGCGGTATCCGCCGGGCCTGTGTGATCGTATCCCATCAGATGAAACAGGCCATGAGTCAGCAGATAGCACAGCTCCCGCAGCAGGCCATGGCCATAATCCGCCGCCTGATCGCGGGCACGGGGCAGGCATAGCACCACATCGCCCAGGTGTGCGCAGCCCGTGTCAGGATCCAGCGCGCCGCGCAAGCGGCCCGGGTGATCCCGCGCCGTGCCTTTTCTAAAATGCACCATGGGAAAGGAAAGCACATCCGTCACCGCATCCACGCCACGCTGGGCGGCGTTAATGCGGCGCATGCCCGCTTCATCCGTCACCCATACAAAGGCCTGCAAGCGCCCGCCCAACCCTTCCCGTGTGGCGCAGGCATCCGCCGTGCGCTGCAGCAGCGCTTGCGCGACCGGCGGCAAAGGCGCATCCAACCGCCAATCCAGCCTCACGCCCGGCCCCCTTGCGCAGGCGGGGCATCCTCTGCGCTGGCGGGCACCGGCACGGATGTCTCGCGCCCCGGGGGGATATCGACGGCAGGGTACTCAATGCGCTCATGAAACACGCCGCTAAGCACAGCGGAAAACGCTTCGCAGATCTTGTCCAGATCCCGAAAGGTCAGGGGGCAATCATCCAGCTGGCCATCCTCCGCCTTACCTCTCACCAGGCGGCGTATGGCCTGGTCTATCTTTTCCGGCGTCGCATCCTGCATAGCGCGCACAGCGGCCTCCACCGTATCAGCCAGCATCAAAAGCGCAGCCTCCGCAGTGTGGGGTCTGGGGCCCTCGTAACGAAAATCCTGTATATCCACTGGCTGACCGCCGTTCTGTTGCATGGCTTTGTTGTAAAAGTAGACCACCGGCGTATCCCCATGGTGCTGGGCTATCATATCCAGCACCTCCTGGGGCAGGCGATGACGCTGGCCCAAGGCCACGCCGTCGCGGGTGTGGGCGACTACAATGGCGGTGGAGACCCGCGGGTCTGTGTGGTCGTGAGGGTTTTCCCCCATTTGGTTTTCCTTAAAGTAACCAGGACGCTTGAGCTTGCCAATATCGTGATAGTAAGCCCCTACCCGCACCAGGAGTGCGTTGACGCCGATAGATTCCGCCGCAGCTTCGGCTATGTTGGCCACCACCATGGAATGGTGGTAGGTACCGGGGGCTTCCATCATCAAGCGCCGCAGCAGAGGCTGATTGGGGTTGCACAGCTCCAACAGTTTGGCAGGGGTCAGCAGATTGAAAAACGCCTCCAGCGCAGGCTGCACGCCCACGCACAGCACGGCGGCGATCACCCCGCCACCCATGGCGTAACACGCGGTGATGGCCACAATGTGCAAATCATTGTTGCTGGATAGACCGCTGCCCAGCACCGTGGAGGCGTTGACCAAACCAATGTACAGGCCGGAGAGCAAAATTTTGAAGCGGAAAGGACGCTTGCGCACCGCCAGGATGCCCACCATCCCCCCCAGCATGCCGGTGAGCGCGACGCCCATGGCCTGGGCGGAATTGGCGTTGCCCCCTCGTAGCGTCAGCACGCCCAGTATGGCCGAGAGTATCACATTGAGGCTGATGGCGGCGCGCACATCCAGCAACACCGTAGCCAACAGTGCGCCCATGGCCATGGGCAGCAGGTAGATGTTGATCTGGGCAAAGGCCACGCACACCAGCAACGTCAATAGGGCGATGAGCAGCAGCAACGTCTGCCTGGCGATGTTTTGCAGCAACGCGGGCCACAGCAGTGCAATGGCCAACAACAGCCCCGCCAGCAACAGCGCCACCAGCAGGCCTACCCCCGCATACAGTTCCGTATCAAAGCGCGTTCCCTGTATCAGGCCCAGGGCTTCCAACACCGCCAGTTGGGGCGCCGTCACCCTTTCGCCCGCTACCACGATGTTTTGGCCTTGTTTAAAGACCACAGGCTCAATATCCGCACGTACCTTTTCGCGATTTGCCTCTGTGGCGGCCTGGTCGATCACCATGTTAGGTTTTAGGCAGGCGCGCAGAGCGGGGGCAGCCACGCTCCACCATAAATCGGTGGGAACGCTGTAAGAGAGCTCTTGAATGTTTGTGATGGCGTCATTGATCTGCCCTTCGGGGATGGTGCCTGCCATGGTGGTGCGCACGCCAGCAACCAGTGTCTGATAGAGATCCTCCAAATCGTTCTCGGATATGTTCAACAGCACGCGCAATTGAGCACTGGTCAAGGGGGCGAGTGGGACGAGCTTAGCGGCTTGTTCGAATTGTTGCTGGGTGTAACTGCCCCACACCTCGGTTTTATCTGTGGTCGCTGAATGGGTAGCCGGGTCGGTATCCGCCACGCCACCCTTTTGATCGCCCTGATGCAGCGTTTCGCCGAACTGCCGCACATTTCGAAATTGATCAAACACAGCCGATAAGGTCTGCATCACCATATCAGCCACGCCGTCTTCCTTATAGTACACCACCGCGACTTGGGCCGCAGCAGCATCCCGCCGCTGCTTGGTGGTGATCTCGTCGGCCACATCCTTGCTGGCGGTGATGGTCTTTTTGGCAATATCGCCCACGTGCAGCACAAAACGCTCCGGCGCGACGACAGTGACAGCCAGCAGCAACGCCAGCAGGTACGCGCCGCCCCACAGCACACCCATGGTCAGGGCGCGATTTTGCAAGGCTCGCAGCAGTTTACTGCTGGTCTTGCGCTCTGATTGGGACACGGGCTTCCTCCTTTGCATGCGCCGCGCGCTCTTCGTAGGCGCGGACGATGGCGAGCACCAGTTCATGCCGCACGACATCCCGGTGTGTCAGGGCAACTACGCCGATACCCGGCACGCCCTGCAGCACTTGCGCGGCCTCCACCAGGCCGGATACGCGCCCCGGCGGCAAATCTATCTGCGTTACATCGCCCGTGACCACCATCCGGGAATAAAGGCCCATACGGGTGAGAAACATCTTCATCTGTTCGGATGTGGTGTTCTGCGCCTCATCCAGGATGATAAAGGCATCCGAAAGCGTGCGTCCCCGCATGTAGGCCAGGGGCGCTATCTCAATGGCGCCGCGATCCAGCAGGCGCTGGGCGGCATCCGATCCCGCCAGATCGTAGAGCGCGTCGTAGAGGGGGCGCAGGTAGGGATCCACCTTCTGGGTCAGATCGCCGGGCAAAAAACCCAGTTTCTCCCCTGCTTCTACGGCCGGGCGGGTCAGCACGATGCGTTCCGCTTCTTTGTTTTTGAGCGCCGTGACGGCCATAGCCATGGCCAAAAACGTCTTGCCAGTACCCGCCGGACCGATGCCGAAGGTGAGCGGGCAACTGCGGATGGATTGTACGTACTGCCGCTGCGCCAGCGTCTTGCACTTGACCGGGCGACCTCGAAAGGTGGTGGCTACCACATCCCCGCTCAGTTCATCCACCCGATCCACCTGTCCCTCCCTGGCCAAGGAGAGCACATAGCGGATGCATGCTGTATCCACCGTTTCGCGGCGGGAGAGCATGTCCAACAATTTGTTGATGACCGTGGCGACCAGGGCCACGGCATCCGGCTCGCCATTCAGGGTGAGTTGCGTATCCCGCAGGGCCACGCGCACGCCTGTCTCCGCCGTCAACAGACGCATGTGCTCATCCCCTGCGCCAAACAGGGCGCGATAGTACTCCAACCGCTCCACGGAGAGCGTGAGGTTCATAGACGTCAATAGCCTGCCTCCTGCCTGGCGGAAGGTTCTATTGTGCCCAGCGGCGCGGCGATCTCCTCCTCCGCCTCCAGGATCACTTCCGCTGCAAAGTGTTCTTCCTTTATCATACTATACTCTACCCATTTGTCAAGAATTTGCGCGTGAAAGGGCACGCTCTGCCGGGCCAGGCGTTCGGCCGCCTCGGCGCTCTCCCGCCGCAACGCCTCTATGTCGCGGGGGATGTAGATCAGATTCACTTCTTCATAGCGCGCGGTCTCCAGCCACAGGGGCAAAAACAGGCCGCCCACACGCTGCCGGGTAAGAGATACATCCCAGTGCGCGAAGACCGGCGGAGAGGGGACCGGCCAGCGGAACCAGGGCGTGGCCACGCAAGTGGCGCTCACCTCACCGCCCGTGGGTTGTCCGCGGCTCTCCGTGGCAGGAATGACAGCCTTGCCGCTGTACCACACCTTGGCGCGCACGCTGGCATGGGCCGCCACGGGGCGCAAGGCCTCATCCGCGCCGCGTTCCTGCCCGGCCACCAACACCTGCCCCCGGCGCACCGCATCCCCCGGCTTAACGCGCGCCACCCCCGCGTAGACCGTAATCTGTGAGACGACACCATCCCGGCTGGCCACCACGTCGCCCGCCTCGCCGCCGTACTGGGCCGGGACGGCCACTCGCGCGGGCACACAATCCACCACCAACGTGACCCCTTCCAACCTGGCGCGCACCCAGGCCACCCGAGGCAAACGGCGCTCCAGTGCGCGCTGTATGGCGGGCAGATCCAGGCCAGCCTTCAAGCGGCCCGGCACGGCCCCAAAGGCGCGCAGAACCACGCGCACCTCTGCCGCAGATTCATCCGCGCCCTGTATGCGTACAAACCACACGCATTGCATGGCCGCAGCCACGCAAACCAGAAACACCGCGCACCCGCAGGCCAGCATGACCCGCCGGGTCAACAGCCCTTGCGCCCGGCCCAGGGTGCTGTGGCCCAGCACCGTCAGCCGCCATCCTGCGCCCTGCGCGAGCGCCTGCAGCGCGGGCAGATCTGCCATGCGCACAGTGGCCCGCAGGGTGCGGATATCCCGCCGTGCCACCTGGCGCAGGCGTATGCCCTGCACTGTGGCGCGGGTGAGCAGTTTTTCCAGCCCCAGGCCCTCCAGCTGCAGGCGCGCGCTGCCCCAGCGCCTCCAGGCGCCATCCTGCACGCTGCCCATCACGCATCCTCCATGCGATAGCCCATGCGGTCGATGCGCCCCTGCACCGCCAGGTTTTCGCCGCCGAAGGATTCCAGGCGCAGATCGGCCCCATCCACCTGGAGCACGCCGCAGGGTGTGCGCACGCGCAGGCGATCCGCGTCGTAGGATAGCACGCCCTTGTGGTTCTCTATCAGCACGCGCTCTGTGCCCATCAGCACCGCCCGCGGCACGCCGAGCAGTACTTCCTCCGGCAAGCCTGCCAAACGCGCGCCCTGGGCCAGACGCTTCCTTACACGCATCACGCTTCCCCCCACCGGCCTTGAGGCCCTTGCATACTATGTGCGAGAGAAGGCAAGCATGATGGAGGCGCGCATTTTGGCGCACCAAGGTTCGGTGAACGAACAAAAAATCAACGTGACAATCCGATCTTTACGGCCGCCTCCTCCAACAATCCCACTACGCGTGCCCAGGCGCTGGCGGATTCCGCCCGCTCTTGCGGGGATTCGGTGCGGTACGCCATCTTGCCGGTCAGCACAGCGGCCATGGCATCCGCCATGGCTTGGGGGGAAAACGGGTCAAAAAAGCGCGCGTTGGGGTACCCCGCCAACAGTTCCCGCGAAAAACCGGTATCCGCCGCCAGCACAGGGCTGCCCAGAGCGCGGGCCTCGGCCACGGGCATGCCGTAAGACTCTATGTAGGATGGAAAGAGCAGCGCGCTTTCGCGCATCTGCCGTAGCAGTTCATCCCTGGGGATGGGGCCGCTGAAGCGGACGCACGGCAGATCCTCTGCGCCCAAGACCGGGCGCAGCCCGGGGGGCAGGGTGAAGACGATCTCAAAATCCGCCGTGCCACCGGCCAACAGCAGGCGCGCGGCTTGTACGGCACAGGTGTGGTTCTTGTAAGGGTAGTAGGCTGCAGGGTAGAGAAAACGGCGGGTGCGCACGGTCTCACCATCCGCAATCGCTGGGGGCTGCCCGGACGGTATATCAATGCTGGGCGCGATTTTTCGCACTCGTTCCGGCGCGATGCCCGCGCGCTGGGCTAAGGCGTCGGCCATGTAGCGGGTTTGCGCCACACAAAAAACAGCGGCCCTGGCGCTGCGTGCCATCAAGCCCCCGTACACCCGCTGGTAAAGAGCATACCTGGTCTCGCCGCGCCGCCAAAGGGCGTAGCGCTTAATATCCGTCACAAAGGGCAATGGCTGATGCATGTAGATCACCTGGGGTACGCGCTGCCGCAGCACGGCCAAATTTTGCAGAGAGAGCACCGCATCCGGCCGCGTATCGGCCACCACACGCGGCAGGGTCAGCACATCAAACGCCAGGCGGGCGGCCCAACTCCGTTTGGCGCCCGGGTAGCGCAGCACCGTGATGTGCGGCGCATCTGGCAGCGCTGCCGCGCCCAGCACAAATGTCCAGCGATGCGCCTGGCCGTGTTGTAAGACGTAACGATAAAAATCCATCAAGATGGACAGCGCTCCTCCGGAATCCGCAGCTGTATCCACCACCGTCACGCGCATGCGCCCGATCCCCCTTTGCGTGCGCGCATCAGTGCAGCACGGAACGTTCCTCCGAGGCGACGTCCCCCTCGTCCTCTTCCTCCGCTTCCACATCCCGCGCGTTCACAATCTCCCACAGTAACTGGCCAAACGTGTTGCTGATGCAAGTGTTGATGACGGCCTGTATCTCATCGTCATCCTCCAGACGCTGGTAACACTCAACCCCATGCTCATCGCGGATGGCGCCCATCACCACAAAAGCTTCCTCACCCGGCCTTGGCGCCTCGTTATTGAGCATCAGGTGGGCGCGGCCCTCATGCACCACCGTGCCGACAAACTGGCAGCGGATCTGATGCCCCTGCGCATCCACCAGTTCCACCACGCTCCCTCTGCGGATGTGCTGCCAGAGCGTTGCTTGATCCATTTTGCCGCTCATACCTCTTCGCCGCTCTCTTCTTCCGCTGCGTCATCCTGCTCGCAAATGGCCACAAACTCATCGAAGACCGCCTGCATCACATCCTCGTCATCCACCGTGACGTAACAATCCTCGCCCTGGTCATCTTGATCAATGCGCAGAATGAACACCTCGTCCTCCTGGCTATCCGAGGTGTTCTCCAGCGCGGTCAGTATGACGTAGCTCTCCCCTTTATGCTCCAACGTCATCAGGTGTGCGAAGCGGACGGTCTCGCCCTGCTCATCCACCAGTTCCACCACATTGTCCTCTTGCCCATCCTGGACACTTTGTTCATCCGGGGCATTCTGTCTCTCGTCCATGGATATCTCCTCCTCGGGCGCACGCCCTGTTGCTGATGGCGACCGTACCCCACCCGCATCCAGCCAGCTTTGCAGAATGAGCATAGCCGCCACTTGATCCACCACTTGCTTGCGATCCTTCCGTCGCATGCCACCAGTCATCAGGCTGCTGTGGGCGGCGCGGGTGGTCAAGCGTTCATCCCAGTATTCCACGCGCAGGCCTGCCTGCTGCAACTGGCCACTAAAGGCCATGACCTTTTCGGCCTGAAAACCTAGGGAGCCATCCATGTTGCGCGGTAGCCCGCACAGCACCCGGGTCGTACGGTAGTGCTCGGCGATCTGCGCGATGTGGCGTACATCCGGCCCATACCCAACCCTTTCGTAGGTCTCCACCGGCTGGGCCAGTACGCCCAACTCGTCGCTGACGGCCACGCCCACGCGGCGATCGCCCACATCCAGCGCCAGCATGCGCTCTGCCATGGCCCCTCCTGTACTAGATAATCTTGATGCAAAACTGCGGACAGACTGTGGCGCAGTAACCGCAACGCACGCACCGCGCCGCATCAATGTGCGCCCGTCCCTCACGCACGGCAATGGCCTGTTGATCGCACCGCTGGACGCAGGCCGCGCAGCCTGCGCACCAATCGTGCACCATAGCCCTGCGGGGAGCCCGGGCGCAGATGCGACGGGTGTCTTTGGCAGGGGCACAGCCTTCGAACACAGCCAAATTGTAGTCTATCTCCGCTGTGCTCTGCATGCCCACAGCCACTGCATCCACCGCGGGATGGGTGAGCACGTAGCCAAACGCGCTCTGGGGCGCGCCGATCAAGTGCCCGCCCCCCAGGGGCTTCATGGCCAGCACGCCCATGCCGTGGGCCTTTGCCTGGGCGCAGGCCTCCTCCATATCCGCACGGGTTCCATCCACAACGCCCAAGCCCTTGCGGTTGAAGATGGGATGCACCACATCCAGCCCGCCCCAATTCCTGCCAAAGCGGATCGCCGCCCTCACCGCAGCCACATGATGGGTAGAGATGCCTATGGCCCCTACCAGCCCCTCACGTTTTTTTTCCGCCAGGTAGCGCAGCGCCTCCTCATGCCCGCGCAAGGTGTGTTCGCTCTCTTGCTCGTGCAGCATAAACACATCAATGTACGCCCTGCCGATACCTTGCTGGGCCAATGCCAACGATTTGGCGGCCTCCGCCGCATCGCACGCATAGGTCTTGGTGCAAACTTTGAGTTGGGGATGCCGGCGCAGGGCCAGGGCGATGTGGGGATAGGTACCGTATATCTCCGCCGTATCCACAAAGTCGATACCGCGATTTGCCGCGTAGCACAGCAGAGCCGCCCCATCCTGCGGGGACATATCCCGTTGCAAAGGGCCCATGGTCAGCGTGCCGAAGCACAGGCGGGATACCTCGGGGCCGCGCGCCCCCAACCGTACCCTGCGCATGTTCATTCCTCGATCTGCGCCACGTAGTTGCGCACCAACTCTTCGATGATCTCGTCTCGCTCCACGCGGCAGATCAAGGAACGCGCATGGTTATGGCTGGTGATGTAGGTGGGGTCGCCGCTCATCAGGTAGCCCACGATCTGCGTGATGGGGTCGTAACCCTTTGTGCGAAGAGAACGGTACACGCGCGCCAGGATATCATCCACGGTGTTGGCCCCGTCACCCAACGGACGAAACTGCTGGGTATCCGAGTGAAAGGAATCGCTCATACCGTATCCACCTCCTCTGCGGCTGGCAATAGTATACACCACCGCGCTCCACTTTTCAAATCATTTCCTACATGGTAACACCAAATGGCAGCGCAACGCCAAAGTGTGTTCAGGAACGGCCCGCATCTGCGCAGCGGAGCACCCGCATATACCCCCGCACGCTCACCGCCACCGGCAGCGCCAGCACCATACCCCATATGCCAAGCAACGCGCCCCCGGCCGAGAGCGCCAGAATCACCGCCACGGGGTGCAGGCCCACGTGCTGCCCCAGCAGGCGCGGGGCCACCAGGTTGCCCTCCAGCTGTTGGGCGGCCAGCACCACGCCCAGGGCCCACAGCACCCGCCCCATGCCCCCCGGCAGCGAAAAGAGCAGCACGGGTATAGCCCCCAAGAAGGGACCAAAATAGGGAATCACATCCAGGATAGCCATCAGCAGGCCCAGAGCCAGCCACGCCTGTATGCCAACCAGACGCAGGCCCAGCGCAGTCAGCGCGCCTACGCAGGCGCAGACCAACAACTGGCCGCGCAGGTAGCCACCCACCTCACGCCGCACCTCTGCAGCGGCCAGCAGGGCGCGTTTGCGGTGTTTCAAAGGCACCAGCATGGCCAAGCGATGCAGAAAAAATGCCCTGTCCTTTAAAAAGTAATAAGCCAACACCGTGGCCAGGCTCAGTTGCGCCAGACCGCTGGCCATACCACCTGCGGAATTGGCCAGGCCCTGCAATGCCGCGCCGGAAAACCGGGCCAGGCGCGCCCAAGCCTCATCCCCCACCAGGGCAGGCAGCCCCAAGGCGGCCAACCGGTCATCCAGCCTGCCCAGTGTCTCTCGCAGCTGGGCCGCCAAGGCCGGCGCCTGCCCGGCCAGCAGCCGCGCCTGACTCACCAGCGGCGGCACCAACGCCAGTAAAAAGGCCGCCGCACCCAAGAGTAGCGCCAGCAGCGCACACAGCGCCGCCAAACCTTTGGGCATTCGCTTTTCCAGCGCCTTGCAAAGAGGCGAAAGAGCGTAGGCCAACAGCGCGCCCAGCAGCACCTGCAAAAGCAACCGCCACAGCACCGCGCGCAACAGCACGGCCGCCGCCAGGCACAGGGCCAGAGGTAGCCATATCCGCCAAAGAATGACCCGGCGGGGCGTCACAGTTTGCAAAGCGCGCCCTCCCTTCCCAAAACACTTGCTAAAAGGGGCTGCCTTTACGGCAGCCCACGGGCCTCTCTACCTGCTTCCCCACATATCCATCATCTGCTTTTTGATGGCTGCGCCGCCCTTATCCAGCGCGCGGCGCACTTTGCGCGCCTGTGGCGTCATCATCATGCCGGCGCCTACCGCCAGACCGATCACGCTACCGGCCGCCAAACCACGAAACGTAGAAAACCGCATGCCCTACCCCCTCTCCTCACTTAGGCCGCGCCCCGCCTGCTGGCAGGGCACCACCACATCCCCACTGACCGGGTGCACGGTAAAGCTTTGCACCCACCGCCTGCCCGTCAGCAGGTCATCCAGTGGGCCGAAGGTAATCTCCAGAGCGTCCACGGCCAGGGTGCGCTCATCCAGCCGCACATCTGTTACGCAGCCCAGGCGCATGCCACCGGTATCACACACGCGCCCCATGCGGGGAACACGGGCTGCACCCTGCTTGCCGGGGTGTGCGCACACCAGGATGCTCACATCCCCCAGCACGAGGATAGTATCCGCCGGTATCCACCTGGCGCTGCGCAGGCCGTGCTGTACCCAAAGGCCGGCCAGTTTCTTCCCGGTCTGGGTGAGTGTGGTGGCGGATACGCGGCCAAGTTTTTTGCCGCCGCAGATGACAGGCAGGCCGATCAGCCGGTTCAGACGCGTCATGCGCCCCCCTTTCCGCAGCCGCTCGGGCGGCGCAAAGCTTTCCGCCCATAGTCTTTCCCGCCCTGCCCAGGCCATGCGGCACAAAGGGCGCTTTATTCTGCCAGGCCATCCAACACCTGCAAGGTATCAAAACCCGCAAACGCTTCCGCCAAAGCCGCCGTTTCCGCAGGGTTGGATAATTTTTGAAGCACGGTCAAAAAATCCTGCGGCCAGGGTGCTTCTACCCGCAGGCGCTCGTCTGTAATGGGGTGGGTGAAGGTGATGGACCGCGCGTGCAGCATCAATCTGGGCACGGTCGGCGCAGCACGCCTGTCGCCGTAGATCGCATCGCCCGCCAAAGGATGCCCCAAGTGCCGCATATGCACGCGTATCTGATGGGTGCGGCCCGTCACCAGGCGCAGTTTGAGCAGCGCCGCCTGAGGCCACTGCATGGCCACACGGTAGAGCGTGGCGGCGGGCCGCCCGCCGGCAACAACGGCCATGCGTTTGCGGTCTTTGCCGTCGCGCGCGATGGGCGCATCTACCCGGCCTTGGGGCACAGCAAAGCGGCCCACAGCCAGCGCAGCGTACACTTTGCACAGGGTGCGCGCCTTAAACTGCGCGCTGAGCATCTGGTGGGCTTTATCATGCTTGGCGATAAGCAGCGCCCCGGATGTATCCTTATCCAGCCGGTGCACAATGCCGG
>JAITTS010000022.1 GCA_031286995.1 Oscillospiraceae bacterium
ACGGTACTTCACATCCCCCGGCACATCGCCCGTCAGCGCCTCGTTCAGGCCGTGTATGCCTTCAATGATGACGGGCTGGCCCGGCTGCAGTGCCATGCGCCGGCCCCCATCTTCCCGCCTGCCCAGGGCAAAGGAAAACCGCGGCAGCTCTACCTCTTCCCCGTGCAGCAGGCGCCGCAGATGTTCGTTGAAGAGAGGCACATCCAAGGATTCCAGGCACTCCAAATCCGGCGTGCCGTCCGGCCCCAAGGGCACCTGATCCCTGGACAAATAGTAGTCATCCAGGGATATGGCCACGGGCTGCGCGCCATAGACCCGCAACTCAATGCCCAGACGGTTCGCGAATGTGGTCTTGCCGGATGAGGACGGCCCGGCGATGAACAGCACGCGCGCGCCGCGGTTCACGATGTGATCGGCCATATCCGCAATAGCCCGCTCATGCAGGGCTTCGTTCACCCGGATGAACTGCCGCCATTCCCCTTTGACGATCAGGTCATTGACATCCGCGGCATTGTGGCAGCCCAGTATGCCCGCCCAATGAGCGGATTGCGCAAAGGTGCGCAGCAGCTTGGGGTTCTCATGGAAGGGGGCGGGCCTGTCGGGGCGGCTGGGCGCGGGCAGCGAGAGCACCAGCCCCGGCGCGCAGCGATGCAGCGCAAAGCTGCGTACATAGCCGGTGGATGGCAACATCTCGCCATAAAAATATTCGCACATGCCCCCGCAGGTGTAGACATCGAAGTAGTCGTAGCTGCGATAGCCCAGCAAGCGCACCTTATCCGGCTGCCCATCCTCCTCAAAGTAGGTCATGGCCTGCTCGCGGCTCCAGCGCGTGCGCACAAAAGGCATATCCTCCGCCACGATCTGGCGCATGCGCCGCGCCAGGCGCAGCAGGCAACGCCTGGAAAACACGTGCCCGCTCAGGGAGATGTACAGGCCGTAGCCCGCACTGTGCTCAAAACGCACCCGTACCCCCGGCAACACGGCCCGCGCGGCCAGCAGCAGCACAAACCGCGCGGATCGCTCGTACATGCGGCGCGCTTCCTCATCCCGATAATCCAGCAGAGCGCAACGGCACGTCTGCTGCGGCTGCCAGCGCAGGCCCTTGATGGCGCAGTCATCCACGCGCACAGCCAGGGCATCTGCGCGGCGCTGCGGCATGTGCTGGGCCACCAGATCCTGCACCGATGCGCCGGGGGGGCAGGGCACTTCCTGGCCTTCCAAAATCACACTAATTGGCTTGGTCACATTGATCCCTCCTGACCTGCGCCGCGGCGGCCTGGCCTGCCAGCACACCGGTAGAAAAAGCGATTTGCAGGTTAAACCCCCCGGTCTGGGCATCCACGTCGAGCAGTTCGCCCGCAAAATAGAGCCCCGGTACCCGCTTAGACATCATGGTAGAAGGGTCTACCTGCCGCACCTCCACACCACCCCTGGTGATCACCGCCTCCTCCAGAGCGCGTGTACCCGCTATGGGCAGGGGAATGCCCTTGAGCAGCGCGCCCAGGGCCTGCCGCTCCGCCCGGGTGATTTGATGCACCGGCTTGTGGGCGGGTATGCCGCAGATCTGCGGGAGCGTCGCCGCCATGCGCGCAGGCAGCAACCCCGCCAGCGCGTTGGCAAACTGCTTGCGCGCCAACGCCTCGAAGTCGCGCAACAGGCGGGCATCCAGCTGCTCAAATGTCAGGCCCGGCTTTGTATCCAGGCGCACATCCAAGGCACCCCACAGGGCGGCTTGTGCCCCTTCCCCGGTCTGCGCGCCGTCGCCCTGCGCCTGGCTGGAGAGCGCCAACGCCAGCGGGCCGGAGATGCCGAAGTGCGTAAAGAGCAGCTCGCCCTGCTCGTCAAAGATCAGCCTGCCGCCCCTGCGTGCAGCAAGCCGCACGTTGCGCAGCGAGAGCCCTTGCAGCGCGGCGGGCCAGACATCCCGCGCGATCAGCGGCACCAGCGCGGGCAGCGGCCCGTGCACAGTATGCCCCACGGCGCGGGCCAATGTGTACCCATCGCCCGTGCTGCCGGTGGCGGGGTAACTTGCCCCCCCCGTGGCCAAGATCACCGCGCGCGCGGCCAGCGCCTCCCCATTCTCCAGACGCAGGCCGGATATAGCGCCATACGCTGCATCCAGGGCGAGCGCGCGGCAACTCAAGCGCACATCTACGCCGGCCTCGGCCAGGCCGCGCGCCAGGCCACGGGTGACATCGCTGGCCTTCTGGCTGGCGGGGAAGACGCGCCTGCCGCGCTCCTCCACAGTGGGCACGCCCAGCTGCTGCAGCACATCTCGCAGCGCAACGTGCGAAAAGCCCCGTATCGCAGCCTGCAAAAAGCGTGGATTGCGAGGCACCTGGCCGAAAAAATCCTCAAAATCCGCTGTATTGGTGACGTTGCAGCGGCCCTTGCCGGTGATGTAGAGCTTTTTGCCCAGTTTTTCGTTGCGTTCCAGCAGTGTCACGCGCGCCCCCGCGCGCGCCGCTGTCAGCGCGGCCAGCATGCCCGCCGGGCCACCGCCCACCACCGCGACATCAGGAGGATTTCTTTTGCAGATAAACCCTGTTTGCATCCCAAATCCCTTCCATGAGCTCGAAGTGGCGCGAAAGCTCATCCTTTTTGCGCAGACCCAGGGCCACGATCAGTGCATTGATCATGGAGAGCGGCGCAGCCAGCGAATCCACAAAGGATGCCATATCCGTGCGCGCCGTTAGCGAACAGGTGGCCGCCTCAAGGAGAGGGGACATGGGGCCGTCTGTCAGCGCCACCACCTGCGCGCCCTGTCTACGGGCAAAGTGCATGGCCTCCATGGTGCGGGTAGAGTAGCGGGGAAAGCTGATGCCAAAGAGCACATCCCCCTGGCCGATGCGGGAGATCTGCTCGAATATGTCGCTGACACCCTCACTCACCACCCGCGTATTCTCCATAATAAAGTGCAGGTAGTAGCCCATAAATTGCGCCAGCGGCGCGGCAGACCGTACCCCCAGCACATAGATGCTGCGCGCGCCCAGCATGCACTCCACCACCTGGCGAAAGGCCTCGGCGTCGCTTTCCTCAATGGTGGTGCGGATATTCTGCATATCCGCCTTCAGCACGGTGTGCAGCACCGCATCCTGGTCGATCTCTGTCACCATGTCAAAGCGCTGCACGGTGGTGAGGCGGTGGCGCACCAGCTCTTGCAGCGCCTTTTGCAGCTGTGGGTAACCCGCGTACCCCAGAGCAGTAGCAAAGCGCACCACCGTGGATTCGCTCACCCCCACCTTTACCCCTAGGCGCAAGGCGGTCATGAACACCGCCTTATCATAGTGCTCCACGATGTATTGCGCAATGCGCCGATGCCCCTTGCTCAGCCGCTTGCCGCTTTGGTTCAGCGCATGGAGCATCTCCTGCATGTCCTGTATATCCTGCACTTTTTACACCTCTATTTTGCAATGCTGCTATCCATTATACAAAGAAAACGCTGTTTTTGCAAGCGTCGCGCAATATTCCTTCACTTTTAGGAAAAAACTATTCCGCGCGATACACGCAGATGGTCAACAGGCCGCCCTGCGCCTTGGCGGTGATGCGCACAGCGTAGGGCAGCAGGCTGCGAAAGACCAGATCCCACTTATCGCCCACCGTGGCGTCAAAGCCCGCCGGTACGTAGGATACGCCGTTTTGAGAGTGCCAGTGGTGTTCATCCACCGCCATGGGCAGGCGTAGCACGTTGTTGTACAGGGTGGTGCTGACCTGGCAGGTGCCGCCGCCGTAACCATCCGCGCCGCCTGCGGCGATGATGGGCGCCAGGGCGTAACCGTTCTGGCGCGTGTAAGGGCCGCAGACCGCATTGTAAGAGAATGCCTGGCCCGGTTCTATCACCTGCCCATCCAGACGCTGGCAGGAGAGAACCAGGTTGGCCATGCGCCCAATGTTGAGCCGCCGGGTGCGGCTGGTGCTGTAAAAGGAGGTGAAGGCGCTGATCAGATCCCCCGGCCGGGCCTGCCGCCAGGGTACGATGGGGGTAAGGCCCAGCCGCGCCAGGGGCAGGGCCTGCATATCCCTAAAGCGGGTATAGGCAAAGTACGCCTGATCTCCCTGGATCCGGCGTAAGGTAAGCAGGCTACCCGCCGGCACGCGCACCGGGCCGCGAAAGCCCTCGGGCTGGAAGGAGGCATCCTTCAGCACCAAGGCCAGCGCCTGCTCCATGGGCACGTGCGGCAACGGGCCGCTGAGTGGATCCCGAGGCTGCAGGCGCTCTGTGTACTTGGCGGGCACGTAGCCCGTTTGCTCTCCCCAACCCACCTGCAGCCAACCGGGCTCGTAGGCTGTAACGGAAAGCAACGCGCCCGCAGGTATCCTATCCAAGGGCACGGTCTTGTCGCTCTTTTTAAGGTACAGCTTCAAGTCGCGGCTGGCAAAGGCGATGTAGGGGCTATCCTGCGTCGCGGCGGCCGGGGACACAGCTTGCGCGCCCGGCCATGGGATAAAGGCCCACAACAGCGCCAGGCACAGCAACGCCCGGGCCCACAATGGCTTGCTCGGCATGCCCATCCTCCTACCCCAGTGCCTCTTCTTGCGGTTGCGGCGCCTGTACCGGCTGCGCCTCCACGGGCTGGTTCCCCTGCGGCGCCCGGTAGATGCGCGCACACACCACGCCCTCCCACACATCCAGCTGGATGAAGATGGGGTATGGCAGCCCGTTTTCAAAGATAAAATTCAGGTTGCCGGTGCCCACGGCCGCATCAAAATTCACCGGGGCGTAACTGATGCCGTAGGCGCTGTGTGGCCGCCGCACAACCACCCGCAGGGGCAGTTGCAGCACCACGTTGTAGAGCGTGGTGCTCACCTGGCACACGCCGCCCCCGTAACCCGTCTGTTTGTCGCTAACGTAGTTGATGATGGGGCCTACCTGATAACCGTTCTCCCTATTGTAGGGCGCGGCCAAGCCGTTAAAGGAGAAACGCGCGCCGGGCTGCACAGTTTGGGCGTTGACCAGGCTGACGCCAAGGTCAATGTTGTGCCGCCTGCCCAGGTCGATATCCCGATCCCCTGCCGTGGGGAAAAAGGTGGAGAACACGCCCACCAGATCCCCCGCCAGGGCATCCTGTCCGGGCATGACAGGCAGCAACTCCACATCCTCTAAGCGCACGGCGCCCACGGTGCGCAGGTAGGGTAGACGCAACAGGCCCGCCTCATCCGGCGCGGCCACGGGGAACACCGCCCCTGCCGGAATGCGCTGCAACACCCCCTGCGCCAGGGGCGCGGCGGCCATGATGTCGATATCCCTGCGCGCAATGGCCGCGTAGGGATACACCGTCATCCCCGGCTCCAGGGCTTGATAGGGGTCGGGCATCTCTAAGTTCGCCAAGCCGTCGGTGCGGGTAAACCCCTCTTCATCTTTATCTCGGCGCACGCGCGACCATACCGGCCCGATTTGCGCCACCTGCACGCGCTCGCCCTCATAGAGCGTAGCCACCAGTTTGGCGGCCTCATCCGTCTCCGCGCGCACAGACATCTTCTTGGTCACCTCAGCGGTGTAGCGTGGCGCAAAGGCCGGGCGGGTCAGCGGTTTGTAGCGGTTGGGCAAAGGGGCAGCCTCATCCAGCACCACAAAGTCGGCAAAGTACTTGCCCACAATGTAGCCCTCCACATCCCCTTTGCGGATGAGCGCCCAATCCCGTTCCAGGGCGAGAATATCCACCTGCTCGCCCTTCTCTACCTGCTCCACCCGCTTGCCCGCCTGATTCATGGTGCTGCGCACGGTCAGCGCCCGTGTAACCGTAGCGGTGAAGCACACGGCATCCTGTGGCGCGGCAAAAGCGAGCGCACAGCAACCAGACCATGCCACACACAACAGCGCCGCCAGCAAGCCGCGCAACGCTTGTCCGCACCGCCCAAAGGTCATCACAGCGCGCCCCCTTCTGGGCGTATTGTATCACAGGGGCGCGGGGCGCCGCAAGGGGCGGGCCGCGGGCAACGCCCGCGCCCATCACCAGCGTAGCGCCTTCTTCCGCCGGACAGTATCACCCCAGGTGAAACAGCAGGCCCCCATAGATGTTGAAGGCCACTGCCCACAGCATGATCAGGCCCTCCCAAGTGCGAAAACGGCTGCCGCGGCGCAGCGTCCACCAGCCCAGCACCGGCAGCACATCTACCAGATAACGGGTGCCAAACTGCCACGCGCCGAAGGATTTGTGCAGCAGGTACAGGCAGAAGTGGATGGCCGCCAGGGTCGGCAGCAGCCAGTCCAGCGCCGCATCCACGCGCGGGCGGGCGGTCTTTTCGCGCCGGAACACCGCCGCAAGGCCCCGGCCCAAGGCCAGCGCATACAAGGGGTTGGCTATGTAAAAGGCAAAGCCAAAGGCTGTGGGGAAGCGCAGCTGATGGTTCTGCCACGTGGGCAGGCGCAGGATGTTGGCGACGTTACCGGCTACATAGGCCAGAGAAAACTGGCCGTGCTCGGCCTCCACAAACTCCGGCAGGTAATTGTGGCCGAACTCCAACGCATTGCCGAAGCGCACCCAGTTGTATGCGGCATATGCGCAGGCCACGGCCGCGGGCAGGGCCAGCTTTGGCAGCGCGCGCGCAAACCGCTGCCACGGGCCGCCTGTCTGCCGCCACCACAACAGGCAGAGCGCCACGGGCACGTACACCGCATAAAAGGGGCGGCAGCCCACCGCGAAGGCCAGGCAGACCGGGGCGGCATAGGCCCAGGCGGCCCCTGGGGAAAGCCAGCCGTAGACCGTCAGCATCATCAAGAAGAAACCCATGCCCTGGGCCATGTTCCACACACCGCCGTAGAGAGATACCTCCAGCAGGTTGCAGCCCGCCACCCAGAACAGGGCGTAGGCCGCGCCCGGCATATCCCCCAGGCCGCATCGCCGGGCAATGCCGTAGCCCGCCAGGTAGCTGCCCAAAAAGAGCAAAAACACCACCAGCATGCTGGGTGTCTGCCCGCCGAAAAACAGGCTGAACACCCACATGGGCACAGACGGAAAGGGCGGAAAGCTGATGTAGTAGCGGCCCCCGTACCGGGCCAGTTCCAGCCAATCCAAATCCTCCGCCAAGGATACATGCCCATCGCGCCACAGCATGGCCTGCAGGGTGTACGAATCGTGCGCGCTGTGGGCCAGCAAGGGCAGCCCCAGGGCAGACGCCATCAACAGGTAGAGCAGCGCGGCGGCGGCCAGACCCCAGTACATTCCCTTGCGCCCTCTCCGGCGCGCCATCGCCCCCTGCGCCATGGGTTCCCCTCCCCCTCGCGGTACACTTGCCTTTTCTTCATTATTCTTGGTATAATACCGATATCCTGCCGATGCCCACATTTTTTGAGGGAACGGCACCCAAGGGAGGACGAACATGTCCGTCTACGCGCAGTTTACAGACGCCTACGCACCCATACGGGATGGTGTGAGCACCCTGGTGCACAACTACGCCACCCACCTGAACCGGGCCGGGCATCGCACGCTGGTGGTGGCCCCCGGCGTACCGAATTACGAGGAGACCGACCCCTTTGAGGTGGTGCGCATGCGCTCGCTGCTGGTACCCCCGCGCAAGCCCTACCGCCTGCAACTGCCCACATTTTCCCCATCCAGCCGCCGCCGCCTGGATCGGACGGGCTTTGATTTGGTGCATGCCCACTCGCCCCTGGTGGCCGGGGCCGAGGCCCTGCGGGTGGCCCGCCGCCAAAACATCCCCTTGGTGGTCACCTTTCACAGCAAGATGCGCGACGATTTTGCCCAGGCCGTGCACTCAGATTGGCTGGCCGGGGCCATCAACAAAAGCGTGATGCGCTTTTACGACAAGGCGGATGCCGTTTGGACGGTGAACCAATCTACCCTGGGCACCATGCGAGAGTACGGGTTTCAGGGCCGGGTGGATGTGGTGCCCATCGGTTGCGACATGGTGGGGCACCCCAGGGATCGGGATGCCGCCGCAGCCTTTATTCAGGCGCAATACGGCATATCGCCGGATGTGCCGCTGTTGTTGTTTGTGGGCCAGATGACCCAAGTGAAGAACCCCATGCTGGTGGTGAGCGCCTATGCGGAGCTGGCGCGCAGAGGCAGCCCATGCCACCTGTTGATGGTCGGCGAGGGCGGCTACCTGCAGGCCCTGCAAGATCAAGCCATGCAGCTGGGCGTAGCGGAGAAGGTGCACTTTGCCGGGGTGTTGCACCAGCGGGATGCGCTGGCAAGCTGCTACACCCGGGCGGATCTTTTCGTATTCCCCTCTCGCTACGACAACGCACCCCTGGTGGTGCGCGAGGCCTCGGCCATGGCTTGCCCCAGCCTGCTGTTGCGGGGCACCAACGCCGCGGAGGGCGTAACCCACGGTGAAAACGGCTTTTTGGCAGAGACGGACAGCCTGCTACCCTTTACGCAAGCCCTGACCGATGTGCTTGCGGATCCGGCCCGCATGCGCGCCGCCGGGGAAAGGGCGCGCGACACCCTGGCCTTCGCTTGGGAGAATGTGGCCGGCGAGGTGGCGGCCCGCTACGCGGACATTCAGCGCGAATTCATCCGGCGCCCCACCCGCCGCCGCTCGCAGGCGTAGGAGGATTATGCCCAACTACACGCACCTGATTTGGGATTGGAACGGTACCCTGCTGGATGATGTAAATTGGTGCGTCGCATGCATCAACAAGCTGCTGCGCTCGCGGAGCCTCGCGCCTCTGCCGGATAAGGCGGCCTACCGCCGGGTCTTTCGCTTCCCCATCGCCGACTATTACCGTG
Source organism: Oscillospiraceae bacterium (assembly GCA_031286995.1). GTDB lineage: Bacteria > Bacillota > Clostridia > Christensenellales > Aristaeellaceae > JAITTS01. The sequence continues at coordinate 8,694 of JAITTS010000022.1, forward strand.
ACGTGGGCTTTGACTTTGACCGCGATCCCTTCCCTATACTGGCGGCGGAATACATTGCCGCCTACCACCGCGGGGATGCGGCGCACTGCGCCCTGTACCCCCAGGCTCTGCCCACGTTGCGCGCCCTGGCAGGGCTGGGTGTACGCCAGGTGATCCTCTCCGCCACGCGGCAGGATAACCTGCTGGCCCAGGTGGGCCGCTACCCCGTGATCCCTTACCTGGATGAGGTGCTGGGCATCAGAGACATATACGGGGCCAGCAAGGTGGATGCGGGCCGCGCTTACGCCGCACGCGCGGGGGCCGGGCGGATGCTGCTGGTAGGCGACACGGCGCACGACTGCGAGACCGCCCGCGCCATCGGCGCGGATTGCGCGCTGGTGGCCCAAGGCCACCAGGCCAGGGAGACCCTGGCTGCCTGCGGCGTGCCCGTGCTGGATGATGTGGGACAGGTGCCGGGGCTGTTGCTGTAGCGTCTCTCCATTCAGCCCGCAAGTGTCTTTTGCACACGCAAGCAAGGCTACAGTTTGAGTGTTCCCTTCAGTGTGACATCTTGAATATGGTTGACTGAAGGGCTTGTCCGCTACAACACCGTTCGCCCTCATCGCGGCTACCGAACCCTCGGCAAACGTGTCCTCTGGATACCCGCTTGAATTTCTCTGCAAATTGTTAGATACGTGCGCTGGTTGTACATTTTGCGAAGCGTAGCGAAGTTTTATATGCACGCCGCTGACAGCAAGGCGCCCTATTGCACTTGCACACCGCTTGCACTCAATCTCATAGCCCTCGCCATCAGATATAAGTTATCTGAATTTTTTATTGTTAAAGTAACATCCTTCCCCTATCAAATCAGCACCAGCGTTAAGAATAACGCGCGTAATTTTGACGCCTACACAATCCGCTGCCAGCGCGACCTCAGCGCACCTCACACCCGCCCATGCCCAACGCGGTCTTGATACCAATGCCCGTGTATTCCGCCAACGACAGCAGCAGCCCCGCAAGCCGCTTCTCCTCCTCGGCGCCATGCAGGCACAGATTCAAAGACCCTGTATACCCCACAACCTTTGTTCTTTCAAAAAAGTATGGCGCGGAACGCAAAGCGTAGCGCTCAATGGATGCCCGTTGCGCAAACTGCGCGGCATCCAGCGGCTCAAACAGCGGCGCGAGATCGCGCATGGCGCTGGCACGCATAAACAGGTTATGATAGATCAATTCCATCGATGGAAACAGCGCATACTGCCCCATGCTTTTATGCGTGCAGGGCGTTTTGATTTGCATTGTATATTGATGCCTGTATTGCGGCGACGACATAAAGCGATCCGCAAAGTGTTTTTCCGTTATCGCTTCCCGGTGCGTTTCCACAACGGCTAGCATGGCCTTCCCTTCCACTTGCACGGCGGTGATCGCCGATATCGCGCGCTCAATCTCCTCCGTCATTTCGCCGGCCAAGCCGATATGCCAACAGATCGCCGTATCGCTGATCGCTTCGACATACTGCGAAAACGGGCGCATCCGCATCTCGTGCATCGCGGTGGCGGTTTGCTCTGGCAGTGCGCGAATCAGCGCGCCATGCAACATGGAACCCCAATGAACCGATGGGCGCGCGCCGCCCACCTCCGTCAGAATCAGTCTGATCTTTGATAGCATGTGGATTCACACCTCAGTCCCCCGAAGGGGTCTTCTTGGGTTTTGACACGGTTCTGCCCGGATTGTTGGTGGGTCTCGCAAGAGTCTCAATCCCCCGAAGGGGGCTTCTTGGGTTTTGACAAGGGACATCTCACCCAGCCTGGTGAACCGTTCTGTCTCAATCCCCCGAAGGGGACTTCTTGGGTTTTGACGGCAAAGGTGGCTATGGGAATAAGACCAATAGCTACAACTGGTCTCAATCCCCCGAAGGGGGCTTCTTGGGTTTTAACGACGGGGCTGGCGGAGCTTGTGCAGCAGGGGGCAAAGTCTCAATCCCCCGAAGGGGGCTTCTTGGGTTTTGCCTGCCTCTCTGAAAGCCTTACCCCACAAGGCTTCGCGGGTGGCAAAATGCAAAGGTATTTTGGAAGCACCCCCCAAAGCCAGTTTTTGTGGCGTTTCCATATTCTTGCTTCTTTCGTCATTTTGAAGAAATGAGGTTTTTCAAGGATCTGCGGGTTTCTCTGGAAAAATATTGCTTGTGCAAAGGTACCCCCTTTTTAGCGCCAAAATACCTTTGCAAACAGCCAAAGCCAATGAATCACGTTGTTATTTATGTAATTTCCCCATGCGTTTTCGCCTGCATCTCCGTCCCAATCGCGGTTTTCTGCTCAACTGGGAATTGTGCGTTACCTATCCGTACCCTCGCCTTATCGGTGAATTACCATCATTGTAATCCATCCAGCAGGCACTTGTCAATCTGCGCTATGTCAAGGCGCAATCGCCTCATTCAATGCGAATCCCCCAGCGGAACGCTCCCTCCGGCGTTTTCGTGCGCGTCAGCATCCCAATGCCGATCTCAAAGGAATCGATGCGCAGCAAATCGAAGAGAGCCGCCAGTTTTTGCTGGCATGCAGCGATTTCCTCCTCCAGCTTGTTTTTCTCTTGGTTCATTGTCAGCATCTGTTGCGCCAAATCGCGTATCTGCCCGTGGGTATGGAAGGCATCCGAAAGATTCTCCTGATCCGCTTTGGCAAGTCGATCATTGCGCGGAACAGCCACATCCTCCCCGCCCCCGATCGCGTGGGCATGCAGCACCGGCGAGGGATACGTACCCTTGACCAAAGGAAAATTGCAATTGCAGAACGCAATGAACGGTTTGTCTGCATACCATTCGCGCAAGCGGTGGCAGCTGATCGGGCGATCCAGGATGCGTTCGATGAACCGCTGCGTCACGTCATAGCGATAGTTGTAGGTCCACTTCATCACCTGGTGGATATAGCGCTGCCCCACCTCCCCCATGTGCCCGAAAACATATAAAATGTGCAAGCGTTCCGTATGTACCAAGAAGCCCGTTCTCATCGCGCAGGCGCAGAGATGGCGCATGATGGCGCAGCGCTCCAGCACCGCCTCGATGCCCGGCGACAGTGGAATTAATTCGGCGACACTGATGGTTTCCTTTTCCGTTGATATGGGAATGTTTTCCGCGCGTTCTTTAAGCAGCAATTCGCGCACGTGCCGCAGCGCATTCAGCACAAAGGATTGCAGCAGAGCGACGGGGTTCTGCACCGGGCTTCCGTCATCCTCCACAAACCTGCATCGCTCCCCCGTAATCGGGTGACGGCCGCCGGGCAGTTTGATGATCTGTGGCGTCTGCTCCGCGCGAATGCGCTTTACGTTGGGCAGACGTTCCACGGTAATGCCCTGCTCAATGGGGTTGTCGATGCCTCGCACCCATAGCAGCGTCAACTCGACCGCTTCCGCCAGGAGCAACGGCGTATCCAGCGGCATCCAGATATGATAGCCGCGCTGTCCGCTATCCTCCAGCAATGTCCGCAAGCCCAGACGCGCCGCCCGTTTGCACAACGCCGCAGCGACCGCCAGCGCCTCCCGCTTCTTTGCGACGATATCCACCGCAGGATTGGAGAGCATTTTTTGCGTGATATCAACATCCAGCACAACACAGCTTACCTGATTCCACGCATCGACGATGGGCGTAGAAATGACGCACGCCCCGCGCAGGTGTTCCAGCACGCGCGCCGCCGTAAGCGGCTCCAACACATGCTGCACGTGCCGATCGATGCCCAGCGCAATCGGTTCTTGGCCGTAGCGGTCTTTATCCCTGGCGAGAAGCTCAACAATCCGTTGCGCGATATCCATCGTTTCCGGCAGATACGCTTCATTTGAAGGTGTGGTGAAGGTTTCTTCTTGCCTTGCCGGCAGTGCTTCCGTTGGCTCGCCCGGATCATCCGGCTCGTCCTGCGGCGGCACGGAAAGCGTTGCGGTTTCAGGCGGATCAGGATGGAACTCGTATGTGATGCTGGATTGATCGTACAGCGAATGCGCAAATGAAAAAACGCCCAAATCCGTATATGCCTGCACCAACTCGGCCAATATGCCATCCGGGGCGGCGAAATAATCACGCGCCCACAGATCATACAGTTTTTTTGCCGAAGATGCGTCATAGGCCGCCAAGCCTTCCTTGCCAAACCAGCCTTCAAACAAATGAATCGCATCCGACGGCATGCCAAGCCGCATGCATGCGGCGGCGAATACCGGCCAATAGCGACCATCGATCAATACATCTTGTAACGCGTCGATATCCAGCTGCGACCATACATCCAGATCATCCTCCGCGATGGCGCGCGCCGCCACAGCAATCGCGATCTCTGGATGTACAAACAATGATGTTGGCAGCGGATAATATTGCTGCCAGCCCCTTAAAACATCCGCCAACGCGCCCCAGTCCAGCGTCACATCGCCGCCTTCCGCCGAATGCTGCTGCGCCAATTGAGCAAGCAGCCGCTCAATGCGAGGCGTCAAGCTATCCGCCAGAGATTCGATGGCTTTGACCATCACCACGGAACCCTGATCCGAAAAGAAATAGCCCAGAAAAGCAAACCCATCCGACAGCATGCCTTGCGAAGTCTTGCTTGATTTTAGCGTTAGATGCAGCGGCTCCAACTGCGCGCCGATCATCGCGGCCAACGCTTTCCAAGCCTGCTGATCATCCGCCATGCACACAAAGTCGTCGCAATACCGAATATATGCATCGCAGCAGCCTACCATCGCGCGGTCGAAATCGTGCAGATAGACATTTGCCAGCAATGGGGATAGCGGGGAGCCCTGACACAAGCCCATCTCGCGTCTGACGAGTGCCCCGTCGCGCAATTCCTGCAATTTGATGCTTTCAGAAATCAGCCGCAGCAACGCCTCATCCACATCCGCTTCCAGCTTGGTCAGCAGTACCTCGTGATGGATGTGATTGAAATACGCATCAATGTCGCTACGAAAAAAGGATGTTTTCTTCTCCTGAATCCATTGACATACTTGCTGCACCGCTTGCTTTGCAGATTTGCTCGGGCGAAACGCGTAGGACTGCGGCAAAAATCTCGGCTCATATTCTGCGGACAGTATTTGCGCCATCGCGTGCTGGGCAATACGATCTCGCACACAAAGAAGGCCTATTTCTCGCGTCTTTTGACCTTTTTTTAGCGTAAAAATGCGCACCGTCCCTGGTGTATAGCTTCCATCCAGCATTTGATCGCGCAACAAACGCAACTGATGGTTCGCATCCAACCGAAAATCCATGATGTCTATGCCATCCAGCCCCGGCGCGGAGGCTTTTGCTTGCACATGCTGCCATGCCGTCGCGAGCGCTTGTATTAGCATATCCTTCTCTAGCGTGAGTTTCATCTATACGCCTCCTTGTGCGCAGCAGGTTTGCCACAATCCCCTGGAAGTGTGGCTTCCTTGATTCTGGCGGTAAAAGGGATGTAGGAAATGATATACCACCTACCAAGATCTCAATCCCCCGAAGGGGTCTTCTTGGGTTTTAACGAGGTAATGGTGCCTTTAGGAACCTTTTGTGTGTTGGTATCTGTCTCAATCCCCCGAAGGGGTCTTCTTGGGTTTTGACTTTGGAGTCACGGATTTGTTTTCTATCGCATTGATAGGTCTCAATCCCCCGAAGGGGGCTTCTTGGGTTTTGACTAGATATTGGGTGGGAATGAATGGGAAATCAGCGATTTGGTCTCAATCCCCCGAAGGGGGCTTCTTGGGTTTTGACATTCTCTGAAAAAGATATTAATGGGACGGGATGTAATCCGTCTCAATCCCCCGAAGGGGGCTTCTTGGGTTTTGACCCCCACCCGATCGAGCGGTTTTTGTAGGTAAGAAGAAGTGTCTCAATCCCCCGAAGGGGGCTTCTTGGGTTTTGACTCTACTGGATATGTTAAATACATAGTTAACAAGTAAAGTCTCAATCCCCCGAAGGGGGCTTCTTGGGTTTTGACAAGCCAGAGGATGTGGAGACGGACGCAGAAGATCAGTCTCAATCCCCCGAAGGGGGCTTCTTGGGTTTTGACCAACCGGCGATGCCTACGTATCGGAGCGGGCGCTTGTGTCTCAATCCCCCGAAGGGGGCTTCTTGGGTTTTGACAAGGTTCTATCGTTGATTGAAGCATATCTTAAAGGAGGTCTCAATCCCCCGAAGGGGGCTTCTTGGGTTTTGACCAAAGACAGAGTGTTCGAGGGCTTCTTCAGCAGCGGCAAGTCTCAATCCCCCGAAGGGGGCTTCTTGGGTTTTGACCGATCATCGGCATGGGCGCAAGCCTGCTGAGCGACTTTGGTCTCAATCCCCCGAAGGGGGCTTCTTGGGTTTTGACTCGGCGGCTACTACCCGGCAAGGGTTATCGACTTCGACGTCTCAATCCCCCGAAGGGGGCTTCTTGGGTTTTGACGTTTCGACCTGGTGGAAAAGGCGCAGCCTGCAGTTGTCTCAATCCCCCGAAGGGGGCTTCTTGGGTTTTGACATTGTCAGCCCCGCGTGGCGTGGCGGGTACCCTGTCGATCGTGACTGTCTCAATCCCCCGAAGGGGGCTTCTTGGGTTTTGACTCTGCGCCAGTGTGGCGTGTTTCAGGTGCATGAAAATAGTCTCAATCCCCCGAAGGGGGCTTCTTGGGTTTTGACCGACGCCGCCTGAGATCCACATAGGGTCTACAAGCTCTTGTCTCAATCCCCCGAAGGGGGCTTCTTGGGTTTTGACTGAAAGCGTTGGTTGCTGAACTGTCTGCAGAATTTAAGTCTCAATCCCCCGAAGGGGGCTTCTTGGGTTTTGACGCTGCCTCTCTGAAAGCCTTACCCCATAAGGCTTCACAGGTGGCAAAATGCAAAGGTATTTTGGAAGCACCCCCAAAAGCCAGTTTTTGTGGCGTTTCCATATTTTTGCTTCTTTCGTCATTTTGAAGAAATGAGGTTTTTCAAGGATCTGCGGGGTTCCCTGGGAAAATATTGCTCGTGCAAAGGTACCCCCTTTTTGGCGCCAAAATACCTTTGCAGAAAGCCAAAACCAACCGAAGCCGCGCATTTTTGTGTATTTCACCCAATGATAACTTGCTGATTTTCGATCGCCGTTGCCGTTCTATGCCCCATTACCAGTACCTCAGCACTGCAAACGGCACACAACGAATAGAAACGAATGCTGTCGGATGGTGAGATGCCCTTGCCCTTTCGCGCCGAATCAAGCTCTTTTCGTAGCGATGTGAATTGATCCTTCGATAGCGCGCACTCAAACACACTGCGTTGAACGCGTTGCCCATATGCTTCGCACACCTTCACAACCTGACGCCGGATGGCATCATCACTGATATCATAACTGACCACGATGCGCATGTCAATCACCTTCCCAAGGAGAAAATGAGCTGCCCTCCAGCAGCGCGTGGCGGAGCTTGCCAACCTCATCTCGCAACGCCGTGCGCAACGGCCTCTCACCATCCATCACATGCTTTTCGTATTGCGCCACAAACGTGCGAAAGCCCTCGGGCGTCAGTCTAAAACCCGTCTGCGCATCTTCCACAAAGTCTTTTTCCTCAATCATCCCCCAATTGCAAATGCGCAGCACCACCCGATCCACCGTTTCCGCGCGGAAAGGCTCCATAATATCCAGCGCGAGCGACTTTCTTCCATACACTACGCCATGCATAAAGCCCAAGCCGCAATCCAGGCCGCCGGCATCCAGCAGCGCGATGCATTCGTTGCTCAAAAAGGCGTACCCCAGATTCAATAGCGCATTGGAAGGTTCTCGCGCCGGACGGCGAGACCGGCCTGTGAAAGGGAGTTTCTTCATGCCTGCCCCAAAGCATTCGAAATAAATGCGGCTTGCGCTGCCTTCAAGCCCGCGCAATCCATCGATGGTGTCGCACTGCGAAACAGACGCGCCCAGTTGCGCGATGCGCTCTATCGCCGCTTGCCAATCATACGCATCATCCAACCGTTGCGCGCGAATCTGCTTGATCTGCGTCGTCATCTTCGCCTGCACAAGCGCCTTCGCGAACGCCAAACGATACGCCGCATCCATCGCCCGCTGATACTGCGCCATGCGGAGAAACACGTTATCTGTCTTTTGCGCATAGACCGTACAGCGCATCCGGCCATTCGCGCTAAGATACACAACGTCGATACCCTGCGCGCTCAATGCGTACAATGCCTGCGTCGTTACCTGCACCACGCCGATCACTACCAGGCGATCCAACCCAACCAGCGGCACGCGGTAAAGCAAAGCGCCCTGTTTGCGCACCTCCAGCCCTCCGCCGCGCCGCTGGATAATCGCGCCTGTCTCTTGCACATAAAGCACCATGGAAGCCACTCCGTTTCTGGCGATCCATCAAGGTATTTGGTTCGAAGGGGGGCTTGGGTTTTGGCCAAAATGGGAAAGCAGAAACGAAGAATTCTTGGGGGTGTCTCGATCCCCCGAAGGGGTCTTCTTGGCTTTTGACCGACTGTACACAAACGGCAACCCACAGAAGCAGAACCGGGGGTTACAATCCCCCGAAGGGGTTGCTATTTGAGCAAAGTTCCATCACATCCTGCTATTCGCTCATCTAGTAATTGAGCGAGGAGAAATACAGTAGCATATAAAGCGTTTCGCGAAGTTTCGCATGCAAGTTGACCATCGAGACAAAAGCATCGCTACTGGGTTGCGGTTTAATTCTTCCCGGGATCGGCACATATAGTATGCACTGCATTTTTTTATCCTTCGACATCTTTGAAAGCTGTGGGTACAGCGGTTCCTGATTGGATGAATTTGTAGATTCCGATGTGGATTGCGATTCTCGCTCATTTTCTGGTACTATATAAACAAGGATTTTATACGTCTTCGTTTCCTCTTCATAATTCTGGGCGTTAAGTGGAATAATGCGATCAGAAACAGCGTAATCCCGCTTTCGAAAGAACTCATAAGTATCTACAAAGTCTCTGTATTCGTCTGTGTCCGTATCCGCATCGTAATGGCGCGCAAATAACACGCGGATTTCCCCCGCCTGCTTTTCACGTCTCACGCTGCGCTGCAGGTTCTCAAGCGCTTTATCATCGTGTAACGTTTTCGATATATGTTCTTTCAAAGCCTCCTCAATATTGTCCTGAATGTCCTTTCGGCTGGCAAAGCCAAAAAACGTAAGCAGCAGACCCCCCGCGCCTGCAAGAAGACCGACGAGCCACAGTAGTTGATTCCGCTGATCTTCAATAAATAGGCGGTGTGTTTCTGCTTCGGACTTTAAGAAATCAACCGTTAGCTGATCTGCGGGAACATCTGCCGTGATCCTTTTAATGGAATCCACGTCGCCTTGTAGCTTATTAATGTCTTTTTGCTGCTGATATAACCCTAGTAGCATCAAAATAAGCAGCGCTATTATTGGAATGGCAACCATGACTTCTATCAACCTAATCCAAATGCCGTGCCGACCCAGTTTCATCCTCAACCCCTGCCTTTCAGCAACTTTTGTGCTTCTTTATTGAGTATCTTTCTCGCTTCTTTTTGTAGGCCTCTATATTTTTTTATCTCTTCATGTTGGACGACATATTTCGCGCACTCACAGTTGCCATTCATGATTTCAATAATCGCCGCGGATAGATCCGTCATTCAAGGGGACGTGGCGGAAACCCCTTCGGTTTCAATGGGGGGCGTTTTCGGCGCTGCATCCTGCACGACGGCTTGTCGCGACAACTCTTGTTTTGGCAACTCCTGCGCGACCCAAAAGTAGCGACGACAGATCTCCACGTATGCCAACAAGTCAGCGCGCGTATATCCGGCAAAGCCATTGCCCTTAGCGGTATCCGCGAGCGTTAGTACTCCATACCTGAATAAAAGATCAATCAGTTCTTGTAGGTTAGCCGTATTCACACCTTCGAAGCAATCGTCTTTCCACTGCCTAACCGCCTCCAGCACCTCTCTGTGGCTAAGAATATCATCGTTCTTGGCTGCCTTTAGAATGGCGGTCAGCTTCGAAAAAAGGCTGCGGTTCTGCGAGGCATTCTTTCCCGCGTTGGAACCGCCTGCGCATTTCTGCGCAAAGGTGATAAATGCCGGATTGTTGCGTGTGCGATCCATCGCTTTCTCCATCAGCGCGTGTCTATCAACCATACATCTCGTCTCCTAATAGGTGAGCGTGACCTCATTCCACCCGTGCCGGTCGCTCCCCAGTTTGTTAAACGCCCATTGCTGGCGTATGGCATCCACAGCGTCTTTAATGTCGTTCTCATGGTTGGCATAGTAGCCTGCCGCGAAAGAATCCCTCTTTTGAATTGTAAGGGTATCTTTCACAAAAATG
>JAITTS010000047.1 GCA_031286995.1 Oscillospiraceae bacterium
GATGTGCTGCTAGATACGCTCAGCGCGGGCGCGGCCATTCTGGCCGCAAGCTGGGCCCGCAGACGCATCCGGTCATAGGCAAGCCAAAGCGGCCCCGGTTTGATTAAACCGGGGCCGCTTTGCGCATCCCCGCCAGAGGACAAAGAGGCGACGCTGTGCTTGCTTTGGGGCGCCTTCTGCGCGCCGCGCGCAGGCTTCAAACAATCTCTATACCGAAAGTCACAGCACAAAAAAGAACAGAAACACCCTGTTCAGGTACATGCTCAGGGTCAGCGCGTGCAGCAACAGGGCCACACGGGCATAGCGCAGCGCGGCGCGTTCGCCCTGCCCCACGCCGCCGCCCAAAAGGTCGCCCCGGCGCGCCCGCCGGATCAGCCACCACAGCAGCCCCGCAAACCCCACCAGACCGAACCCGCAGAGCATATCCAATAGGCTGTTGTGCGCGTAGCCCAGGCAAAAGGCCATGGGCATCAGGGTCTTCTCCACATCCGGGCCGCGCCCCACGAGCTTTTGCCACCAGGGGTAATCCAGGTAATCCAGCAGCTTTTCGCGGGCCAGGCCCAGGCGGCCGGATGTGGCGGCATCCAGCCCCGCGCCGGATAAAAAGGCCACCGCCTGATCAATGCGCGGGCCGATCACCGGCAGGCGCGACCAAGGCCCCGTGGGCACGATGGCCGGCAGCGGCTGGGCGACGGGCAAGCCCTGCGCCTGCCGCTGCGCCACCCACTGGCTGCGGGTCAGCAGCAGATCCTCAATGGGTTGCCCGGCCCGGCGCGCGGCGCGATAGGTCTCTGTATCAATATAGTTTGGGCTCTCGCCGGATACGTAGCCCGTGCTCTCGCTCTGGGCCAGCACCTGCCCCTGGGGCAAGGGCCGCAGGATGAGCGCGCAGGCGATCATGATGCCCGCCGCCACGGCAAGACCCGCCGCGGCGCGGGCAAGCCCGCGCCGCCACGCGCGGCGGCGGCGCAGGGCGAATACGAGCAGCGCGCACGCGGATACGGCCAGACCGGTCATGCTGCCGGTCATCAGCAGCCCCGCGGCCAGCGTGCCCATCACGGCCGCATCCGCCAGCCGTACAGGCAAGGAGAGGGCTCTCCTCCGCCCGCCCCCCGCGAGGGCCGGCCACCCCGCGGCCAGGTAGATCAGCAGCCCCACATCCAAGAACATGGCGGTAAAGTTGGGCTCGTGCGCGCCCATGAAGCGCGCGCCCAGAAAATCCGCCCCGCGCATCCAAAAGAAGCGCTGGTATACAAGCCCCAGCAGCACGCTGGCCAGGGCCGCGGCCACATAGGTTTGCAGCAGGGGGCCCGCCAGCTCGCGCCCCCGCCCCCGCAGCAGCAGGCCAAGCGGCAGCAGCACCGCCAGGCTGAACAGAAAGCTGAGGGTATCCCCCGTCACGCCCTTTAGAGCGTAGCTTAGCAAGCTGAAGGCCAGCGCCAGCCCGCCCGCCGCGACGGGGAAAACCAGCCCGGCCCGCCGCATAGCGGGGAGGCGCCCGGGCGGCAACCGCTGCCCCGCGGCAGCGCGGGCGGCGGGCAAGCCCGGGCCGCCCCACCCCAGTAGCGCCTGCGCCCCGCAGCGCAGCAGCAGGCCCAGTTGCGCCACCCGCACCAGCGAGCCGCCCAGGGGCGGAAAAGCCAGCACGCTGTCAAACAGGGAGATAAAGAGATAGGCGCACGTTGCCTCCGCTAGGCTGCCCGCGGCGCACAGGCCCAGCAGCGCGGCGGCAAAGGCCCACATGGGCACAGGCCCCAGGGGCGCGGCGAGCACAAACAGCGCAAGGGCCAGCAGCAGCCAAGGCAGCTGCCTGGCCTGCCAGGGGGGCAAGCCGAAAGCGCGGGCAAAGGGCATGGATCCCCCTCCTTTGTTGACCGGTTCTATAAAACACAGTATACAGCATACGCGCGGCGCAGGCAAGAGCAGGTTTTATTGTTTACTGTGTTTATTTGAATTACTTGTTTACTATGTTTAATATGATTATTCAATTTACTAAGTTTATTTATTTTATTATGTTTTTCTGATAATACCAATAAACATGTTTATATACAATAATTTTTTATTTTTATGTGTACACAGTTTATTGTATTAAACTTTGAATTTCAAGTAATTTTAAAAAACATAGTATTCTATGTTTACACAGAATACACACGTATGGTCAAAAATCTTTTTTGCCACAAAAAGAACCGGTGGGGCAGCGCATAAACATCGCCTGCGCCGCATATACTGCCAGATACAGAGATGCTTTTCCGACGCCAAAATATAAGAAAAGCACGCCGGGCAAGCGCGGGCCAGGCAGCCATCCTCCTGCTTTGCCACCCTTCAACCGCCTGCCGCACACACCCGCCGCGCAAGAAGAGAAGCGGGGCAGCGCCGCCCGCCCCCTTTCCACCGGGCTAAATAAGGGATCGAAAGAGAACCCAAAGGCAACCCAAAGGCAACCGCAAAGCCCCGCAAACGGACATGCCCGCGGTGAGCGCAAAACAGGCGGGCCGGCCGCGCCCAGCGCTTCCCCCCAACAGCCGGCAAGTGTTGGCGCAACAGGGGAAAGGGGGGACAAGCCACAACCCCGGGCTGAAGGCAACCCCTTTCAGAAGGCATCCCTATTTAAGCAAAGAGGAGGGCAGAGGGGCGCTTTTGACCCCGCGCCCCTCGCGGCATGGCCGCCAAACCCCAACAGCCCAAACCGTTAGAACAGACCGGCAGAGGCTGCCGCCCTCCCTGAAAGACCCGCTTGCATTTTCCGCTTTTTTTGTTTACAATGTAACCATTGGTTTGTTTCGGTTTTCCATGTAAACCATGTTTACACGATATACCCAGTAACCTTACCGGAGGGAACATGCACGACGGCCTGCTAGAGCACATCTACCGCCAGTTGGATAGGGCGGCGCTGCTGCGCGAACTTGCGCCCTCCCCGCGCGGCAACACCATCGCCCTGGCCTGCCCGGCCTGCGGCAAGCGCGAAGCGTACATTTACGCGGATGGCGCTTACATTCAGTGCAACCGGCGCAACAAGTGCGGCTACGGCGTCACCCTGTGGGATTACATAGCCCACCGGGATAACCTGAGCCCCCAGGAAACCCTGCGCGCCCTGGCCAAAGCCGCAGGCGTGCCCCTGCCCGAACGCGATCAGGGGGCTGCCTACGCGCAGGAGGCGGGGCGTCAAGCGCTGCTGGCGCGCGCCATAGCGGCCATGCAGGCAGCGCTGTTTACCCCCCAGGGCGAGGCCACGCTGGCCTACTTGCAGCGCCGCGGCTGGGCAGCGCAGGCCGCCCGCAGCGCGGGCTTTGGGCACTATCTGCGGCCCGGGCAGCTACGCGCCGCGCTGCTGGAAGGCCAGCCCCAGGCCGACCTATCCGCCGTGGACAGCCAGGATTTTTCGCTCTTTGCCCCTGCCGCGCTGGGGGATACACACACCCTGGCCATCCCTTTCTGCGATCCCTACGGCAGGCCCCGGGGCATCATCGCCCGCAGCACAGAGCCCCTCGCGCCGGATAAAAGCAAGTACCTCTTCAACCGCGGCGCACGCCGGGGCGAGCATCTCTTTCACCTGGAGACCGCGGGGCGCGCGGAGACCCTGGTGGTGGTGGAAGGCTACATCGACGCGCTGATGGCGCACGCGCAGGGCATCCCCGGCGTGGTCAGCGTGGGGGGCAGCCGCCTGAGCGCCGCCCAGCTGGATGAGGCTGTGCGCCGGGGGGCGCGCCGCTTCGTGCTGGCCCTGGACAACGCGGATACGGACAGAGCGGGCCGGGATGGCGCCCTGGCCGCCGTGCGCGCCATCCATCAGGCGGGGGCGCGGGCTTATATCGCGCCCCTGCCCGAGGGCATCAAGGATCCGGATGAATGGATGCGCCAGGGGGCGGCGGGGGTGGCGGGCTTTCGCGCCGCCATAGAAAACCCCCTGGGCGCGCCTGCCTGGGCCGCGCAACGGCTGCTGCAAAAGCACGGCGTGCCTCTCCCCGCGCCGGGGCAGCCGCCCGCGCCGCTGGATGCGCCCCTGCGCGATCGCGTACTGGATGAAGCCATGGCGTTCGCCGGGGCCTTTCAAGACCCCGTATCCCCGGCAGACTACCTGCAGCCCATCGCCCGCGCGCTGGATTTGCCCCGCCACACCCTGCAACTGGCCTACCAGGCGCACCTGGCGCGCCTGCAACAGGCCAAGCGCACGGCGCAGCTCAAGAAGCTGGCGCAAGAGATCAGCCAGCGCGCGGCAGAAGAACAGACCGAAGGGCTGGATGCGGATATCCGTGCCCGGCTCGACAGCATGGCCCAGCAGCAGGGCGTCACCCTGCGCCCCTACACCCTGGATGAACTGCGCATGGATCTCGCCCGCGCGCCGGATGGCCTGCGCACGGGCTACGAATCCCTGGATGCGCTGCTGACCGTGCCCCAAGGGGCCATCACGCTCGTGGCGGCGCGGCCCTCGCACGGCAAGACCACGCTGCTGACCAACCTGTTTCTGCGCATGATCCAAACCTATCCCCAGGGCAGCTTCGCCTTCTTCAGCTACGAGGAGACCCGCGCCGCGCTGGCGCTGAACATGCTCAACATCCTGGCCGGCAAGACCCTGCACCGCCGCAAAAACAAGTACGCCATCAGCCAGTACTTCGCCCGCGGCGAGGATATGCAGGCCCTGCGGGAGCCCGCGCTGGATGCAGCCTGGCAGACCTTCGGCCAGTGGGTGGATGAGGGCCGCCTGCAGCTCTTTGAGGATGCGCTGGATGCGGATGCCCTGGCCTCGCTGATCGTGCGCGAAAAACAGCGCAACCCCGGGCTGACCGCCGTGTTTATCGACTACATGCAGAAAATACGCTGGAACGGCGCGCCCGCGCCCAGCCGCCAGGTAGAGCTGCAGCGCATATCCGGGCGGTTGCTGCAAGCCGCCAAGCGCGCGGAGATCCCCATCATCCTGGCCGCGCAGCTGGGCAGACCGGCCAAGGGCCGGGATGTGGGGGAGGATACCCGGCGCGGCGTACGGCTGGATAACCTGCGCGAATCCGGCGATATCGAACAGGATGCCAACCTGGTGCTGGGCCTCTTCAACGAGGCCATGCACCGGGGCGAGGAGGACGCCCGCGAGGTGAACGCCGAGCGGCAGATGCTGACCGTCACCATCCTCAAAAACCGCAACGGTGTGGCCGGCGGGCATGTGGATTTGCTCTTTGAGCCGCAGATTCTGCGCGTGAGCGACATGAAGCCCGTCACCGTGCTATAGGGGGGAGCGCATGCCCGGCAACTACCTGGAAGACTATCTGCGCGCCCTGGCGGCAGAGGCCCCCGCGCCATCCCCCGATATCCCCGCCTGCAAGCGCGCTTACAACGAGCAGTTGGCGCAACTACAGGGGGTCGCGGCCCGCCGCGCACAGAGCGCATCCCCCACGGAGCGGGCCGACCTGGCGCGGCAGCTGGATGCCATCAACAGCCGCATGGCGGCGCTGCTGGCGCAGATCGGCCCCTGCACGGATGAGGAAGCGGCCGCAGGGTTTACGCTGTAAGCGGCAAGGGCCGCCCCGCAAGCATCGCGCGAAAACCAAGCGCCGCAAAACAGAACCCTCGCCCGCATCAACCGGCGATATCAGCGGCCAGCGGCCGCCCGCAAAGGAGCAAGCACACATGACGCGCATCATCGCACTGGTCAACCAAAAGGGTGGCGTGGGCAAGACCACATCCACCATCAACCTGGGCGCGGGCCTGGCCGCGGCGGGCAAACGCGTGCTGCTGGCGGATCTGGATCCCCAGGCAAACCTCTCCACCAGCCTGGGCATAGACGCCTACGGCAGCGGCAAGACCATCTACGAGGCCCTGCGCGGGCTCATCCCCGCCCAGGATGCCCTGTGGCCCTGCCACAATTACCGGGTCATCCCCGCATCCATCGAGCTATCCGGCGCGGAAATAGAGCTGAGCACCGCCGCGGGGCGCGAGTTTTTGCTGAAAGAGGCCCTGGAGGGCCTGGCGGCGGAGTATGACTACGTGCTGCTGGATTGCGCGCCCTCCCTGGGCCTGCTGACCCTGGGCGCGCTCACCCTGGCCAATGAGGTATTCATTCCCCTGCAAAGCGAGTTTTTGGCCCTGCAAGGGGTCAGCAAGCTGATGCAGACCATCCAGGTGGTGCAAAAACGACTCAACCCCAGCCTGCACATCAGCGGCATCATCGGCACGCTCTACGACGCGCGCAAAAAGCTCAACCGCGAGGTCATCGTCAAAATCGGCGAATACTTCGATGACAAGCTCTTCCGCACCCTCATCCGCGACAACATCTCCCTGGCCGAAGCCCCCAGCTACGGCCTGGATATCTTCGCCTACAAGCCCGATTCCTACGGCGCGCAGGATTACGCGGCCCTCACCCAAGAGGTGCTGGCGCAGGAGGTGAAGCATGCCTAAACCCACACCCAGCCGCATGGGCAGCGACCCGCTCAGCTGGATCCGCGACACCCGCGCCGCAGAGGCGGATCCGGCCCCCGCCGAGGCGCGCCCCCCGGAGAATCCCAGCGTTGACAAGCCCCCGCGCGCAGAGGCCCCGCAGCCTCCCAGCACCGAGCAACAGACCGATGGTCTGCCGGTTCTTGATCCGCAGCAGGTAGCGGCCTACGCCGCGCTGCTGGCCCAAGCCGCGGCAACGACCGCCGGACCCGCGCCGGGCGTGGGGGAGGGCGCCGCCTACGCGCCCGCGGATCTGGGCGCGGACGCCATCCGCGTCACCCGCGGAAGACCCCGCAGCAACTTCCGCCAGGTCACCAAGGCCTCGCAGGAGGGCCTGCCCGAGCACTGGACGCGCGCCACCTTCATCGTGCGCGAGGATCTGCTTGATACCCTGAAGGATTACGCCTATACCCAGCGCCTGACCATCCGCGATGTGATGCAGGAGGCCCTCACCGCCTACCTGCACGGCAAAAAGGTCATCCACCGCCGCAAATAGCGGGGCGGGCAGGGCCCGCGGCCATCTCCGACCAGTATATTGCCGTGGGCGCGGCCCGAGCGCACGAGGCCGGGGCGGGGCGGGCAGGGGACGCAGCCCCATGGCGGCCGCCGTACGCATGAAAGGAACGCATCACGATGAAAAAAGAGCTGAAACAGCTGCTGCGCGAGCAGCGCCTCACCGGCGAAGCGGTGGGGCAGTTGCTCATCCGGGATATGGTGCACACCTACCGCCAGCGCCTGGGCCAGGCGGGGGAACCACCCCTGGGCGAACAGGATAAGCAGCAGCTGGTATCCGCGCTCTCCACACCCGAAGAGATGCAGATGTACGCGAAGTACCGCCAGGTGCAGCACTACCTGCTGCAGGTGCGCACCTTTGATCTGCTGGCCTGGCAGCGCGCAGAGGCCTACTACCTGCGCCTGTTTTCCACCCTGGGGCAAATGGAGGGCTACGAGGATATGCTCGCGCTCATCCACGCCCTGCCGCGCTGGATGCGCCCGGAGGAGTACCAGGCCGCGCTGGATGCCGAGCGCGCCCACCGGGATGCGGCCAGCATGGATGGACACTCGGCCCAGGCCATGATGTGCGACCTGATCGCCCAGGACGACGCCGATCCGCTGCAAGCAGACGCACGGTCTTTTTTACAGCAACGGGAGCAGGCGCCCCAGGCCATGACCGAGCGCCTGCGCGCGGATTACCCCGCCCTGCAGGCCGAGGTGACGCGCCGCCTGCGCGCGGTGCCGGGCTTTACCCCGGATGACCTGGGCTGCGTGCTGCGCGCGCGCGACGCGCTCGCCGCGGGCTACGACCTGCTGGGCGCGTACCTGGGCGCCCCGGCATCGCGCATTTCGCCCACGGGCTGCGCGGCCATGCTGGGCGATCACCCCGCGCCGGAGTTCGCCGGCTACGAGGATTATGCCTTTGATAAGCTGCTGCCGCGCCTGGGTGAAGGCCTCGCCCTGGCCTACAAGGGCTTCCTGGGCGCCTGCCGCGAGGGGTTTGCCGTGCGCGCGGGGCTGGCCCTGGTGGGCGAGCGCATCGGCGTGGCGGGGCTGGATCTGTTTTTGAGCGACGTCAACCCGGATACGCTGCTGGCCCAGGTCGCCGAGCTGGTGGGGGATATCCCCGCCTGGGCCAGGCCCGGCGCGCCGGATGATCCGGTGCTTAAAGCGCAGCTAACGCGGCTGTTTCCGCCCGTCTCCGCCCAGGCCCTGCGCCCCACCGATGCGCGCCTGGCCGCCGCGCGCGCCACCCTGCAGGATTTGGCCGTGATGGAAGCGCCCGCGCTGCTGCATGCCGCGCTGCTGGGCGAGGGCGCGCCCCGGCGCGCGCGCCGGGCCAAAGCGCCCCAGGGGGGTGAGACCCCGTGAGCGCGCGCCGCAAACCCGAGGCCCTGGCGCGGGTGCTGGCCGGCCCGCCGCAGGGCGCGCAAGCGCCCGTGGCCTACACCATGCCGCCCCCGGCCCAGGAGTTCATCAAGGTGACCATGCACAGCGAAAGGCTTAAGTTCGGCCGCACGCCCAGGCAAGGGCAGTTGAACCTGTTTGACCTGCTGGATGAAGATAGAAACAAATCCATTGAGGCGCAGGAGCTGGATCGTACCCGCGTGCGCGAAATGGGCATATCCGTAGTGGGCATGGATCTGCCCCTATCCCAAAGCAAGGCCCTGCACGCCGTGCAGACCCTGCTCTCGCGCACCGATTACAAGGGCAACATGGCGCCCAAGGTGGTCACAGACCCCAACAACGCCTTTGTCTTCACCGGCGAGCTGCCCCTGCTGCGCTGCACCGCCAGCGAGTACCTGGATGCCTACGGCGTCACCAAGTACAAGACCAAGCGCGGCAAAATGGAGTACTCCTCCTCCGAGCGCAGCGAGGCCGTGCGCGCCCTGGATGAATTGGCCCACCAGATGGTGGTCATCGTCTACGACAGGCTCAACCGCTACGACGCCCACGGCAAACCCATCTTCGACATCATCCGCACCGTGCGCCCGTTGCTGACCATTGTGCAGCACTTCGGGGATGTGACCGAGGACGAGCTGGAAGGCATCAAGGCCGGCGATGTCCCCGGCGAGCGCCTGCGTCACCTGATCGTGGAGCCCTCCGTGGTGCTGGTGGATCAGGTGAACAGCTACTTCGTGCTCAAGCCCGCGGGCATGTACGAGGAGCTGCGCACCCGCTACGGCAAGCTGGATAAACGCATGGCCCTGTTTCTGGAATACCTCTTCGCCCGCGCAGCGGATTACGCCCGCAACAAGCGCCCGCTGGTCTTTCGCGTCAGCCTGAAGACCCTGGCCTACAGCCTGCGCATGGATAAGCTGATAGAGAGCCGCCAGGCCAAGCGCATCCTCACCACCCTGCAGGATTTTTTCGCCAAGGCCCAGGATATGGGCTACGTGGGGGAGTACACCCTCGCCCCGGGCGCAAAACCCCTGGATACCATGGTGGATTACACCCTGGTGCCCGGCAAGGTCTACTACCCCGCGGCGCTGCAGCGCGCGCACGGCGAGCCCGCCTTGCCGCCATCCGATGAGGATGAGCCCCTGCCGGGGCAGGTGGCCTTTGCCCCCGCGGAGAAAGACGCCGGGGATGACCGCGCCGGTTCTGGCGGGGCATGAGTGGATGCAAGCGGCCCGTCTGCCCAAATCCGTTGCAAAGTCTATCCAAATCTGTTGCCATGTCTGCCCACAACAGGTGCACAGGCTGCCCGCAACTGTTGCGGGCAGACCCCGGCCAACGCTTGTGCGCCAAGGGCTTGCGGGGCAGGGATACCCCCTATAATCCTTTATATTTTTTTAAAATATAGTACCTGTGCGCCTGGGGCCCTTGGGGTGCCCAGGCGCGCGGGGGGCAGGTGGCGAAGCGTCTGCCCAAATCCGTTGCGGGCACAAGAACAGACCCGCGGCGCACCGTCTGCCCAAATCCGTTGCAATCGGCATAAAACAGACCGAAAGTTCAAAGCAGCGCCGTGCGAGGCCGTCAAAGCGCAACAGCAACCCGGCGTGCGCGCGCAACACAGAAAAACGCGGTAAATGTCTGCCCAAATCCGTTGCACGGGCGCACGGCAAGAGACAGACGATATCCCGCGCCTGTCTACCCAAATCCGTTGCAAAAATGCCCGCCGTTGCACTTGCAAACAAAAAGCCGCCGTCGGCACGGGGGGCGGCGGGGCTGGCCGCAACGCGTTGCCCCGGTGGGCCCGGGACACATCCCGGTGGGAAAAGGACCGGGCTTGCCCGCCGGTGCGGGCGCGTGGGCCGCGCTGCCGCGGCGTTTTCGGCGCGTCAGCGGGGTCAAGGCGCAACCGCCGCATGTCTGCCCAAATCCGTTGCGAATGGCGCGGCGGCGCAGGGCTGTCCGCAACGCAAAGTCTGCCCAAATCCGTTGCAACGGGCGCTTTCGCATCGCCCCATATGAACACAGCCCCGGTCTCACAGGCCGGGGCCGCAAACAGGGATGAACCCTACGGGGCGGCGGACGCCATCCGTCGCGTCAGTCGATTTCGCGATCCAGCAGGCTCACGATGTTGCGCAGGCGCGCCATCATCCAATCGAAGTCGTCCGGATCCTGGGATTGCGGCCCGTCAGACCGGGCGTGGGGAGGATCGTTGTGCACCTCCACGATAATGCCGTCCGCGCCCGCGGCAATGCCCGCCATGGCCAGGCGCTCCACCATCCAGGCCTTGCCCGCGGCGTGGCTGGGATCCACGATCACCGGCAGGTGGCTGATCTGTTTGACCGCCACCACGGCGCTCACATCCAGGGTGTTGCGGGTGAAGGGCTCAAAGGTGCGGATGCCGCGCTCGCACAGGATGACGTTGGGGTT
>JAITTS010000113.1 GCA_031286995.1 Oscillospiraceae bacterium
ATCCGCCGGGCCGCCCCGCTCCACGGTGTTGACGAACACACCAGCCGGCAGTACGCCCGGCCCGCCCTCATCCGCGCCCTCAATGGTGGCGATGCCCACGCCGATGCGAGGTCGCACCATGTACCCTTTGGCGATGATGCTTTGCACGATGGGCTTGGCCACGTTGATGGGGATGGCCATGCCGATGCCCTCAATACTGGCCTGGCCTATGGCGCTGTAAAACTTCATGGATGGGATGCCGATCAGCTCCCCCTTGGTGTTGAACAGGCCGCCGCCGCTGTTGCCCTGGTTGATGGCCGCGTCGGTCTGGATCATCTTGACCACGGAATCCTCTATCTCCCGGTTGACGCCGCTGATGATGCCCACCGTGACGGTATCGGCGAACTGCTGGCCCAGGGGATTGCCGATGACGATGGCCCAGTTGCCCACCCGCTCCGCATCCGAATCCCCCATGGTGACGGCCGGCAGGGCCGCATCCTTCACCTGCAAAACCGCCAAATCCGTCAACGGATCCACACCGACCAATTCGGCCTCGTACTGTTGGCCGTGGGCAATGACGGTGATGGCGCTGGCGTTTTCCACCACGTGGTGGTTGGTGACGATGTGCCCCTGCTCGCTGATGACCACACCCGAACCGGATGCCTGCTCCACCGTCTCGCTGCGGCCATTGATCAGCCGGTAACGCGTCCCCCGGTTGCTCACCCCCACCACGCAGGGCAGCACGGTATCCACCACCTGGGCGATGGGGCTCTCTGCGCCCGGCAGCACGGGCACAAAGCTGCCCTCCGCGCTGGCCGCGCCCACCAGGCCTTGCCCGGCCTGCGGCGCGCCGCCCGCGCCCTGGGCAATGGCCGCGCCAAGCATGGCGCACACAGCGCCCACAGCCATATAACCCAACCAATTTTTCCGCATATCCATCCATCCTTCCGGCGCTATTTTGGCACGCCGATGGCCAAGTTATCAGCACTTTTTGCGGTGTCGATCCAATAGCGGCGCAAGCGCAGGCCATCCGGCCCGGTGCGGATATCCTCCAGCTCGCCGCCATTTTTCTCTATCACCCCGATGCTGCCCGCGTTGCCCTCGTCGCATGTCACCAGCGCCCGGGCAATGCCCAAAGCGGCGCAGCGCGCGAGCATCAGCGCCAGCATGCGCGTGCCGTAGCCACGGCGGCGCTCCCCGGGGCGCACGCCGTAGCCGATGTGCCCGCCGCGCTGCAGCAGCCTGTCATTCAGCCTGTGGCGCAGGCAGGCCGCCGCCACCAGGCGGTTATCCGGCACGCGCACCAGCCAGTAGTTGGTGGATTGCACCATGTGGGGCGGCAGATCCCTTCCCTCAGCCATGCGGCGGGCAAAGGCCAGCATCCGCTCAAATGTGGCCTGCCCCGCGTGCCAGCCCATGGGGATGGCCTCGCCCGTGGCGCACAGTTCGGCCATGGCGGTCTCCCAATCCCCCGCGTACGCCTCATCGGGCAGAGACAGACGCAGTTGTTCGCGCACGGGCTGTTCCATGGCGCCTATTTGTCCCCCTTCAGCAAATCATCCCGGATGATGGCGTA
This sequence comes from Oscillospiraceae bacterium, assembly GCA_031286995.1. Taxonomy (GTDB): domain Bacteria; phylum Bacillota; class Clostridia; order Christensenellales; family Aristaeellaceae; genus JAITTS01. Next base: position 1,556 of record JAITTS010000113.1, read on the forward strand.
CAGGCCACAATCCTCAAAGCCCGCGACGCTCTTGTACTTTTGCCGGGCCATGCCCTCCCTTATCATGCCCGCCTTGCGCATCACCGCGCCGGATGCGGGGTTGGCCAGGGCGTGGTACGCCTCTATCCGGTTGATGCCCACATCCAGCAGGCCGTAGCGCAGCACAGCCCGGGCCGCCTCCGCGGCGTAGCCCTGCCCCCAGTAGGCGTGGCCCAGGCAGTAACCCAGCTCCGCCAATTCATCCCCAGGCAGGGTGAGAATGATGGCGATGGAGCCTATGGGCCTGTCATCCTCTTTGCGGGCAATGAACCAGTGGTACCGATCCGGCTGTTCATATTCCGCCGCCCACTTCTGCAGCAGCTCGCGGGTCTCCGCCACATCCTTGTGGGGTGTCCAGCGCATAAAGCGGCTCACCCGCGGGTCGCTCGTCCAGCGGTCATACGCATCCTGTGCGTCATCCACGGTGGCGCGGCGCAGGGTGAGGCGCTCGGTTTCAATGGGGCGCGTGCCGATGTGGCGCATAGGCGATCCCTCCTCTGTAGCGCAAAAAGGCACTTTGGGGTTGGTAGAAATATACCATACGGGCGAAAGAAGGGCAACGGGAACTTGCGGCGCCCTGCCCGCGTATGCACTCGCTCCGGGCTGCGTTCGTACCGGCTGGCTTGCGTGATCCGGTCAGCTTCTCCTGCTTTAGCTGTGTCCCATCCAAGTGTATCATGTTCTCCATGGGGAATCCTTCTTTGTGGTTTGGATTATGTCTTGCAACTCTATCCTACCACATCGCCGGGCTCCCTTTTCAATTGTGCGAAATTTATTGTGCGTTATCCATAAGTCTTAATCTCTCGCATTTCACCAGGCCGCGATCATTGAACGGTAGTGTCCAACGCTCTGAAGCATCAAGGATGTATTTATAACTATATCAGTGAATTTCTTTCTCAAAAACATCCATAATGCGAGAGGATTTTGTCACTGTTCCATTCATTCGCCTCCCTCGCTTTCTAGCGACTGCTGTCGCTCAATAATCTCGCGTTCGCGCTCTAACTCACGCTTTAATTCTTCTTCTGTTGGTAAATAGAGCATATATTTTGAGGCGAATAGGTTCTCGTTTTCGGCAAGAATGGAGTATTTCGCCATTGTATCGTTTTTATCGGTACACAGCACAATTCCGATTGTCGGATTGTCTCCCTGTGGCTTTACCTTATCCTCGAAGTAGCGGACATAGAAATCTATCTGCCCGATGTCCTGATACGTCAGCTTGCCCATTTTCAGGTCTATCAGTACGAAGCACTTCAAGATGTAATTGTAAAAAACGAGGTCAATATAGTAATGGTCGCCCTCAATGGTAATCCGTTTTTGCCGCGCCACATAGGAGAAACCCTTGCCGAGTTCAAGCAAAAAGTCGTGCAAGTGGTCAATTAAACCCTGCTCCAAGTCGTCCTCGTGGTACTTTCGGTTTTCTTTTAGGTCAAGAAACTCCAAAATGTATGGGTCTTTTAGTATATACGCCGGGTCAGCGTTCGGCTCAATAGCCAAAATCTCGTTACGGACTTCCTCTCTACCATTCTGCTGTGTCGCAAGCAGACGCTCGTAGAAGAACGAGTTTATCTGCCGTTCCAACTGGCGAACGCTCCAAG
>JAITTS010000138.1 GCA_031286995.1 Oscillospiraceae bacterium
AGGGGTTACAAATTGGAAATTTCTCGAAATTGGACTTTTTCTTCAGTCTGAAACCCCCGCTGCCGCGGGAGTTTGATTTTTGTTTGGGCCTACCGCTGCACCCTGCCGGAGCCGCTGCCCTTCATCAAGGCCTCTGCTTCGACGCGGGTGACCAGGTTAAAGTCCCCGTTGATGGTGTGCTTCAGGCAACTGGCGGCCACGGCAAAATCCAGCGCCTCCTGGGGGGTATCGTAAGTGTTCAGGCCGAATATCAACCCGCCGCCGAAGCTGTCGCCGCCGCCCACCCTATCCACGATATCCGTGATGGCGTACTTGCGGGATAGATAAAAATCCTTGCCATCCCAGAGGCAGGCAGCCCAGTTGTTGGTGTCGGCGCTCTTGCTCTCGCGCAGGGTGATGGCCACCCGGCGGATGTTGGGACAAGCCGCCATGGCCGCCTGGGCCACGCGCTTGTAGTCCTCGGCGTTCAGCTCGCCAGATTCCACATGGGCGGTGGACTGCACGCCCAGGGCCATCTGAAAATCTTCTTCGTTGGCGATCACGGTATCCACGTAGCGCACCAGCTCGGTCATCACCTCGCGGGCGGGCTTGCCCCACTTCCACAGATTTTTGCGGTAGTTAAGATCGCAGGATACGTGCACGCCCAGAGCCTTGGCTGTTTGCAAGGCTTCTAAAGTGAGGGCCGAGGCGCTCTCGGATATGGCGGGAGTGATGCCCGTAAAGTGGAACCAGCCCGCGTTGGCCAGCACGGCCTGCCAATTGATATCCCCTGGCTTTGCCAGGGCCATGGCGGAGGCCGCCCGGTCGTAGATGACCTTGGATGGCCGCTGATTCGACCCGGTCTCTAAAAAGTAGATGCCCATGCGGCCCGGCCCCGTGCGCACGCCGGATACATCTACCCCAAAGCCCCGCACCGCCCGCAGGCAGGCACGGCCGATATCGTTATCTGGCAGCACGGTGACGTACGCCGCATCCAGGCCGTAATTGGCCAAGGATACCGCCACATTGGCCTCACCGCCGCCGAATGTGGCCTCCAGCGTGTTGTTTTGAAACAGGCGGTCATACCCGAGGCTCTTGAGCCGCAGCATGATCTCACCGAATGTGACAATTCTGTTCATCGTTTCTTCCTCTTGCCCAATGGAGCGTTACTTGGCGGTCATCAACCGGGGCACCAGCATAGTTACATCTGGTATGTAGGTAACCAGCATCAACATGATCACCATGGTGAGAAACATCGGCATCATGTGTTTAGCCGTGCGCTCAATAGGTGTTTTGCCGATGGCACAGCCCACAAACAGCGCGCTGCCCACAGGGGGTGTGCACAGGCCGATGGCCAAGTTAAAGATGAGCATGACGCCAAAGTGAATGGGATCCATGCCCACCACGGGGCTGGTGACCACCGGGTAGAGAATGGGGGTCATGATGAGAATCAGCGGCGCCATATCCATAATGCAGCCCAGGAAGAGCAGCAGCACGTTGATCAGCAGCAGCAACAGGTACTTGTTTTGCGTGACGCTGAGCAGCGCGCTTGTAAGAATCTCGGATACGCGCAGGTTCACCATCATGAAGGCGAAGCCCTTGGCTGCGGCGATCAGCGTGAGCACGATGGCCAGCGTCTTGAGCGCGCGGGTCAAAATCTTGCCAAAATCCCGCAGCTTGATCTCTCTGAATACAAAATACGCCAGAATGAACGCATACACGCCGGCCAGCGCCGCCGATTCCGTGGGCGTGCAGATGCCGAAAGATACGCCGCCCATGACGATGAGGATGGTACCCAGGGGCAGAAGGGCCTCCAGAACCACCTTGAGACGCTTGCCCTTGGGGGTGGTGACGCCGTAGGGGTAGTTGCGCCGCTTGGCGAGAATGTAACAGGTGACCATGAAGGCCAGGCCCAGCAGCACGCCGGGGATCAGCCCGCCCATGAACAGCTTGCCGATGGAGATGCCGCCGCCCGCGGAGACGGCGTAGATCACCATGTTGTGGCTGGGCGGTATCAGCACGCCCTGGCAGGCGGTGGTGACGGTGATGCCTACGGCAAAGTCTTCATCATAACCTGCCTTGACCATCATGGGGATCATCACGGATCCCAGGGAGGATACGTCGGCCACAGCGGAGCCGGATATGCCGCCGAAGAACATGCTATCCATGCAGTTGACCATGGCCAGACCGCCGCGCATGCGCCCCACCAGCAGGTTGGCCAGGTCGATCAGCCGGGTGGCGATGCCGCCCGCGCTAATGATTTCACCCGACAAAATGAAGAAGGGCACGGCCAACAACGAAAAATTATCAACGCCCTTGACCATGGCCTGCGCGATGGAGGTGAGGTTCGTGCCACCGATGAGCGCGCTGCCCAGCGTGGAAAGAATGAGCGCGATGGATACGGGCACCCGCAGCAGCATCAGCACGACAAACCCGCCGAGCAGCACGGCGATGGCAATGGAAGCGGTGGTCATGAGGGCTGCACCTCCTCCTGTACTTTTTCTGCCTTCTTTTCCGCCGCGGCGTCTTCGCCGGCAGGCTCCGCATCATCCGGATACTGTATATCGAGCCAAGGCAACACTCCGGTGAGAAACAGGATGGAATCGTAGGTGATGACGAACCCGGCCAAGGGCACGGAGATGTACTGCACCCAGCGGGGCCAGCCGGTGACGGGCAGCACGCCCGGCAGGCCGATCATCCGTTGCAACAGCATGCTGCCATAGACGAGCATGAACAGCCCGACCAGCAGCGTGGAGAAATCGGTCAATTTTTCAAGAATTTTGCGGGCTGCACCGCCCTCACGGAAGCGGGAGTAGATCAGGCTGACCGCCACGTGCAGATGATCGCGCACGCCCATGGCGCAGGCCAGGAAGGCGAACAGCGCCACCAGCACCGCGGGTACTTCCTCCGCCCAGCCAAACCCGCCGCGAAACAGGTACCGTTTGAATACATTGATGGTTACCAGCACCACCAGCGCGCAGACAGCCACTTGGGCGACGAACAGCAGCACCCGGTGGATGCCCCGGTTGATTTTCCGCAACACGTCTTGCATGCGCAAGCCTCCCTTGCATCAATAATGATTCGGGGAGGGGAACCGACGGTTCGCCCTCCCCGAAGGGGGCTGCACGGTTATTGATCCGTGGTGCGAATTTGCTCGATCACGTCCGCATAGTCCTTGCCAAACTCTTCGTACAGGGGGGCCATAGCATCCTGGAAGCCCTTGTACGCTTCGGTGGTCAACTCTACAACGGTGGTGCCGGCAGCGCGCACGATGGCCTCGGATTCCTTTTCCTTGGCGGCCCAAGCGGCTTTTTCAAATTCCTGAGTATCCTTGGCGACCTGCTTGATGATCTCCAGATCCTCGGGGTCGATCGCCTTCAGCGCCGCCTCGGAGGCCAGCAGGATCTCCGGCACACGGGTGTGGGAATCCAGGATGTAGAATTTGGCCACCTCGTAGTCGCTCATGTTCTGGTAGGTGGGCCAGTTGTTCTCCGCGCCATCCACAACGCCGTTTTGTATGGCGCTGTACACCTCGCCGGGGCCAATGCCCGTCACGCCCGGGATGCCGGTGAGCAGCTCGGCCATGCGGATCATCATGGGGTTGCCCTGGGTGCGGATCTTCAGGCCCTGCATGTCAGCCACGGCGTGCACTTCCTTGGTGAGGTAGAAACTGCGGCTGCCCGCGTCGTAGTAGCACAGGCCAATCAGGCCGGATCCGGAGCTCTGGATGCCCGCCAGCATGGCCTGACCGATTTCGCCGTCGAGCACCTTCCACATATGCTCGGCGTTGTTGTACAGGTAGGGCATCTGGATGGCGTTGATGGAGGGCACAAACGCGCCCACGGGGGAAGCGGAGACACGGGCAAAGCCCAGGTCGCCGATCTGCAGCGCCTCGATGGAGGTGGGTTCATCCGCGTACAGGGAGCCGTTGGTGTAGACCTCAATTTTCACGCGGCCTTCGGTCTTCTCTTCCACCAGGCGGGCAAACTCGTGATCCGCCAGGGCGGTGGGGTAGCCTTCGGCGTGCACCTCGGATAGCTTGAGCGTCACTTCTGCGGAAGCGACAGCGGCCAGCGCGCACACCAGCAGCAGGGAAAGCGCCAGGGTCAACAGTTTTTTCATGGGGAAACCTCCTCTTTTATATCTCTGCCCGCGCATGGCGGGCAAACCTAACGATTATTTCTGCGCCAGGTGTACGGCAAAGCCGCCGATCTCGTCCCGGAGGTAGATGAAAATCAGCTTGCCATCCTTGTAACCGGCGGTTTCTTCCGCAAAGGCCACGCTGCGGCCCTGCAGCCAGGCTTTGGCTCGCGCCACCGAGTTGGTGCGTATGGCCAAGTGCCCGCGGCTGCCGCGGCCCTGGGCCTTCATGATCTCCAGCCCCGCGCCCGCGAACAGGGAGCCATTGCCCTCCTTCACGGGCCAATTGAGCAGCTTACCGAAGGTATCCGCCGTGTTCTTGGCCTCGCCTTCGCTCTGGCTGTTCACGCCCACGTGGGCCAGTTCAAAGCCCAGCATCAATTGTACTGCGCTGGCGGTCAGATCGCGGATTTTGTCCCAATCCTTGGCCTTGATGGCCGCATCCGGCACCATCCAAGAGCCGCCGCAGGCCGCCACCTTGGGGAAGGAGAGGTAATCAAGCAGGTTTTTTTCGCCGATGCCGCCGGTGGGCACAAAGCGCATATCCCCATAGGGACCGGCAAGGGCTTTGATGAGCGGCAGGCCGCCGATGGCCTCTGCGGGGAAGAATTTGACCACCTTCAGACCAAAGCCAATAGCCACCTCAATGTCGCTCGGGTTGGCGCAGCCGGGCACCACGGGCAGGCCCACCTGCTGACAGCGCGCCACCACTTGCGGGTTGATGCCGGGGGTAACCACATAGCCCGCGCCCGCGGCCTTGGCCTTGTCTACCTGCTCGGCGGTGAGCACCGTGCCCGCGCCCAGCAGCACATCCGGCAGTTCGCGATGCACGGCGGCGATGGCATCCGGCGCGGCGGCGGTGCGGAAGGTGATCTCGGCCACGGGCAGGCCGCCCTCGGCCAGCGCCCGGCACAGGGGCACGGCATCCGCCGCATCCTCAATCTTGATGACCGGCACGATGCCGGCCAGAGACAGGCGATCCAACATGTCCATAAGTATCCTTCTCCTTCAAAAAATAGAATCAAATTGCGCGAATCACAGGTTCAGCAGGCCGTCAGCCTCCAGAAAATCCTGCCGCAGGGGGGTGAACACATCCAGCAGAACCCCCGGCTCCAGCGCCACGCAGCCGTGCAGGCTGTTCTCGGGGAAAAAGATGGTATCGCCCTGGCGCAGATCCGTATCCCTGCCCTCCACAGTGAAGCGGAAGGCCCCTGCCAGGCAGTAGGTGAGCTGCCGATGCGGGTGCCTGTGGGGCGCGCCCACGCCGCCCCGGTCAAAGCCCACCTCCACGGCCATGATATCCCCGCCGTAGGATCGGATGCGGCGGCGCACCCCGCCCCCCAGTTCCTTCCACACCCCGATGGGGGCGCTGTGGTGTCTTTCGGTCATATATACCCTCCTTACAACGAAATGCCAAAGTAAGCCGCCGCGTTGCTGTAGCAAATACCCCGCACCAACTCGCCCAGGGTCTCCATATCCGCGGGGTATTCGCCGCTTTCTACCCAAGCGCCCAGCAGATCGCACAGAATGCGGCGAAAGTATTCGTGCCGGGGGTAGGATATAAAAGATCGGCTATCCGTCAGCATGCCCACGAAACGGCCCAGCAGGCCCAGGTTGGCCAAGGCCTTCAACTGCTCAAGCATGCCGTCCCGCTGGTCATTGAACCACCAGCCGGAGCCGAACTGCAGCTTGCCCGGCACATCCCCCTGAAAGTTGCCGATCATGGTGCCCAAGGTGTAGTTATCCTTGGGGTGCAGGCAGTAGAGGATGGTCTTGGGCAGGCGGCCCGCCGCCTCCTGCGCGGCCAGCAGTGCGGCCAGTTTTTCGGCGATATCTCCATCGGCGATGGAATCGAAGCCCACATCGGGCCCATACCGGGCAAACATGCGAGGGTTGTTGTTGCGCTGCGCGCCGATGTGGTACTGTACCACCCAGTCGCGCGCGTGGTACATGTCGCCCAAGGCCAGCAGCACGCAGGTCTTGTAGGTATCAGCCTCCGCCGCGCTCACTGGCTGCCCATCCAGGGCTTTTACAAAGGCCTGTGCCGCCAAAGCCTCGTCCGGCGGGGTGAAGAACACCTTATCCAGCGCATGGTCGCTCACCCGCGCGCCCTGCTGGTGGAAATAATCCACCCGGCCCTGCAGCGCGCTGAGCAGGCGCGGCAGATCGCGGATTTCACCGCCGGAGACCTCGTCCAAACGCCGGATGTAATCCGCAAAGCCCGGTCTGTCGATGTAGATGGCCTTGTCGGGCCGAAAGGCGGGCAATACCTTGACGGCAAAGCCGGCATCCTGCGCCAGCAGGCGATGATACCGCAGATCATCGCAGGGGTCGTCGGTGGTGCAGACCAGCCTGACATTGAACCGCTCAATCAGGCGGCGGCAGGTATAGCCCGGTGTGGCCAGCAGGGCATTGGCCCGATCCCAGATATCCTTGGCGGTGCGCTCGCTGAGCACATCGCGGATGCCGAAGACGCGCCGAAGCTCCAGGTGCGTCCAGTGGAACAGGGGGTTACCCACCGCGTATTTGAGCGTGCCCGCGAAGGCGTAAAATTTATCCCAATCGTTGCCGCCGCCGCGTATGTTGGCCTCGGGCACGCCGTTGGAAAGCATGGCGCGCCATTTGTAGTGATCGCCACCCAGCATCAGGTGCCCGATGTTGCGAAAAGCGACATCTTCGTAGATCTCTCTGGGATTCAGATGACAGTGATAGTCGAAAATGGGCATGACCGCCGCGTGCCCGTGGTACAGGGCGCGGGCGGTATCCGTGGTGAGCAGAAAATCCTCATCCATAAAGGGCTTCATGGTATGGGTCCTCCCTTTCGCCTGCATGCGGGGCGCTACATGGTGACGCCGTCTTTGAAGATGGCGATCTGGCGGTAGCCGTACAGTTCGTTCTGGGTGCGCTCTCCTCCGGCCACGGCCAGCACCTGATCGAAGAGCGCTTCCGCCAGTGTGGGCAAGTCTGTGCCCGTGAGCAGCCTGCCCGCGTCAAAGTCTATCCAGTGGGGTTTGCGCGTGGCCAGGCTACTGTTGGTGGCTACCTTCAGTGTGGGCGCGGGCCCACCCAGGGGCGTGCCCCGGCCCGTGGTGAACAGGATGAGCTGGCAGCCCGCGGCAGTGAGGTTGGTGTCCGCGCAGATGTCGTTGCCTGGTCCGTTCATCAAATTCAATCCCTGCGC
>JAITTS010000012.1 GCA_031286995.1 Oscillospiraceae bacterium
TCATAGGCACCCCAAACCACTCTACTTTATCAAGGAGGAAAGACTCATGAAGAAACTGTTTACCCTGTTCCTGGCCCTGGCGCTGGTATTGACCAGCACCGCCGCTCTGGCGGATGTGATCAAGATCGGCGTCGTCACCCCCGATGGCGACCACGGCTTTACCGGTGAGAGCATCGCCCATGCCCGCGCCGAGCTGGACAAGCTGACCGAAGCAGGCGAGATCGAGTACAAGTATGTGGCAGGCGGCGAAGCATCCAAACAGATAGCGGGCATTGAGGATCTGCTCAACAACTGGGATCCCGATGTGATCGTGCTCTGGCCCCTGGAGGGCGAGCAGCTGCGCAACGCCGCCCAGCAGATTGTAGACGCTGACGTGGGCCTGATCATCTACGACCGCCTGATTGAGGGCTTTGAAGGCAAAGCCGCCGAGATCATGGGCGACAATGAGGGCATCGGCAATCTGATGGGCGAGTACCTGCTCAAGTACTTCGAAGAGCCGTTGAAAGCCGGCGAAAAGCTGACCTACCTGCGCTTTATCGGCGACAGCTCCACCGTATCCGTGCAGCGCACCAAGGGTATGACGGATGTGATCGCCGCCTCGCCCTACAAGGATCAGTTTGAGCTGATTCACGAAGAGTTCCCCACTGACTGGTCCAACACCAAGTCGCAGGAACTGTTTGAGAACTGGCTGAACACCACCGATCCCGAAGTCATCAAGGATCTGGATTTCATCTGCACCCACGATGACGAGATCGTCGATGGCCTGACCATCGCGCTGGATGCCTTTCAGGGCGAGGCCGGCATCAAGCTGATCACCTCTGTCGGCGCCCGCCGCGAAACCCTGGCCACCTATGATAACAGCCCCATTGATCTGGATACCTACTACTTCAGCCCCTCCTTCATCCGCGAGTCCATCCGTTTGGCGCTTGCGTATGCCAAGGGCGAGCAGTATCAGGGCCAGACCATCGCGGGCCAGCTCTTCCTCATCCCCACCATCCAGGTGGATAAGACCAATGTGGCGGAGTTCCGCCAGAGCCCCGAGTTTATTGAGCGCTACAGCATCAGCCAATAAGCGCGCGCATCCCGGGCCGGTCGGCGTGGCCGACCGGCCCTTTCGTAAAAAATAGGCGTTCCCGGAAGGAGGCGGCATCCTTGCTTGTAGAAATGAAGGGCATCTGCATGGACTTTGGCCCCGTGCGCGCGCTGGATCACGTGGATTTAACCGTGCGATCCGGCGAGATCGTGGGGCTGCTGGGTGAGAACGGCGCGGGCAAATCCACGCTGATGAACATACTGGCGGGCACCTTCCCCCCCACCGCAGGCGCGATTTATCTGGATGGCAAGCCCATGCGCGTGGAAAGCGCCACCCACGCCGCCCGCCTGGGCATACGCTTCATCCATCAAGAGCTAAGCCTGTGCAACGACCTGAACGTGTTTGAAAACATGTATTTGGCCGGCGAGGTATCCCATCTGGGTGTGCTGCTGCACAAAAAAGAAATGGCCCGCCGGGCGGCGCAGGTCTTTGCCCGCATGCGGGTGAGCATAGACCCTTGGACGCCGGTGAGCGCCCTGCAGCCCGCCCAAAAGCAACTGGTAGAGATCGCCAGGGCGTTGCTGTTTGAATCGCAGCTGATCATCATGGATGAACCCACCACGGCCCTATCTACCCATGAAATTGAAAATCTCTTCGTCATCATGCGCGAGCTGAAAGCGCAGGGTGTCAGTTTTATCTATATCTCTCACAAGATGCCGGAATTATTTGAAATTTGCGAGACCTACTACGTACTGCGGGATGGCGCGCCGGTGGCCCACGGCCGCTTTGCGGATATAAACGACGCCAGCGTAACAGAGATGATGATAGGCCGCCAGCTTGCCCACGACGACTTTGCGCACAAACCCAGTTACGCCACGGCGGATGTGGCCCTCAGCGTGCGCGGCCTGAGCGGGCATGGGTTCTCGGATATATCTTTTGATCTGCATCGGGGCGAGATCATCGCCATCAACGGCTTGCAGGGCTCGGGCCGGGATATGCTGGCCGACGCGCTCTACGGGGCCATCCCCCGCACAGGAGATCTGTTGGTGTTTGGCAAGCACGTGCGCAACAGCGCCGGTATCATCCGCCACTTGCGTGTGGGCATCGCCATGGTACCCCGCGCCCGCAAGGAGCGCGGCATACACAACGACCTATCCATCTACGACAACACATCCATGGGCTACCTCAATACCAGATTTCGCGGCCTACTCATCCGCCGCAGAGCCGAAGCCGCGCGCTACGCGCGGCAGCGGCAGGCGCTATCCATCAAGGCCGGCACGCCCAAAAACCCCATCACGTCCCTTTCCGGCGGCAACCAGCAAAAGGTCATTCTGGCCCGCTGGCTGGAGACCGACGCCCAGATTCTGCTCTTTGACAACCCCACCCAGGGCATTGATGTGGGCACCAAGTTTGAAATTTATCACCTGATTCTGCGCCTGGCGCAGAGCGGCAAGGCCGTGCTCGTGTTTAGTTCCGAGTTCCCCGAAATCTACAAAATAGCGGATTCCTGCATCGTGCTCTATCTGGGCCGCATCAACGCCATACTGCACCGCGACCCGGCCCAGGGCGAAGAGCTGACCGAGAAGAACATGATGTACTACGCCACAGGGGCGAATTTGGAGGGGATGAAGCATGCCTAACGATGATGCGAAACAGCAAGGCCCTGATAGCCCGACCGCCACGCCCGGGCAAGGCCCGGGTCACGCCCTTGCCGCGCTGTTCACCTGGCAAAGGATGCGCGGCTACGCCAAAAAACTGCTGACAGAGTACAGCTACTGGCTCTCCTTTGTGCTGTTGCTGCTGATAGCCTGGTACACCAACCCTTACTTCTTCCGCTGGAACAACATCAGCAGCATTTTTGTGCAGAGCGCCACCACCACGGGCATCATCGCCCTGGGCATGACCATGGTCATCTGCGCGGGCATGATCGATATCTCCGTGGGCGCACAGGTGGCCATCATATCCGGCTTTTGCCTGGTGGCGCTGAACCTGACGCACAGCATCTGGGTGGCGCTGGCCGTTGGCCTGGGGGTGGGCCTGCTGATCGGCACGGTAAACGGCCTGCTGGTAGCCAAGGGGCACATGCCCGCCATGATCGCCACGCTGGCCCTGCAATCCATCTGCCGCTCGCTCATCAATCACTTCGGCCAGGGCGGCCCTTTCACCGTAGCCGACAAAGCGGATTTTGATCTGTTTCGCCTGGTGGCCGCAGGCACCATCAAAATAGGCGGGCTCAAGGTGCCTTATCCGTTGATTCTCTTCATCCTCATCTCCGCGCTGTTCGCGGTAATCATGCAGCACACCAAGCTGGGCAAGCATGTGTACGCGGTGGGCAGCAACGAGGTATCCGCCCGGCTGGCCGGCGTCAACGTGGGCTTTATCAAGATTGCCGTGTTCTCCATCACCGGCTTGCTGTGCGGGTTTACGGGGTGGCTTTACGCCTCGCGCGTGATGGCCGTGGCCGCCGCCAGTGCGGGCAGTCAATTTGAGATGGATGCCATCGCCGCCGTGGCCATCGGCGGCACGGCCATGAGCGGCGGCCGTGGCAAGATCATCGGCACATTCTTGGGCGTGCTGATGTTCAAGATCATCAACAACATCCTGGTGGCCGCCAATGTGCCCACCTTCCTCAACGGCGCGGTCAGCGGCGCCATTATCGTGGTGGCCGTGCTGCTGCAAAACTTGCAGGGCAGCAAAAAGGGCTAGCGCAATAAACCGCGCAGCAGCTCGCCCTCATCCGCGAACAACAGCTCTGTGGGCACGAGGGATGCCGCCGCGCTCAGGTTGACGGGCACGGGCGGCAGCAGGCGGATATCCACCGCATGCTGGCGGGTAAAGACGCTCTTGGCGTACACAGCGTCGAGCATGTGAAAATAGTAGGCGCGCTGCCGGTTGAGCCAGGTGCAGTAGATGAGCAGTTCTTCCGGATCATAGTTCATGATGATGGCCGCGGTGGCATCCACCAGGTAGCCTACCGCCTGTAGAAACACGCGTCGGGCCACCTCATCCCCCGCATCCGCCAGGACGGCCACATCCTCTACCCGGGCGCAGTGCCCGCCCGCTTGGGCATTGTACTGGCGCACAATCCCCACATCCGAACAGTACAGTTCCAAGCAGCCGGTGTTGCCGCAATCGCAGGGTATGCCGTCCCGGCGTACAGACAGGTGGCCGATTTCGCCCGCCAGGCTGTGTGAGCCCCGAAACACCTGCCCCTGTATCATCACCGCCGCGCCGATGCCCTCTCGGATGGATAGGTAGGCTGCGCAGCGCCGGGTCTTCAGTTCCCCCGTCAGTTCCATCAGGCCGATGGCGCAGTATACATCCTTCTCCACCAGCACGGGCAACCCCAGCGCATCCTGCAGGCGGCGTGCCAGGGGATACCGGTGCCACAGCGGCGCGGCGGCCACCTCTTGCACCACACCCTGGGCCGCATCCACCGGGCCGGGCACGCTGATGCCCACACCCCGTACCGGGGGGGCGCCGCGCTTGTGATCGGCCATCAGCGCCTCTATTTCTTGCCGGATGCGGGCCACGCAGGTCTCCGGGCCGGTCTCCCGCATGGGCATATCCAGGCTGCGGCTGTCAATGGGTCTCAACGCCAGGTCAAACAAACCGAGCTCCATCCGGTCTATGCGCAGGCTGACCCCCACGGCCAGCCCCGCATCCCCGGCAAAGCTATAGCGCACGGCGCAGCGACCCCCGGTGGAATCCGCCGCACCGGCCGGGCGGATAATGCCCGCGCGCTCCAGGCGGCCCACAATGCCGTGCACCGCCGATGGCGTCAAGCCGGTGCGCTGGGCAATCTGTGGCTTGGATATGCCCACGCTACGCTGAATAAGCCGCAGCACATCCTCGCAGTGCCGAAACGCCGCCCTGTGTGCATCCATTGCCCCCGCCTCCCTCGGCCCGGAATGTCTTCATCCTACCAGCCCGAAGAGCGCTTGTCAATCAAACCGCCCACCAGAAAGGAACCGCCATGCATATCGCACCGACCACAGCCTCCGCCCGCACCCCCATGGAAATCGTCCGCCCCCGCCCCGCCGTGCGCCCCCGTTTTGCCGTGCTGGATTTTGATGGCACCATCAGCCTCATCCGCGAGGGCTGGCAGCGGATCATGATCCCTTTCTTTACCGACATGCTGTGCGGCACGCCCGGCGGCAAAGAACGGCCCAGAGAAGAGCTGGAGGCTACGGCCCGCGAGTTCATCTTTCTGCACACCGGCAAGCAGACCATCTACCAATGCATCGCCCTGGCCGACCATATCCGGCAGTTGGGCGGAACGCCGCGGGATCCCCAGGATTACAAGGACGAGTACCATCGCCGCCTGCTGGAGCGCATCGACCACAGGCTGCAAGGGCTGGCTGACGGCAGCATTGACCCAGAGACCCTGACTGTACCCGGCAGCTATGCCCTGCTGGATATGCTGCGGCAGCAGGGGGTAACCCTCTACCTGGCCAGCGGCACAGATGAGGTGTATGTGTTGCGCGAAGCCAAGCTGTTGGGTGTGGATGCCTGCTTTGGCGGGCACATCTATGGCGCGCAGCGAGACTACAAGACTTTCTCTAAAAAAATGGTCATTGCGCGCATCCTGCGGGAAAACAACCTGGCGGGCGCGCAGCTGGTAGGCTTTGGCGACGGCTATGTAGAGATTGAAAACGTGAAGGCCGTAGGTGGCAGCGCCGTCGGCGTGGCCTCCAACGAAGCCGCGCGCTACGGCATAGATGCCTGGAAACGCGAGCGGCTGCTGCGCGCCGGGGCCGACGCCATCGTGCCGGACTACCGTGATCTGGCCCCTCTAAGCGCCTATCTCTTCGGATAGCGATCCATTAGGAGGTGACCCCCCGTGCCCTTTCCCCAATTCGACCGTTCACGCCTGAAGCTGCTACCCCTGGCCCAGCGCGTACACGACCTGAATTTATCCGTCATGCTGTGCCCGGAGGCCAGCGGCGATTTTTCGCACCCCACCATTGACCTGCTGGCCCGGCGCATCCGCGCCGCGCGCGAGAAAGGCGCACCCGTGCTGATGACGATGGGCGCGCACGTGATCCGCGCCGGAGCCGCACCGTTGCTGATCCGCCTGATGGAACAGGGTTTCATCACGCACTTCGCCCTCAACGGCGCGGGTGGCATACACGACTTTGAATTCGCCCTGATCGGCGCGACCACCGAGAGCGTGGCCAAGTATATATCTGAGGGCCAGTTCGGCCTGTGGGAAGAGGATGCCCTGTACAACGAGGCTGTGCGCCTGGGCGTGACCCAGGGCCTGGGCTTTGGCGAGGCCTTGGGCAAGTACATTTGGGAGGAATGCTTCCCTCACCGGGATATCAGCCTGCTGGCCGCAGGCTATCGCCTGCAGGTACCGGTAACAGTGCACGTAGGCATTGGCTGCGACATCGTGCACGAACAGCCGAACGCAGATGGCGCGGTGACCGGCGAGGCTACCTACCGGGATTTTTTGATCTACGCCCACACCGTTGAAAAGCTGGAGGACGGCGTGTTTCTCAACTTTGGTTCCGCGGTCATCGGACCGGAGGTATATCTCAAGGCCCTCTCCATGGCCCGTAACGTGGCCAAGCAGCGCGGCGAGCGCATCGGCCGCTTCACCACCGCCGTGTTCGACTTGCTGCCCCTGGAGGGGCAGGATGTACATGAGACCCCGCCCAAAGCCGACCCGCGCTACTACTTCCGTCCCTGGAAGACCATTATGGCCCGCACCGTGGCTGACGACGGGGAGAGTTACTACGTGCAGGGCCAGCACCGTGACACCGTGGCCGCGCTGGCGCATCTGCTGCTGACGGAGGGATAAGCATGGAGAAGCATTTTTTCATCGCCAGGCAGCGTTTGGCGGAGCTGTTGGCGGGCTTTGATCGCGCGCGCGTGGCCGTGCTGGGCGACCTGTTTTTGGATCGCTGGGTGACGGTGGATCCTGCCCTGGACGAACCCTCTGTGGAAACCGGGCGCACAGCCTTTCAGGTGATCCGGAGCCGGTGCGAGGCGGGGGCCGCGGGCACGGTGTTGGGCAACCTGACAGCCCTGGGCGTGGGCTATCGGGCCGCCATCAGCCTAGTAGGGCTGGATGGCCACGGCCATGAGCTGACCCAGGCGCTGCGGCGGCTCGGGGTGGATGCTGGGCATGTGCTGCACAGCCACGCGGTGGTGACCCCCACCTACATGAAGCCCCTGTTCTTGCAGCCCCAGGGCGCGCCCGTAGAGGGCAACAGGCTGGATTTTAAGAATTATCAGCCCACGCCCAAGGCCTTGCAGCGCGCCCTGATACGCCGCCTGCGGGTCATGGCCAACCAGGTGGATGCGCTGATCGTGCTCGATCAGTTGACCCTGGCCGATACCGGCGTGGTGAACGCCGCCGTGCGCGAGGCCGTGTGCGAGCTGGCGCGGCAGAACCCTAAGCTCATCGTCTACGCCGACTCCCGCGCGTTCATCCACAGCTTTCGCCACGTTATCATCAAGTGTAACAACCACGAGGCAACGGGCCAATCCGCGCCATCCAGTGGCGACGGTGAGCAGGCCGCCTTTTCGGCACAGGCCGTATTTGCGGCCATGGATGCGATGCGGCGGCGGAGCGGGCGCGATGTGTTCATCACCTGCAACGCCCACGGCGTGGCGTGCGGATACGCGGGGCAGCCTTACCTGATCCCCGCCGCGCCGCAAAGTAGCCCCATTGATGTGTGCGGCGCAGGCGATGCCTGCAGCGCGGGCATTGTCAGCGCCCTGTGCGCCGGCGCCACCAATCCAGAGGCCGCCTTTATCGGCAACCTGGCCGCCGGGGTGACCGTGCGCAAACTGGGCACCACCGGCACCGCCAGCCAGGCGGAGATGTGGGCGCTCTATGACGAATGGGCGGGGGCATGACATGGCACACACCTGTTTGGCCGTGGATATCGGTGGCTCTAAGCTGATGGTGGGGTTGGTGGATCGTGCGGGCCATGTGCTGGCGCGGGAGCGACGAGTGTGGAAATATCTGGATGTCGACAGCGTGATGCGCGACATACTGACCCTGGCCCGCGCGCTGCTTGCCGCTCACCCCGGGCTGCCCTCGCCGGTACTGGCAGGCGTCACCATCCCCGGCCTGGCCGACCCGATCCGCGGCCTGTGGCTGGAGGCCAGCTTCTCGGGCATACGCGATCTGCCCATCGCCGCGCTGCTGCGCGAGCAGTTGCGCCTGCCCGTTTACGTCGACAACGACGGCCAGGCCTGCGCGCTGGCCGAAAAGTGCTTTGGCGCATGCCGGGATGTAGATGATTTTCTCTACATCACCGTATCCAACGGCATCGGCGGCGCGCTGTTTTTGGCAGGCCGCCTCTACGCAGGGGCCAGCGGCACCGCCGGGGAGCTGGGCCACTGCACCGTGGTGGAGGACGGGCGCGCCTGCAAGTGCGGGCTGCGCGGTTGCCTGGAGATGCACGCCGCCGGGCCTGGCATTGCCCGCAACTATGCGGAGCTTGGCGGCATGCCCCTGCCCGCGGACGCGGCGGAGATTGCCCGGCGGGCCGGGCAGGGCGAACAGATTGCGCTGGATACCTACGCGCTGGAAGGCGAGTACCTGGGCAGGAGCCTGGCCTGGGCCTGCAACTTGCTCAACCCCGCCAAGGTGGTGTTGGGCGGCGGGGTATCCCTATCCTTTCCCCTGTTTGCGCCCGCGCTGCACACCGCGCTGCATGCCCGGCTGTACCGATCCGCCAACCCAACGCTGATTGTGGAGCCCACCGCCCTGGGTTATGACGGCGGCCTGCTGGGCGCGGCGGCGGTGGCCTTTTGCCGGCACGAAGGGCGCTATATTTGAAAGCAAAAAGAAAAAGGGGCTCTGCCCCAAGGAGGGATTCCATGTATCAAAATTTTCTGGATGCCTACCGGCAAGAACTGATCGCCAGCATTCAAGCCGTCGATCCGGCGGATTTCGCCGCCTGCGTCAACTTGCTTCTGCAGGCCCACCGGGAGGACAAGCAAGTATTCATCGTAGGCAACGGCGGTAGCGCCGCCTCGGCCAATCACTTTGTGTGCGACTTTGGCAAGAACGCCGTACAGGATCCCCGGCGACGCTTCCGCATCATCTCTCTGAGCGACAACGTGGAGAAGATCACCGCCTTTGGCAACGATATCGCCTTTGAAGAAGTGTTTCGCCAGCAGCTCATCAACCTGATGAACCCCGGCGATCTGCTCCTTGCCGTCAGCGCCAGCGGCAACTCGCCCAACCTGGTGCGCGCATGTGAGTACGCCCGTGAAAAGTGTGGACGCATCATCGCCCTGGCGGGCTTTGATGGCGGAAAGATCGCAAAACTGGCTGACGCAACCATTGTGGCGCGCATGCAGAGCTACGAGCGCATTGAGGATATGCACCTGATCTTGCTGCACATGTTCGTGTGCTTCCTGAAGGAGCACCAAGATCTGCTGGCGGGCTGACAGGCGGTGGCCTCAACCCTAGCCTTCCACCGGGGCATCGCTGTACACCTCCACCTCAGCCAGGGCTTTTGCATCCAGCACCATGCGCTTGGCAGCCACATCTACCCGCAGCACCACGCGCTTGAGCGCGGGGAACATCAGCTCCCCGCGCAGCGTGCGCAACACGTATACATCGTGGGGGCCTGGTTGCAGCACATCCATCAGCACGCCCAGGGCATTGCCCTGGGCATCCTCTGCCGCACAGCCCAACAGATCGCAGATAAAATCCGTATCAGGTGGCAAGGCCACCGCGTGCGCTCTATCCACGTACAGCAGCGTGCCCCGCAGCGCCTCCGCCGCCTGCCTATCCCCCACGCCCTCAAAACGCAGGTATACAAAGCCATCGTGCACGCGGGTGCAGGCCACGGCCTTGGGTTCGTACCCCGCACCCTGTTGCACAAACACCTGACAGAGCGCCAAAAAGCGCGCCGGGTTGTCGGTGATCGGTTTTACCTTCACCTCCCCCGCCACGCCCTGGGGCTTCAGCACCTGGCCCACGGCCAAGTAGGGTTGCAGTGTCATACGATCTCCAAAAAGATCGGCTTGCTATCCTTGGGCGTGGCCGCCTTCAGGATAGCGCGTATCGCCTTGGCAATGCGCCCCTGCTTGCCGATCACCTTGCCCATATCCTCCGGGGCGACGCGCAACTCCACGATGATGGCTTCCGGGCCCTCTACCTCGCGCACCGTCACCGCGTCGGCGTGATCCACCAGGCTACGCGCGATGAACGCTATCAATTCTGCCATGTTGCCCTCGCTTCCCTAACCCTCAATGGCGCCGCTCTTTTTGAGCAAGATGCGCACGGTATCCGTTGGCTGCGCGCCGTTTTGCATCCAATACTGCGCTCGGTCGTTATCCACCTTGATCTCCGCGGGCTGCGTCAGGGGGTTGTAGTAACCGATCTCTTCGATGGCGCGTCCATCGCGGGGGCTGCGCGCATCGGCCACCACAATGCGGTAGAAGGGCTTCTTCTTCATGCCCATCCTGCGTAGACGAATCTTAACTGCCATGGGAAAATTCCTCCTTTGATGTGAAAAATAGATCTATGAAAACCATGCGAGCATGATTGTCAACCCGGTCAGAATGGCAGGCGCATGCGCCCTTTTTTGCCCCGCCGCATGGCCATCATCTGCTTCATCATCTGGCGGGATTGTTCAAATTGGCGGATCAGCTGATTTATATCCTGCACCGTGGTGCCGGAACCTGCGGCAATGCGCTTTCTGCGGCTGGCGTTGAGAATATCGGGCTTGGCGCGCTCCGCGAGGGTCATGGATCGGATGATGGCCTCGGGTTTCTTCATGGCGTCGTCGTCTATCTGCACGCCTTTAAGCCGGTTGCCCAGACCTGGCAGCATGCCCAGCACGCCCGAGAGCGGCCCCATCTTTTTCAGTTGCTGCATCTGGTCCAGAAAGTCTTCCAGCGTAAAACTTTCGCCGCTGAGCACCTTGCGCGCCTTTTCCTCGCTTTCCTCGGTGACCAGGGTCTCCTGGGCCTTCTCTATCAGGGTCAGCACATCGCCCATGCCCAGGATGCGGGATGCCATGCGTTCCGGGTGGAACGGCTCAATATCTTGCAGCTTTTCCCCCGTGCCCGCAAACTTGATGGGCTTGCCCGTCACCGCCCGCACGGAAAGCGCCGCGCCACCGCGGGCATCGCCATCCAGCTTGGTGAGGATGACCCCGGCCAGATCCAGCTGATCGTGAAAGGACTGTGCCACCTGTACCGCGTCCTGGCCGGTCATGGCATCCACCACCAGCAGAATCTCCTGCGGGTGCACGCTGTCGCGGATACGCCGCAGTTCCGCCATCAGCGCCTCATCAATGTGCAGGCGCCCCGCCGTATCCAAAATCACCACGTCGTTGCCGTAGTGGCGGGCGTGATCCAGCGCATCCCGCGCGGTGGCCACAGGGTCTTGCGCGCCGCGCTCAAACACCGGCACGCCCACCTGCTTGCCCACCAGCACCAATTGCTCTATGGCCGCAGGGCGGTAGATATCGCAGGCCACCAGCAGGGGTTTTTTGCCATTGTGAGCCAGGTAGCCCGCCAGTTTAGCGGCCATGGTGGTCTTGCCCGCGCCCTGCAGGCCACAGAGCATGTACACCGTGATGGGCGAGGATGAAAACGTGAGCCGGGCGTTCACCCCGCCCATCAGGGCGGTCAACTCCTCCTGCACGATCTTGATGACCTGCTGCTGCGGTGTCAGGCTTTCGAGCACCGCCGCGCCCACAGCCCGCTGACTGACCTTCTGGATAAAATCCTTGACGACCGTGTAGTTGACATCCGCTTCCAGCAGGGCCATGCGCACATCGCGCATCACCTGCTTGATATCGGTCTCTGTCAGTCTGCCCCGGGAGGAAATTTTGCGAAAAGCCGCCTGCAGCTTATCCGCCAAGCCCTCAAAGGCCATCCGATCCCTCCTCATCATCCAGCAGTTGCGTCAATATGCCCAACGCTTCTTGAAAAGCGGCCCGATCCTCTGGTGCCGAGCGCAGCGCGGAGAGCATGGCCACCCCGCGGGAAACGCGCTCTTGCAGGCGGCGGTGCCGGGCCAGCAGCCCCAGCCGCGCCTCATAGGCGAGCAATTGCGCTTGCCCACGGCGCACCGCGTCGTGCACCGCCTGGCGCGAGATGCCCTCTTGTGCCGCGATTTCGCCCAGAGACAGATCCTCCCCGCAGTACAGGCGCAGCAGCGTCTGTTGCCTGGGGGTGAGCAGAGGGCCGTAAAAATCCAGCAGCCAGTCGGCCTGTACGCGCTTTTCCATAAGCCCTCCAGCAAACAGGGCGCGAGCGCCCGCCGCTTTTCTCATTATACATGAAAGAGCGCTGCTGTCAAGTGTTTTTGCTTGTCATCTGTCGCGCCCCTCGGGCTCCGCAAAAAGCACCGTCTTGGTCGCCACCCGGTCACAAAAAGCCCGGTCGTGCTCCACAAAGACCAAGGTGGGGCTGTGGGCCAGTATCAAATCCTCAATCTGCATGCGGGAGAGGATATCGATGTAGTTCAGCGGCTCATCCCACACGTACAGGTGCGCGCGCCGGCACAGGCTGCACGCGATGAGCACCTTCTTTTTCTGGCCCGCGCTGTAATCCGCCATGTCTGTATCAAACTGCGCGCGGGTAAAATCCAGCTTGCGCAGAATCGTTTTGAGCAAGCTCTCATCCGCCCCCTGCCGCGCCGCAAAGTCATCCAGACTGCCCTGTAAAAAGTCGGTATCCTGCGGTACGTAGGCGGCCACCAGGCCACTGCCCAGGCGCACGCTGCCCGAGTGGGGAATATCTCGCCCCAGCAGCAGTTTGATCACAGAGCTTTTGCCGCTGCCGTTTGGCCCTGTCAGCGCCACCCTATCCCCACGCTCCACGGTAAAGGTGATGCCCCGGCACACCGGCCTGCCGCCATAATCCACGCACACGTCATCCAGTTGTGCCAGCCTGGGGCTATGGTAGGTCAAGGAGGATAATTTAAGGCCCTCCGCGCTCTCCACATTGCGCAACAGGGCGGCCTTTTCCTCTACTGCCTCATCCCGGCGGCGCTGGATGGACTTGGCCCGTTTCATCATGCGCGCGGCCTGATGGCCGATGTACCCCCTATCCGGGCTGTTGCCGGATGCTTGGGGCTGCTTTTTGCTCTTCTCCACCCTGTCGGACCAGTTGGCGGCGCGCCGGGAGGCCTCGGCCAGTTTGCCCGCCTCCTTTTGCAGGCGGTCGTGCCGCGCCTGTTCCATGGCATCCTGCCGCCGCTTGTTTTCATGCCAAGTGGAAAAATTGCCGCTCTGCACCTCGATATCAGTGCGATTGATGGAGAGAATGTGATCCACACAGGCATCCAAAAACGCACGATCGTGAGAGACGAGGATGAAGCCCTTCTTGCCGCTCAAGTAGCGCGCCACGGTGCCGCGGGCCTCACCATCCAAATGATTGGTCGGCTCATCTATCAGCAAAAAATGATCCGGGCTCAAAAACAGCGCGGCCAGCAACGCCTTGGTGCGTTCTCCGTTGGATAGGGTATCAAAAGGGCGATACAAGGCATCGGGCGGCATATCCAGCTTAGAAAGCTCCCGCTCCACCTGCCACTGGGCAGCGTGCGGGGTCAGCTCGGCCAGGATATCCAGCGTCATTCGGTTCGGCTCTGTCACTGGATAAGGGAAGTACGTGAAACGCACACTGGCGGATATAGCGCCCCCACAGGGGTACACACCCTGCAGCAGGCGCAAAAACGTGGTTTTACCCCGGCCGTTGCGGCCGCAGAAGCCCAGCTTCCAATCCGTATCAATCTGAAAGGATACATCCTCAAACACCGGATCATAGCTGCCCTCGTAGCAAAAGCTCAAATGGCTGATGTTGATCAAAGACAAACAAAGCTCCCCCTCTCACGCAAATCAAAAGACCCCTTTCACGCCGGAAAGGGGCCGCATGCGCGCGCCATGGCACAGCCACGGCAACAAAAAACGGCAACCCACAATCCGGCCCGGAGCGGCCCGCGCCACCCCGTTTGCCCAGAAGGCGGATTACCGAATCATCCTGTCACCTCGCACTTGGAATATAAGCAGTATAGCAGAAAATGATACCCTTGGCGAGAAAAACTTTTCCCTAAACCAGGT
>JAITTS010000020.1 GCA_031286995.1 Oscillospiraceae bacterium
ATGTTTGCAGCACCGTGGTCACCACCACTTCCAGCGATTCGCCCAAGTAGCGGCGGCCGTTATCCACCACGATCATGGTGCCGTCATCCAGGTAGCCCACGCCTTGGCCGGGTTCCTTGCCTTCGCGCACCACCTGCACCGCCATCTCTTCCCCGTGCATCACCACGGATCGCACGGCGTTGGCCAATTCGTTGATGTTGAGCACCTTGACCCCGGTGACGCTGGCCACTTTGTTGAGGTTGTAATCGTTGGTCACCACCACGCCGTTTATCTGCTGGGCCAGTTTGAGAAGTTTTACATCCACCTCAATGTCGTCAAAGTCGGTCTCATCCACCACGATGGGGGTGGAAAGCTCTTTTTGTATGCGCTGCAATATATCCAGCCCCCGGCGGCCCCGGCCCCGGCGCAAGGCATCGCTGGAGTCGGCGATGTGCCGCAGCTCTGCGAGCACAAACTGGGGCACGGTGATAGGCCCCTCCAGAAAGCCGCACTTGCAGATATCAAACACGCGGCCGTCGATGAT
Source organism: Oscillospiraceae bacterium (assembly GCA_031286995.1). Taxonomy (GTDB): domain Bacteria; phylum Bacillota; class Clostridia; order Christensenellales; family Aristaeellaceae; genus JAITTS01. Next base: position 524 of record JAITTS010000020.1, read on the forward strand.
GACGCTGGTATCCAGAATTTTGACGGGGGAGACGACGGCGGACATGCCGGCGCTGCGATCCCGGTGGCGCTCAGCCCGCCGCCCGAAGGTAAACAGGGGAAACTCCCGCCAGCGGCGGGTGGTGATGGAGGCGCCCAGGTACCCCAGCACCGCGTAGGTGACGGCTGAGAGGATGGCCATGAGCACCGTGGGTTCCCCAAAGTGATAGAGCGTGGAGATGAGCGCCGCGATGCCCAGGCCCATCAGCAGCCCCAGGGCGCCGGTCAGCACCTGCAACATGGGCGTGTCATCCAGCTTGCGCTCTATGCGGGTGACCATGCGGCGAAAACCTTGAAGAATGCGGGTGGCCAGTATGTAGGACAAAAAGAAGGCCACGACGGTCAGTACGCCGTAGATGGCCAGCGCCAGGCGGGCGCTGGGCATGGGTCTGCCCGCGCTGCGGGCCAGGCCTTCCATCAGGCGCAGAAGCAGTGCGGCCACGCACGCGCCCAGCACGCTGCCGCACAGCGTCACGATCCAGCGCAGCCATTTTTTGATCCTCGCGTTCTCTTGGTTGGACATTGTAAATCCCCCTCATCACTGCTTAAATTTTGCTATCAGTATGTCCGTGACCGCGGGCCACCACGTCCCTTGCCTAGCCAAGCAAAATGGCCAGCGCTTCCGCCAGCGTATCCACGCCGTAAAGCTTCAAGCCATCCGGCGCGCGCAGGCGGCGCACGTTCTCCCTGGGCAACACGCAGGTGGTGAAACCCAGGCGCAAGCACTCCGCCAGCCGCCGTTCAGCTTGGCCGATGGCTCGCACCTCTCCGGCCAACCCTACCTCGCCCATCATCGCCCAGTCTGCGGGGGTAGGGATATCCCGCAAGGCGGAAGCAACCGCCGCGCACAGGGGAAGATCCGCCGCAGGTTCGGTTAGGGCCAGCCCCCCGGCTACGTTGATGTACACATCCTGGTTATACAGAGGCAGGCGCGCCCGTTTTTCCAGCACGGCCAACAGCAGAGCCAGGCGGCCCGCATCAAAACCGTTGGTGGTGCGGCGCGGGTTACCGTAGGCGGTCTGGGCCACCAGGGCCTGCACGTCTACCAGCATGGGGCGGGTGCCCTCTACGGCACAGCACACAGCGGAACCGGCCACATCTCTGGCGCGGGCGGCCAGCAGCAGTTCGGATGGGTTGGGCACCTCCGCCATGCCCCGGTCGCTCATTTGAAAGATGCCCAGCTCGTTTACCGAACCAAAGCGGTTCTTTACCGCCCGCAGCACCCGGTACTCGTGCTGCCGGTCGCCCTCAAAGTAGAGCACCGCATCCACCATGTGCTCCAGCACCCGGGGCCCTGCGATGGCGCCTTCCTTGGTCACGTGGCCCACCAGAAACACCGCGCAGCCGGTGGTCTTGGCCATGCGCATCAGCACGGCGGCGGATTCGCGCACCTGCGATACGCTGCCCGGCGCGGATGCCAGATCCGGTTTGTACATGGTCTGGATAGAATCCACCACCATGTAGGCGGGCGCCAGGCTTTCGGTGCGTTCCTGCAGGCTATCCATAGCGTTTTCAGCCAGCACGTATAATCCCTGAGCGGATAGGCCCAGCCGCTGGGCGCGCATTTTGACCTGCCGGGCAGATTCCTCCCCCGTTACGTACAGCACGCGGCCGCCCCCTGCGGCCAGAGAGGCACTGGCTTGCAGCAACAGTGTGGATTTGCCGATGCCCGGGTCGCCGCCCACCAGCACCAGCGATCCTTCCACCACGCCCCCGCCCAATACACGATCCAGCTCACCTATGCCGGTGGATGCGCGCAACTGCCCATCCTCGGGTATATCACCCAGGGGCAAAGCCACAGCGCCTGTACCGGCCGGGCGCTTTGCCGCCTTGGCCGGGGCGGCAGGCACGGCGGTCTGCTCCACAAGCGTGTTCCATTCCCCGCATTCCGGGCAACGGCCAAGCCAGCGTGGGGTTTCGTACCCGCACTGGTTGCACACGTAGGCGGTCTTTGTCTTGGGCATGGCTCCTCCTTGCGTACGGTGGCCGTCGTTTGCGTATACAGTATATCACAGCTTGTCCCCGTTGCACATGGCAAGGATGCGCGAATGCTGTCGAAAAAATCTATGTTCGTTCGCGGAGAGTTCGTGCTGTTTCGATAAATTGGAACAAATTACAAGTGTTTTTTGAAAGATTACCGTTGAAGGATGCCGCGCTTCGCTTTATAATATCTATTGTACAGGAAAGTTGTGGCAGAATCTTGTCATAATTGCCGCATTTTTTTTGTGGAGAAGGTTTTTTCACCAAATGACCGCGCCTTGCGCGCGATGCGTATAGAGGCAACATATGAATCAACCACCGTACCGATCCAGTGGACGCACCCGCTCCGTTTCCCGCCGCGTATCGGTGCGCATGCATACCCGGCAGAGCAACCGCAGCATGTTTGCGGATCAACGCGCGCGCCGGCTGCCCGGCGCATGGTTTTTTTTGACGCTGTTGCTGCTGTTGGGCGGGTTGGGGATCTACACCGCGATCGATAACAACTTGTTGCGAGTGGAGACGGTCAGTGTCACCATCCCAGGCATGGGCAGGGCTTTTGAGGGATACACCATTTTGCACATATCCGATCTGCATGGCAAGCGCTTTGGGCCCGCGCAGAGCGCCCTGCAATCGGCCCTGCGGGATCGCAGCTACCAGGTAGTGTGTATCACAGGGGATATGATAGGACAGGATGAGGATCCTTACCCCTTTTACGAGTTGATAGATGCACTGCGGCCCGGCGTGCCCGTCTTTTTTATACTGGGTGATGAGGATCCGCAGGCGGTCATCAGCGAACCCCACTATTCCAATGATGTGCTGGCAGAATTTATTTCCGGCGCGCAGCGTCATGGAGCAACTTATTTGGATGCCCCCCGGCCCCTGTCCGTAGGGGGGCATACGGTGTGGATTTTGCTCGAATCGCAACTCAGCCTGGATATGGATGCGGCGGAGCAGAGCTATCGCAACCAGATTCAGCGGGATCAAGCAGGCGGCAACGCGCAGCTTGCGGGCATCAAGGCGCGTATGCGGGCGCTCAACTACCAGCTGGATGTGATCAACCGCGTGCGCGCGGCCAGAGAGCAGATGAACCAGGGAGACCTGTACATCGCCCTGGTGCATCACCCCCTGCAGGGCGACTTTGTGCGCGGCCTGCAGAATTGGGCGTCGCCAGCCAATGCATCCCCCTATGCCCGGCAGCTGGATCTGGTGTTGGCTGGGCACTACAACGGCGGGCAGGTGCGCCTGCCCTTTCTTGGTCCCCTCTACGTGCCGGAAAGAGGCCTGTCCGGGCGTGGATGGCTGCCGGGGGATGCGGTGACCCAGGGATTGATGCAGGTGGGCGGCGTCACACAATTTGTCAGCCCGGGCCTGGGGGTATCCCATGCCTACAGCATCCCTTTCCGCTTATTCAATGGCCCGCGGGTGACGCTGCTGCGCCTGACGGCCAGCCTGCCCGTGCAATAGCGCACAGGTTCAATCGTCGCCCTTGGTGGCATTGGCCACGTGGCTCTTTAAGGAATCCAGAGAGTTGACCTCCTCGGCCCGGGCAGCCACATGTTCGCGCACGTATTGGGGCAGCGCAGCAAAGTAGGCCAGCGCCTGCGGATCATCCCGCAACAGGGCTTTCAGGTTTGGGTATTTGGCCATGTGCATCCCCTCCTTGGCCTATAGCTTGGGCGGGATTTTGTCCGTTCATACAAGTACAAAAAAGGGTGGGGCGCGACTGCTTCGCGGCCCCACCCCTTTTGCGCAACGCGCTTACACATCCGTGCCCTGCATAGCCGCGTAGCCGCGCTCGCCGGTGCTGATCTTCACCACATCCTTCACGGTGTAGACAAAGATCTTGCCGTCGCCGATGTGGCCGGTGCGCAGCACCTCTTCGGCGGTCTTGATCACGGTCTCCACAGGCACCGATGTCACCACAATATCCATCTGCAGCTTGGGCAGCAGATCCAGCGCCTCTATCTTGATGCCGCGGTAGTAATCCGTGCGCCCTTTTTGCAGGCCGCAGCCCATCACGTTGGTCACGGTCATGCCGGTAATGCCCACATTGTTCATGCACTGCTTCATCCGCTCCAGATGGGCGGGGTTGAAGAGAATGGAGACCTTGCTGATGACCGCGTCATCCTTGCTTTCACCGGATGGCACGGCGAGCTCGCGGCGGATAATCTCTACCTCGCCGGGCTGGCCGGCGCCCAGGGCAGGCGCGGAGAGCAGTGCGCCGGCGGCAGTGGGCATGAAATCCGCGTAGGATGATACCAGGCCGTGCTCGGTGATATCCAGGCCCTTAATCTCTTCCTCGGCAGTGGCGCGCAGGCCCACGGTCTTCTTCAATACCCAGAACAATACGGACATGGTGACTGCCACCCAGGCAGCCACGCTCACCACGCCCAGTGCCTGTATGCCTAACAGCTTGAAGCCGTGGCCGTAGAGAAGCCCCCCGCTGGTAGAAAACAGGCCGACAAGCAATGTGCCCAGCGCGCCGCATACGCCGTGTACGCCGATAGCGCCCACCGGATCATCAATCTTCAGCTTTTTGTCGATAAACTCAATGCTGAACACCACCGCAAAACCGGCAATGATGCCAATGACCGCAGCGCCTGCGGGGCTGACCATGTCACAGCCCGCCGTAATGGCCACCAGGCCGGCCAGGGAGCCGTTAAGCGTCATGGATACATCCGGCTTCTTGTAGCGCAGCCAGGTAAAGATCATGACCGTCACTGTAGCCACGGCTGCGGCTAGGTTGGTGGTGACGAAGATGTGCCCGGCGGAAACGATGGCATCGCCTTCCATAGAAACGGTGGAGCCGCCGTTAAACCCGAACCAGCAGAACCACAGAATGAATACGCCCAGCGCGCCCAGTGTCAGGCTGTGCCCGGGGAAGGCGTTGGGTGTACCGTCCTTGTTGTATTTGCCGATGCGAGGCCCCAGTATCTTGGCGCCTATCAGCGCGGCCACACCGCCTACCATGTGCACCGCCGTGGAGCCGGCAAAATCGTGAAAGCCTAGCTGTGCCAGCCAGCCGCCGCCCCAGATCCAGTGGCCGGATATGGGGTAGATGATCAGGCTGATGGCGGCGCTGTACAAGCAGTAGGCGAGAAATTTGGTGCGTTCCGCCATGGCGCCAGATACGATGGTGGCGGCGGTGGCGCAGAATACGGTCTGAAAGACGAGGAACACGGGCAGCGGTATACCGCTTGGCAATATGGCGGAATAGTCGCCGCGCACCAAGGGGTCAAACCCCCCCGCCAGCAGGCCGGATCCGCCAAACATAATGCCGAAACCTACCAACCAGTACAGCGGCGTACCAATGGCGTAATCCATCAGGTTTTTCATGATGATGTTGCCGGCGTTCTTGGCGCGCGTAAAGCCGGTCTCTACCATGGCGAACCCGGCCTGCATAAAGAACACCAGCGCAGCGGCTACCAATGTCCACATCGTATTGAGACCCGAAAATTCCATACCAATCCCTCCTCCTATAAAATGCAATTTCCAAAAACAAAAGCGCCACATCACTTGCGTGATACAGCGCCATTGCTTGCGACAATACTACAAGATACAGAGAGAAATGTCAAGGGCTTTAACAAAAAAATATAAAAACGCAGGAAGAAATCAGATAATCCTGCATTTTATGCGAAGTCCAGTTGCTTTAAATGGAAAAATCAATGGCGCTGGCCACGGGCTGGTGATCCGCCAGATCTTGCAGCGTGATGGCATTTACATAGCCTTCAATAGTCTCGTACAGTCCCTCCCAAAAACGCACGGCGGGGCAGATGCTGTAGCGTTCGCACGGATTGGGGGTTTGTTCCAGGCAAGCGATAGGGGCCAGGTTGCCTTCGATGGCGCGCAAAATATCCCCTGCGGTGTAGGTCTTCGGATCGCGGGGGAGCATGTAGCCGCCCTGCGAGCCTCGCAGGCTTTTGACCAACCCCGCGCTGCACAGGCGCTGAATGATCTGCTCTAGGTACTTGA
>JAITTS010000100.1 GCA_031286995.1 Oscillospiraceae bacterium
GCATTGTCTTCTTCATGCCCTTATTGTATCACAAGATGATTGTTTTGGCCGATCCTCCGCCCTCGCCCAATGCGGAGGAGCGTTTTTTTGTTATGATACAGCTATTTGAAAATGATAACAACTACGGAGGAAAATTTATGCAAACAACCGCAATCGGCACGGTGCTCGGTTATGCAAGGGTCTCAGCTATCGACCAGCATTTAGAAAGGCAGCTTATTGCACTAACGAACGCCGGCGTGCCGGCACAGAATATTTATGTGGACAAGCAGTCCGGCAAGGACTTCGCCCGCCCCGTTTACCGGTCACTCACTGAGCGGTTGGAACGCGGCGATGTACTCTATGTTCTCTCGATTGACCGCTTCGGACGGAACTACGAGGAAATTCAGAACCAGTGGCGCATAATCACGAAAGAGATCGGCGCGGATGTTGTCGTTCTGGATATGCCTTTGCTCGACACCCGCCGCGAGAAAAATCTGCTCGGTGCGTTCATCGCCGATTTGATTTTGCAGGTGCTTTCATTCTGCGCTGAGAACGAGAGAAACAATATCAAGGCCCGTCAGGCCGCCGGAATAGCCGCCGCGCAAGCCAATGGCGTAAGGTTCGGCAGGCCCTCGAAGCCTGCTCCGGCACACTTCGGGACACTCATCCGGCAATGGGACAAGAAGCAGATTGCACTGTCAAAAGTGCTTGAAGAATGCAGAAACATCAGTGAGTCTACTTTCTATCGCCTTCTTCGCGAACACCGCTGCAAACACGAGAAACAGCGATAAACTGGGCTGTCAAAATGTCTACCTTTTGACAGCAGCCCCTGCGGTGTATGTGAGACACAATGCGAACGGATATAAAATACAAAATATGAAAATTTTATCATTAATTTCAAATAATTTATTAAATTTTTCAAAACAATGACTATTAATTTGTACAACCAATAGAATATATGATAATATTGAAACCGATCAGTAATTTATAAAAGTTGCTGTTAAAAAGTAGGCTATTTAACAGTTTAAGCTGTATTCCGCCTCCTAAAGCAACAGCTTGGCCCATGCCCGTGTAACTTAAACAAACGCGTATTAAGGAGACAGTCAATGCCGAAGGTGACAGTAATCGTACCCGTATACAACAAAAGAGAATATATCCCCGCGATGATGGAGTCTGTTCTTGAGCAGGAGCTGTCGGACATTGAGATCATCGTGATAAACGACGGATCGACGGATTCCTCTTTACCGCTCATAGAAAAATACGCCAGGATAGATAGCCGCATTCGTATGTATTCGCAAGAAAACGCCGGGCTTTCCGTAACAAGAAATGTCGGCATGGAACTTGCCCAGGGCGAATATATCAGTTTTCTTGATGCGGATGATATGCTGGAAAAGCAAGCCCTTAAATGTTTGTACAATAAAGCTGTCGAGCAGGATCTGGACATGGTCTACATGCAGTTTAGCTTATTGAACCTTGCCGGGGAAAAGCTGAAAGATATGGAGGATCGCCGGAAAGCATACTGTACGAACAAGGTTGCCTGCGAAGAGATGGTCACCGGCCCGGAAATGTTGCGGATGCTGGTCGAAGGCAACAGCTACCAATGCCCTGTTACGTGCGCCTTGTATAAGCACGAATTTTTGAGAAGGAACAATCTTCATTTTATTCCTGGGATCCTGCATGAGGATAACGCCTTTACTTTCATGTGTCTGCTCCAGGCAGAACGTGTCGCACAGTTGAGAGAAAAACTGTGTGTACGCACATTGGTTGAAAATTCCATCATAACCAGCAGGCCCTCAGCACAGCACCTACGAGGTCTCTGCATTTCCTTGGATGCAATGATCCATTTCTGCACGGGCAGAAGCTTTAATGAAAGAACCGAGAGAGCGATTCGCTCGGTTTTGTTTTCGGTAGAACGCCAGATCAAAAATCTAGTGCAAACGATTGACGATACGGAGCTTGCCAAGCTGCTCACCGACCGAGATCTTGCAAAACGAACGCTATACAGCCAATATATCTTTGCCACCATAAAGCCCAACCCCTTTGACGCGGCGGTAGACTATGGCCAAGTGAAGGTCTCTGTCATCGTCCCGGTCTACAATGCCGAACAATATCTGCACGACTGCATGGATAGCATCCTTACACAGACGCTGCAAAATATTGAGGTGATCTGTGTGGATGACGGTTCCACGGATCACAGCAAGAAAATATTGGAAGACTATGCGAGCCGTGACGACCGTGTGCGCATCCTGCACTTGAAGCATATCTTTGCGGGCGAGGCGCGCAACCGGGGCATCGAAGTGGCCCGGGGCGACTACCTTTGCTTTGTGGATGCGGACGACTTTATCGATCCGAATGCTTTGATGATCGCCTATACAACGGCGCGGCAGAATGACAGTGACCTGGTGCTGTTCGTCGAGGATAAATTCTACACCCAAACACATTCTTTCACGGCGGCGTCCGGGTCGCTGCGGTTGGATATGCTTCCGCCTGATCCTGTCTTCTCAAGCAAAACATGGTCCGACAAGATCTTCAATATCACCGCACCAAACATACACAACAAGTTCTGTTCACGCGCGCTGGTGCAAAAATATCACATTCGTTTTGCGCCATTCCGCCATTCGGAGGATATTCTTTTTGCATTCCTGGTTCTGGCTTTGGCTGATAGGGTCTCGATCACTGATAGGGAAAAACCATTCTATCACTATCGCAGCGATGTGCCGGCAAACCTAGAACACAACAGACAGGGAAGCAGCGGCTTGTTTATTGATACCCTGAAGATCACGAAAGACAGCTTAGTGTCGCATGGCGTGTACAAGCGGCTTGAAAAGAGCTTCATGAACGCGGCCATCATTCTCTGCGCCTACAATTTGAACGGCTGCAAAGCACAGATGGATCAAGACACAATCCTGAGCAGGTTCAATGATGGGTTTCTGAAGGGCTATGGCGCAGCAGGCTTTCCCGGCGCATGGCTACTCAGCGATGCGGAACGGAACGCGTACGCGCAGATCGTCACCCAGAGCCGGAAGCCGTGGCTCTCCTCAATTCCGTTGCGCAACAGCGCCCCTCAGGATGAGGCTGAGCAGTGCGTCAACGCCTTGCAGAAAGAGCCGGCCATCTCCGTCGTGCTGCCTGTGTACAATGTGGCCCGCTTCCTTCCGGAGTGCATCGACAGCCTGCAAAGACAAGACTTCGCTGATTTTGAGATGATCTTTGTGGATGATGCATCAACAGATTATTCCACCGAGATCATTGCGCGTTATGCGGAGCAGGATGCAAGGATCAGGCTGTTGCGACAGGAGCACCAGTCTGCCGGCGCTGCGCGCAACAATGGCATGCAGTACGCGCGGGGCAAGTATCTGCTTTTTCTGGATCCCGATGATTTCTATGAACCGGCCATGCTGGGGCTCGCCTTCCAACAGGCAGAGGCACGGCGATCAGATATTTGCATGTTCCGTTTTGCCGTCTATGACAATGAAAAAAAGAAGGCGGCTGAACAACGCTGGGCCGTGAAGACGGAGGACTTGCCGGGCAACGATCCTTTCTCCGCCAGAGAGATCAGTGACTATGTTTTCATCTTCTGGACCGCTGCGCCGTGGAACAAGCTGTTTTTGCGAAATTTCATTGAACAGAATCAGATTGAATTCCAAAATTTAACTAATTTTAACGATCAATACTTTGTGCGTATGGCTTTTGCCTGCGCTGAACGGATCACGATCCTGGATGAGTGCTTGCTCAATCACAGAACAAAGGTAAAGAGTTCCCTCCAAAGCCAGCTACATAAAGACCCGCTGTGCTTCTATCGCGCGCTGGAGAAGATCCACGACGAGCTGGAAAAGCGCGGATTGCTAGAGACCTTTCATGCCAGCTACGAGGATCTGGTCATATCCCTTGTCCATCATGCATTGCGCCAAACAGTCAAACACTACGATGCCTTCAATTCTATTTTTGACAGGATGCTTGATGACGGTTTTGAACGTTTGAGCGTTTGTTTGCACGCGAATGAACCAAGAAAATACAAAAAAGACGAATGGAACCGCATATGTCAGATGCGCACGATGCCTTGTGCGGATTTCTACCTGCTCATGCAAGAACACGTGCCGAAAGAATCCCTCCCACTGGCAGACAACCTGGCATGGCAAATTAGGAAAATCCGCAGGCGGCCGCTGACCCAGCAGGATTTGGACAATGCTTGGCGTGACGGTGAACGCTATGCCACCAACAAGATCATTGCATCGAAGTCCTATCAGCTGGGCCGGATGATCACATTTGTTCCGCGGAAAATCAGGGGCTTTGGATGCGCTGTGCGCAAAGATGGCATGGAAACGGCGATTCGCAAAACCGGTAAAAAGCTGGCGCAAATACCAAGCCTGTTTTATCGCTTTGTCTCCCGGTCGATTGGTTGATGGATTCGCGAGTTGAAAACAGCTTACCCATATGTAGGCGGTTAGAAAGTATTTCGTGCGTTTACAAATTAATAATCATTGTTTTGAAAAAATTAACAAATTATTTGCAATGAATGATAAAATTTTCATCTGGCGCTGCGGACATTGGATGCATGGGGGTCGCTAGCTCTCCAGCCCTTCCACCCGGATGACGCTGCCCAGTGCCGCTACCGCCGGATCCAGTTCACGCAGCGCGCGCATCACCGATTGCTCGTGGGCCTGGTGGGTCACAAACACCAGGGAGACCCGTCCATCCACCACCGTGGATTTTTGCATCATGGATGCGATGCTCACCCCTCTGTCAGCAAAACATCCCGCGATGGCGGCCAGCGCACCGGGGCGGTCAACCGCGCAGAGGCGGATGAAGTACACGCTGGCCCAGTCGCAGTCAAAATTCAAGTCCGCCGGGGCTTGCGCCTGGTTGGCAAAGGTAGGATGCCGGTGGGGCGTGGCGCGGGCGGCCTGCACCAGATCAGATACCATGGCGCTGGCGGTGGGCATATCCCCTGCGCCCTTGCCGTAGAGCATCATATCCCCGCAGGCGTGACCCTGCAAAAACACCGCGTTAAACGCACCGGATACAGCGGCCAGGGGATGGTCATCCGGCACAAAGGCAGGGTGCACCCGCACCTGCACAAGTTGCCCATCCCGCTTGGCCACGGCCAGCAGTTTTAGCGTTAGGTGCATCTGCTGGCCGTAGGCCACATCCTGGGCGGTGATGTTTGTGATACCCTCGCGATAGATGCGCGTCACCGGCACGTGCGCGTGAAAGGCCAGCGAGGAGAGGATGGATAGCTTGTACGCCGCGTCAAACCCCTCCACATCTGCCGTGGGATCGGGTTCGGCCAAGCCCAGGCGCTGGGCGTCGTAGAGCACATCCTCGTAGTTCTTGCCTTCCTGCGCCATGCGGGTGAGGATGTAGTTGGTGGTGCCATTGATGATGCCCAGCAGCTTGTTCACCCGGTTGGCCTGCAAAGAATCCGCCAGCACGCGGATGATGGGCACCGCACCGCACACGCCGGCTTCGTAGTACAGGCCCCTGCCGTGGGCTTGGGCCTGCGCCTGCAAAAGGTGCCAGTTGGCGGCCAAGGCCATCTTGTTGGCCGTCACAACGCTCTTGCCGTTGGCCAGGGCGCGCAGCAGGTAGTCTGTGGCGGGCTGCTCCCCGCCCATAAATTCCATCACCACGTCTATACCCGGGTCATCCAGTACCTGGGCGGGGTCTTGGGTCAATACATCCAGCGGCACCTGCGCGCCCCGCGCCTTGCCTGCGTCGCGTACCAACGCTTTTTTAACGGTGAAGGCCAGCCCTTCCCGGTGGGCTATCTGGGGGGCGATATCCTCCAGCAGGTTCCATACGCCGCTGCCCACGTTACCGCAGCCCAAAAAGCCAATCGTTACCCGCTTCATTCGCTTTTTCTCTCCCCGGCACTGCGCTCATAGACGATGCGCAGGCCTTTCAGCGTCAGCAACCCGTCTATCTGGTCTATCATGGCGGATTCCGGCGTCACCAGGCGCGCCATGCCCCCGGTGGCGATCACCCGGGTGGCCGGGTCGCCGATCTCTTGCTTCATGCGCGTCACCAGGTAATCCACAGAGCCCACGTAGCCGTAGATGAGGCCGGATTGCATGTTGCTGACCGTTGTGCGGGCAATGGTGGCATCCGGCTTCTGCAGCTCTACCCTGGGCAAGCGCGCCGCGCCGTTGACCAGGGCTTCTGCGGCGAGCTTGATGCCTGGCGCGATGGCGCCGCCCGCAAACTCGCCGCGAGCGGTCACCACACCGTAGCTGGTGGCGGTGCCAAAGTCGATAAAGATACAGGGGCCACCGTAGAGCGTGTAGGCCGCCACTGCGTTGGCGATACGATCCGAGCCCAGTTCCCGCGGGTTTTCATAGCAGATGCGGATACCCGTGGAGGTATCCGGGGTTAAAAAGTGGGGCTCCAGGCCAAAGTACATGTCACACATGTGCTCTATGGTAAAGTTGACCGTGGGCACCACCGACGAGATCATGATGCCGTCCACCTCGCCCAGGGTCAGGCCGCAGTGACCGAACAGGCTGGCCAGCAGTATGCCGTACTCGTCGGATGTGCGGCCCGAGTCTGTGGAGATGCGCCAATATTGCGCCAAATCCTGCCCGCGGAAGAGGGCGATCTTGATGTTGGTGTTGCCGATATCCATGGTCAAGAGCATACGAGACCCTCCTTGAGTGGGGGCGGCAGCATGCCACCTCTACTTGGCCGTGGGGTGTGCCATGCGCGCCAGGCCCGCGCGTGACAAAATGCGCACGATCACCGGCACCAGGATGGTCGCGCAAACGGCCTCCGGCACGCCGTTGCTGAGCAGAATGGCCCCCATCACGCCGGCCAGCGCCCCGGGCGCAATGCCCAGATTGGCCGCCGCCTGCGCGCCTCTGCACAGCCACAGCATGCCCAGCACGGCCACCGTGTTGGTCAGCGCGCCTGCCAGCGCGCCGCCCGCCCAGGCCAGCAGCAGGTCGCCGCGGCCGGGGCGCAGCAAGCGCATCCCCTTGTATGCTCCCCACGTTCCGCATGGAATCAACAGGCGCGGCAACACCGACACCAGGGGGTTTAAAAACAGCACATCCAGCACACCCACAGGGGCGAGCGCCTTGAGCAGGCTGATGATGCCAAAGCACAGCCCCAACAGCAGCCCGGCCCCCAGCCCCTCACACAGCGTGCCGATGAGGACAGGCAGAAATGTAAGCGTGGCGGAGACCGATGGCCCGATGGCAATAAAACCCAGAGGTGTGTAGGCCAGCACCAGCATCACCGCCAGGAGCAACGCCAGCGTCACCAATCGCCGGGCATCCGCGCGCCCGAAAAACATCTGTTTCATGATACCGCGCACTCCCTTGCAAACCTTTGGCGCCTCACGTTTTCCCACGGCGCAGACTGTGGTGTGTATTATAATGGTTTCACCGCGAAAAGTAAAGGCATGTTCTACCGCCAAAACCGCTGCGCAAATTTTAAAATCACATAAAAATCACAAATCTGTTTGCTACACTGAGCGCGGCAGGCAGGATGCACACGTCACTGTGGCGGCATGCTCAACAGGCCATTCAGGGATGCTTGGCCCGGATGACGGTACAGAAGAGAGCATGACCTGCGGGCGCAAGGGCAGCCGCTGCACGAGCCAAATCAAGCGATCCCCTGTGACAGAGGCAAAGAAAATATCCAAATGCGCCAAAATCACATCATTTCCACACAACTCGCATGTATGCTTGGCGCAGGGCGGCAAAAAACGCGGACAAGGGAGGCGGGCGGACATGCAGTCAATTGTCAGAACAGGGCGGCTGCACATCGGTGGCATGACCTGTGTAAACTGCCAAAACAAAATTGAAAAAAAGCTGCGCAACACTGCCGGCATCAAGAGCGCGCAAGTCAGTTACAGCGCGGGCACGGCGGATATCAGCTATGACACGGATATCATCTCCCTGCGGGATATTGCCGCCGTCATCGAAAAGCTGGATTACAGCGTGCTCCCCGGTGGTGAGCGGCAGGGGCCGCGCACCGGCCGCATGGTGGGCACACTGGTGCTCATCCTCTCCCTCTATGTGCTGCTGCAGCAGTTTGGCGTATTGAATCTGCTGGCGCCAAGCCAACTGGCGGATACCCGCATGGGCTACGGTATGCTTTTTGTGATCGGGTTGATCACCTCGGTACACTGCGTCGCCATGTGCGGCGGCATCAATCTCTCGCAGTGCATCCCGCAGGGTGACGCGCCCGCCGCCAAGCACAGCCGCTTCGCTGCCTTTGCGCCGCCGCTTCTTTACAACCTGGGCCGGGTGATCGCCTACACGGCCATTGGTTTTATTTTGGGCTTTGTGGGGCTACTCTTTGGTAGCGGCTCGAAGGCAGGGCTGCCCAACCTACTGCAAGGGGCGCTCAAGTTGCTGGCCGGCGCGTTCATGGTCATCATGGGGCTGAACATGCTGGGCATCTTTCCATGGCTGCGCAGGCTGACCCCCAGGCTGCCAAGGATGTTCACCCGCAACGCGGGCGGGGAAAAGGCCGGCAACCGCAGCCCGCTGATCGTCGGCCTGCTCAACGGCCTGATGCCCTGCGGCCCGCTGCAATCTATGCAGATTGTGGCGCTGGCATCCGGCAATCCCTTGGTGGGGGCGTTCTCCATGCTTTTCTTCAGCCTGGGCACCGTGCCGCTGATGCTGGGGCTGGGCTCCGCCGTTTCGGCGCTGGGCAAAAGGTTTACGCAAACAGTGATGAGCGTGGGCGCGGTGCTGGTGGTGGCGCTGGGCCTGGCCATGCTCTCTCAGGGTGGCAGCTTGTCGGGCCTTTTGCCGCCGGATCTGCTTTTGCCGGCCGTTGCCGCGCTCTGTGCGGTGGGCGTGGTGTGCAGCATCCCCTTTCGCAAGCCGCTGTATAGGGCGTTTTGCACGGTCGCCGCCGTGGGCGTGGCCATCCTATCCCTGGTGTTTTGGAACCAGTGGGGAACCCTATCGGGCGGCATGGCGGATACGCCCAGCGCCCCCGTCGTGGATGGCAAACAAGTCGTCAGCAGCACCCTCTCATCCGGGCGCTACCCTGATATTACCGTGCGGGTGGGCACGCCGGTCAAATGGGTGATTGATGCGCCCAAGGGCAGCATCAACGGCTGCAATAACCGCATCTTCATCCCGGAATACGACATAGAGTACGCCTTTAAGACGGGTGAAAACATCATTGAGTTCACACCCCAGCGGGTTGGTACGGTTCGCTACAGTTGCTGGATGGGTATGATACGCGCCACCATCACCGTCACCGAAGCGGGTGAATCTGCCTCCGCGGAGACGGCGAATGCGGGCGGTTCCCTGGTGGCCGCGCTTTCCGGCCCCGTTCCGGCGGGGTACATCATTCCGGCAGACG
>JAITTS010000143.1 GCA_031286995.1 Oscillospiraceae bacterium
CGCCGTGGGTCTGGCACCCCATGCAGTTCTTCTTTTAGCTTGTTTATATCCATTTTTTATCACCGGAATTACTTTACCATATTCTTTCCTCCCTGAAAAGTAAATGCTCTTGCCCTGGCTTAAACCGCTTTTGCTTGACATCTCAAACCCCTGTGCCGTATACTTACCCCATACCCAAGGCACAATGCCATACAGACTTCGCCCGAGAGGATGGGGAAGAGTAAGCCGACCGTAACCCGCAAGAGAGCACGCGCCACAGGCTGCGAACGCGTGCCGGGCAGGCGGCCCAAGACCACCCCCGGATCGGCGCGCATGGGGGCGCGATACAGCCCCCGCCAGAGTTACAGATAAGGGTGGAACCGCGGGCTTGCGCTCGCCCCTTCCGGGGTGGGCGCTTTGTTGTTTTTATTTTCATGATGAGAAGCGGAGGAGGAAGCAATGCGCGTACGTTTACAGGATGGGGAGCGGGAGTTTCCGGATGGCGTCAGTGCCCTGGACATCGCCGGGCAACTGAGCCAGCAGTTGAAGAAGGATGCTTTGGCCGCGGATGTGGATGGCAAAGTGCAGCCCCTGTGGCAGCAGGTACCGGATGGGGCGGCGCTGCGCATCCTCACCTTTGCGGATGAGGCAGGCCGCCGGGTGCTGCGGCACACGGCATCCCATGTGCTGGCCCAGGCGGTAAAGACGCTTTTCCCGGATGCGAAGCTGGCCATCGGCCCGGCCATAGAGAACGGCTTTTATTATGACTTTGATGTGCCCCAGCCTTTTACCAACCAGGATTTGGCCGCGCTGGAGAAGGAGATGGCCCGCATCATCAAACGCAACGCGCGACTTGAGCGCTTTGTGCTGCCCAGGGCCGAGGCCATTGCCCTGATGCGGGAGCAGGGCGAGCCTTACAAAGTGGAACTGATAGAAGATCTGCCTGAAGGGGAGGAGCTATCCTTCTACAAGATGGAAGATTTTGTGGATCTGTGCGCAGGGCCGCATCTGCCCTCCACCGGCAGGGTGAAGGCCTTCAAGTTGCTGCAGGTGGCCGGTGCCTACTGGCGGGGCAGTGAAACAAACACGATGCTGCAGCGCATCTCTGGCACGGCGTTTGACAGCCAGGAGGCGCTGGATGCCTACCTGGCCCAGTTGGAAGAGGCCAAGCGCCGCGACCACAACAAGCTGGGGCGCGAGCTTGAGCTCTTCACCACATCCGAGGTGATCGGCCAAGGGTTGCCTATCTTGCTGCCCAAGGGCGCGCGCATCGTGCAGCTTTTGCAGCGCTTTGTGGAGGATGAAGAGGAGAAGCGCGGCTACCTGTTGACCAAATCCCCCCTGATGGCCAAGAGCAATCTGTACAAGATATCCGGCCACTGGGATCACTATTACGACGGCATGTTTGTCATGGGGGATAAAGAGATGGATGCCAGGGGCGAAGAGGTGCTGGCGCTTAGACCCATGACCTGCCCCTTCCAGTTTCAAGCATACCTCAACCGTACCCGCTCATACCGAGACCTGCCCCTGCGCTACAACGAGACATCAACCCTTTTTCGCAATGAAGCATCCGGTGAGATGCACGGGTTGATCCGCGTGCGCCAGTTCACCATATCCGAGGGGCACCTGGCCTGCCGCCAGGATCAGGTGGAGCAAGAGTTTAAGGATTGTCTGGATCTGGCCCGCTATCTGCTCGACACCATCGGCTTGCTGGAGGATGTGAGCTTCCAATTCTCTAAGTGGGATCCCAACAACCGCGAGAAGTACATTGGCGAGCCCGAGGCGTGGGAGAGCACCCAGGCCCTGATGAAGCACATACTAGAGCACATGGGCCTCCATTACACAGAGGCGGAGGGCGAGGCTGCCTTCTATGGCCCCAAGCTGGATATCCAGATGCGTAACGTGCATGGCAAGGAGGATACGCTGGTCACCATCCAGATAGATTTTCAGTTGGCTGAGCGTTTTGGCATGGTCTACACGGATAGCGACGGGCAGAAGAAGCACCCCGTGGTGCTGCACCGCACATCCATCGGTTGCTATGAACGCACCCTGGCGCTGCTGATCGAAAAGTACGCCGGGGCCTTCCCGACTTGGCTGGCGCCGGTGCAGGCCAAGGTAATGACCATCACAGAACGGGGTGATGCGTGGGCCCGGCAAGTAGAGGCCGCGCTAAAGGCCGAAGGATTGCGCGTAGAGATGGATCTGCGCAACGAGAAGATAGGCTTTAAGATACGCGAGGCCCAGATGGAGCGTGTGCCCTACATGCTGGTGCTGGGGGATAAAGAGGTGGAACAGGGCGCAGTGGCTGTGCGCAGCCGCAAGGAGGGCGACTTGGGCACGATGCCGTTGGCGGCGATTGTCTCGAAAATTGCGCAGGAGGTGCGTGAAAAGGCGCGGTAGACACCAGGCTTTCGCGCCACGCATAAAAGCGGGCAATTCAAACGCACTTTTGCGCTCGAATTGTCCGCTTTCTGGATTTTGACATGCGGCGCGCTGCCAAATTGTCGCGCGTTGATCCGGCGGGATGTACATGCCGGTACAGGCAGCGCGGCCACTGCCTCCAGCGCGCGGGAGAGGCCGCCCAGGTCGGCGGTGTTTTCGCTGTGTGTCAGTTTCCCGGTCACGGTGATACCGGGCACCGCCTCATAGCCGCCATAGTGCCGTACCACGCGCTGGCAAAGCGCCTGAAGCGCCTGCTTATCCGCCTCTGTCCACCAGTCGGCATATGCCCCACGCGCATCAAAGGCCTGAGCAACCGCGCAAGGCCGTGGTTATGATAGGCTGTTTTCATAAAAAACTCCCTTTAAAACTCTATTTCTTTTTTGTAAAAGGCGAAGATAGACAAGGCGGCGGCGATGGCCACATAGAGAATGTACTCAATGAGCGGTGAAAGAAAACCGTCGTTCATTAAAAAACCATCGACCAAGCGCATCGAAATATTCGGCATCAGCAGATTGCTCAGGCTCGGCAGCACACTGCGCACTACCTCCCAATTCAACAGCAGGCTGAGCAGCTGGCTGACGACACCAAGCGCGAGCAGCAGGTACGTCACCATTGCAAAGGTCGTCCGCTGTAGGCCGTAAACCGCCACGCCGGAGAGCACCATGTACGCCGTCGTCAACAAGTATATCCTCAACGCCTCGGTGTACACCAACGCCATGGCCTCGCCGGATGTCATGAACCCCAGCATGGCGTAGGCAACGTACATGACCAGTGGGCCAAGCGCGTAAATGACCGCGCCCAAGAGCGCGCAGAGCACCAGCTTGGCCAGTACAATGTTCACCTTGCCCAACCCAAAACCCACGAGGGCCGCCAGATTTTTGGCCGCCAGGTCATCGGTGTACACCGCTGCGAACAGAAAGCCCCCGGCTATAACCGGCAGCAAGGAGAACATATTCATTGCGTCACCGACAATGTCGTTCGCATCCAAATTGCTTGCGCGCAAAAGTGTCAATAGCACATACCCGGTAGCCAGCGCGCTAAAGTAGATGTATATGCTCTTTTTGCGCAACAGGCGGTAAATTTCACCACCAATGTATTTCATCATGCCTGTCCACCCACCAATCGCATAAAATATTCTTCCAGCGTAGTCTCTTGCCGGTGCAGGTCATAGAGCGCCACGCCACCCGTCACCAGGGCGTGGGCAATGTGATGGGGCTCTTCCAGGTGCGTAT
>JAITTS010000065.1 GCA_031286995.1 Oscillospiraceae bacterium
CTTGATACTTGGGTAAATTTTATCCATAAACCAAAAGCGGAAATCATTTTTTCAAACAACGCAATAGAATTGTACTTTGAAACAGACGATATTGATGGCTTTATCGAAAAGCTAAAAGCACTCACGAATATAGAGTACATTCATCCGCTGATAGAACATAGCTGGGGACAACGAGCCATAAGATTTTACGATTTAGATAATCATATTATCGAAGTGGCTGAAAATATTGTTATGGTAATAAAAAAGTTCATCAACTCTGGCCTTACCATAGAGCAGACGGCAATGCGTATGGATGTTGGTGTTGATTATATCAAATCCGTTTTAGAGCGGTAATATTTGTGGTCACATTGTTATTATCACAACGCCAAATTCCAGTTTGGGCAAAGGTTCAATTTTGCGGACGCGGCCCGCGGCGCAAGGCACAGCCCTGGCTGAAGGAGTGGAGCAGAATGAGTGATTTCACCATCGAAGAATTATCCGAAGCTCACCGCTCGCTGTTGTCTACGCTTCGCAAGTGCGAGAAAGTGCTTGAAAGCGAGAAATTGCCGCAGCCACAGCGGACGCTGACGGAACGCCGCGTCGCCGCATTGAAAGTCGCGCTGACGCTGATTGAGAGGGAATGAGCCAATGGTAGCCAATGCCCATATCGAGCGAGAGTGCGACCGGTATATGGCTTCAAGGCAAACGAATAGGTCATTGTAAATTAGCATTTGAGAGGGATGACGCAATGGGACATTGGGGATTTTCTTATATAGGATTGATTTTTTTGATGATGCTTATAATCCCAAATCTTTTCTGGACAAAAAATCAACCTGAAAAATATGATTCTCACGGCGAGAATAAGGCTTTGCTAATCTTCGAGCGTGTCGGCCAAGTTCTCATCGTCTGTATATCGTTGGCTTTTTCCGATTTTAATATTCGGCCATATTCATCGTGGACGCTATGGCTTGTAGCCGCGGCGATTTTGATGCTACTATATGAATGTTGGTGGGTCAGATATTTCAGAAGCAATAAGACATTGTCCGATTTTTATAGCGGTTTTTTCGGCATACCGGTGGCGGGTGCAACATTGCCAGTTGCGGCTTTTTTCTTTCTCGGCATATATGGAAAAGTCGTTTGGCTTATGATTGCAGTGACGATCTTTGGGATTGGACATATTGGTATTCATCTACAACATCGCAAGAACATCGAAGCATAAATTACCGTTTTGGCAAAGGTTTATTTTTGAGGACGCGACCCGCGACGCAAGGCACACCCTTGGCTGAAGGAGTGGAGCAGAATGAGTGATTTCACCATCGAAGAATTATCCGAAGCTCACCGCTCGCTGTTGTCTACACTTCACAAGTGCGAGAAAGTGCTTGAAAGCGAGAAATTGCCGCAGTCACAGCGGACGCTGACGGGACGCCGCGTCGCCGCCTTGAAAGTCGCACTGACGCTGATTGAGAGGGAACGAGCCAATGGTAGCCAATGCCCATATTGAGCGAGAGTGCGACCAGTATATGGCTTCAAGGCAAACGAGTAGGTCATTGTAAATTAAAATTTGTGTAAGGGAGCAAATATCTGTGAATATAAGAAAAATCACAAGCGACAAAAAAGATTATATGGATTTGCTGTTACTGGCTGACGAACAGGAAAACATGATAGATAAATACCTTGAGAATGGCGAAATGTTTGTTTTGGATGATGATGGTGTAAAAGCCGAGTGCGTAGTAACCAAAGAAACTGAAGAAACCGATGGCGTTTATGAACTTAAAAACATTGCTGTTTTGCCTGACAGTCAACGAAAAGGCTATGGGAAGAGCCTGATAGAATTTTTGTTTACCTATTATTCCGACTGCAATGTCCTGTTTGTCGGAACTGGCGACTGTCACTCGATTCTTTCTTTTTATAATATCTGCGGTTTTACAGAATCTCACAGAATAAAGAATTTTTTCATAGATCATTACGACCACCCAATGTTTGAAGACGGAAAACAGCTGGTTGATATGGTTTATCTGAAAAAAGAACGATAGCCAGCCAGGCCTATGCCAAGTTCACAGGCACCCGGCAATATCCCGCCAGTCGCCTTGCCGCGTGTTGATCCTCCTTGGCCTGCGCTTTTCGTATCCGCTCTAAAAATCCTTGCTCCCTATGCGCTTTCTGTGTTATGCTTTCCGTGACAAGTCGTTCCTTTCGGTTATGGTTTGTTCATCACGCTCCATTTTACCGAACCAGGCTCGGCTTGTCTCCTTTTCACTTATCTATTCAAGGCAAGCGGATTCAAGCCTGTAGGAGTACGTTGGATCAAAGAGGTGCTGATATGACCCGCCAAGAAATAATCGACTACTGCTTAACATGCCCCGCCGCCTACGAGGATTACCCGTTTGATGACATAACCGGCCCCGCCGCGTGGACAGTCATGCGGCATGGGATTAACAAGAAATCCTTTGCTTTGATATATGTGCGGAACGGTAAGCTGTGCGTCAACCTCAAGTGTGATCCGCTTGAAGCCGACTTCCTGCGGCAGGCGTTCGAGGGCGTAACCCCGGCGTACCACATGAACAAGGAACATTGGAACACGGTGACCGTCGGCTCGGATGTGCAGGAAGTGGAAATCAAGCGGCAGATTGGCAATAGCTACGATTTGATTAAGCCAAAAAGGAGAACGATCAAATGACATTCTGGGACTTTAGCGCGCCGTTTTATGACCGTGCGGAACGCACGAATACCGCGTATAACAAAATGCTAAATTTGATGCGTGACCTGACGCCCAATGGCGCGAGTGTGTTTGAAGCCGCCGCCGGAACGGGGTCTATCAGCTTGGCTGTTGCGGATAAAGCAGCAACCGTACTGTGTACCGACATTTCTGAGCGGATGCTGGCGGTTGCGGGCAAAAAGGCCGTAAAGCAAGGCGTGGACAACATCACGTTCAGCAAAAGAAGCCTGTTCGACACAGGCGAGCGGGACGGGGCGTTTGATGTAGTCATCGCTTCGCAGGTTCTCCACTTGATTGATGAGCCTGACAAAGCAGCAGAAGAACTCAAACGCATTTCAGGCGGAACGGTCATTGTTGGCGTCGCCTTATTGAAAGGTTTGCGCGGTTTATTCGCAAGACCGGCGGTAGGGCTATGGAAGCTGCTTGGGTTCGCGCCAAAACGAGAATTCGATGCTGACAG
Source organism: Oscillospiraceae bacterium (assembly GCA_031286995.1). Lineage (GTDB taxonomy): Bacteria > Bacillota > Clostridia > Christensenellales > Aristaeellaceae > JAITTS01. Next base: position 3,156 of record JAITTS010000065.1, read on the forward strand.
TTTTCAGGAGTTTCTGTACGAAATAGGCTTGCCGCCTTGTGAATATAAAATCGTACATGGCAATATGCCAATGGCGATTGCCATCTGGAGGAAATAAAATATGAAACTAAAGCTTACGCTTGACGTTGCTTTGCTCCTGCTGTTCGGATTGCTCTGCAACACAGGCGCGACGGGCACTCAGTTCCACGAAATTGCGGGGCTTGCTTACGCCGCGCTGATTGGCGTGCATCTTATTCTGAATCGCAAGCGGCTTGTTGCCGCTTTTAAGGGCAAACTGCGCGGCAAACGCGCCGTGTGGCCGTGCGCAGTCAATATCGCGCTTTTCGTGGATTTGGCTGTAATTCTCGCAACTGGAATCCGCGCCTCGCATTACCTGTTCCCCGTACACGTCAAGGCAACAAGCGTTGTTATGGTTGCCCACGCTGTTTGCGGAGTGGTTGCCGCGTTGTTGGTGCTGACACAGGTTTTACTTCACGCACAGACAATTACAAAAAACAGGATGCTCCCGAAAGTCGGATTAGCCGCCGTTCTCATCGTTGTTAGCGGCTATTCGTTGCTCGGCGGGATTCAAGGCGCGTTGCACCACGGCCTGCCCAAGGATGGTGGCGACAAGGGGCAATATGAAAACCGATCCGAGGATGTACCGGGTGATCGCCATAAAGATGGCCAGAAGAAGTGATTACTTGATTGAGGAGCTAAAACAATGACCGACCTAACAAAAATCCCCGGCGTCGGGAAGAACATGGCGCGGCACCTCATCAACGCCGGATACCCGAATATCGGGTCGCTGAAGGGCCAAAACCCGAATGATGTTTACGCCAAGGATTGTTTTGCTCAGGGTGTTCAGGTTGACCGCTGCGCTCTGTACTGCTATCGCTTGGCGGTGCATTACGCCGGCCACGACGGGCGGTTGCCCGAGGGCAAGCAAAACTGGTGGGATTGGAAGGATTGAGGATTGCATATGAAGGTTACCATCATACACGGCAGCCCACGCAATGGCAATACCGGCACTGCAGAGCGGTTTTTCACGGATGAACTTGTTCATTGCGGCGATGTTGAGTTTACAGATGTGTTCCCGCTTAAAGCACTACCGGCATTTTGTATCGGCTGCCAGCGTTGTCTCGGCGGCGAAAGCTGTCCGCATGCACAGCACGTCGAACCGGTGCTTGAAGCGGTGCTCGCCGCCGACGCGCTGGTTATCACATCTCCTCATTACGGCGCGTCAACAATGCCGGCGAGCCTTAAAAATCTGTTTGATCACCTTGATTTTCTCGCTCTCGCCGTCTCCCCTCGTGAGGAGATGTTCGGAAAGAGAGCGTTTATCATCACCACGGGTTCCGGTTCGAAAGCGGCAATAGGCACCATAGCGGGATGCCTGAAGAATTGGGGGATAAACTGCGTACATTCATTCGGGATGCGTATGCTCACCAACGCATGGGACAAGATGCCGAAACAGAAACAGGCGCGTTTTGAAAACAGCTTACGCCGCGCCGCCCGGCGTTTTTATGCCGAAAAGCGAGGCAAACCCTACCTATATACAGTATTTATGTACTATCTGTCGAGGTTTATTCTGCGCCGGTATGTTGGCTCGGGTTCGTATCCATATAACTATTGGGATGAACGCGGCTGGTTTCAAAAGCGCCCGTTTTGAGGAGTTAAATTGATGACAACAATCCAAGGATATATCGCCACGCAAGACGAAAACATTGCTGCAAGCAGTGCATGGCTTCGAGCAAATAGGCATGAACGCATATTTGCTCTACAAAAAGCACTCACCCAAAAACCTGCGAGGCTTCTATCTTCGGTCTGCAACGGTTCTCGTGGCGCTCAACTTCGCGTGCTGTTGTCGCTTATCTGCGGTGTACCATTTGCACCGCACTTGTGCTTTTACACCGTATTGATCAGCCTGTTTAACGGGTTGCCCACATGGTGAGGCGGATTAGGGCAAAGCCGTTTATGGGCACTCTCGGAGCGAGCATTTTCCCCAGCATACCGCTTGGTATGGCCGACGGGGCGCTGCTGTGTGTGTTGATTGCAAATTATTTATGGGGGTGCAAGCCATGGGAAACGAACGTGTTTATAAAATTAAATTTTCTGCCGTGTATCCTTTGCTCGTTCAAAAGGTGGAGCGGAAAGACCGCATCAAGGCAGAAGTTGATGCCGTCACTTGTTGGCTGACAGGCTATGATGAGCAAGGCCTTCAATCTCAAATCGACAAAGAAGTTGACTACGAGACGTTCTTTGCCGAAGCCCCGCAGATTAACCCGAACGCTTCAAAGATAAAAGGCGTGGTCTGCGGCGTTCATGTGGAGGATATAGCCGACCCGCTGATGCAGAAAATCCGCTGGCTCGACAAACTTGTGGATGAACTGGCGAAGGGTAAAGCGATGGAAAAGATATTAAGGGGTTAGCACTATGCCCTTTACAATAGTCTGGCAGGGCATTACCAAAATGAAGGTTGACGCCATCGCCAACACAGCGAACACCGCGCTCCAGATGGATGGTGGTGTGTGCAGTACGACATTTTCGAGATAAACAAAGTGCTGCTCAAATACGACCAGCCATTGTTGGGCGGGTAAGTAATGCAAATTGAAGATAGTGACCTTACAATAAGCGCCACATTTGAGGGAGGGGAGGTGAAAGTATGTTCTTGATTCCAACGGAAAAGAAATAAATTATAGAAGACAACGATTAAACGCTGTTGGGCGGGTGATGTATATGCCATATATTCCAAAAGCACACGAGAAATATAACTTGCTTCCGTTTTGCCGCGAGGACAGCGGAGAAGTGTTCAGCTACTCTTCAGAAATGGAAAATGCAATTCAAAAGTTGCTTCCTGAAAGGGAAACAGTTATCCCTTACGGGTTTGATAGCTATGAGGCGTTTAACGCCCGAATTGATGAATATATCATTCGTTTCGGCACAGAGAACGATAAACTCAATCAACTTGGGCAATTGCTTGTAGACTACAAGGCGGACATAAAACGGCGAAACATTAAAGAGGATTGGTCTATCGCAAAATATGTAGGAAAGTCCACAAAAGGCGTATTCACGCACGGCAGATGTTATTACTGGCCGTGTTCGATTGAGGAACCTGAATACGAAGGCATCATCGACGATGAAGAGTTTACGTCCTACTTGGCGTGGGGAAACGAAGATGAAATATCCACAACATTGGACGATGGACAATTGACAGATTCCATCGAGTATTGCGGCGATTGGGCGATACTCGAAGATCCTACGGGTATGGCTACACGCCATTTGGGCGGAGAGTAATCTCGGTTCAGCGCAACAGGGAGAGTGAATATGGACATCATTGAAACATTCAGGACGACGGCAATGTCGTTAAACTGACCGTCCGGCAGGCAATGGTCGATGTTTATTCCAATTGTACCACACTCGGCTGTAACCATGAATCCGATGCCGCTAAATAGGTATTTCCCTGCAGAAAAGACATTAAGGAGTTAGCACTATGCCCTTTACAATAGTCTGACAGGGCATTACCAAAATGAAGGTTGACGTAATCGTCAACGCAACGAACACCGCGCTCCAGATGGACGGTGGTGTGTGCAGAGCAATATTTTCGGTAGCGTGACGGGCACCTTTCCAAAGCGGCTCCCCTCTCCCCGCATGTGACCGTCATACTCTCGGCCAGGATGGCCTGCCCGCCGGATGCGCCCAAATCAAAGGCCAGCACGCGGGTCATCCCTGCCCTCTCCCCCGCCATTGTACTTTTTGTAACCGGGGTGCCTGCCCGTAACGTGGTAGTAATTTTCCCGCAGGTGCAACAGCTTGTCTATCTGGGGGCGCGGTATCTCCTGGGCCCCGCCCAGCAGGTGCGCGGTGAGGCTGATCTTGGCGAACAGTTCCAGCGTTTCCATGCGGTAGTAGGCGGTGATCAGGTCGCACCCCACGCTCAGCGCGCCGTGGTTTTGCAGCAGCACCACGTCGTGCTGCCCCAGGTAGGGGGCGATGGCATCCGGCACCTCGTAGGTAGATGGCGTGCCGTAGGGCGTGATGGGAATGGAACCCAGGCAGATGACGGTCTCTATCATGCTGTATTCATCCAGGCTCTTGCCCGCCACTGCGTAGCCCGTGGCCGTGGGGGGGTGCGCGTGCACCACCGCGCCCACATCCGGCCGCTCCTGATAGCAGCGGATGTGCATCTTGACCTCGCTGGATGGCCTGCAGCCGGGCAGGCCATCCAGCACGTTCAAATCCTCATCCACGCGCAACAGCTTTTCGGGGGTGATAAAGCTCTTGCTCATGCCCGTGGGCGTCACCAAAAAGCTGCCGTCATCCAGCTTAACAGATACATTGCCGTCATTGGCTGCTACCCAGCCCAACTGCCACATCTTGTGGCACACGTCACAAATCTGATCCCGCACTTCGGCCATGTTCATGCCGCATTTCCCCAGCCTTTCGTCCTCATTCTCCGGTCTCCAGGTAGCGCACCTGCTGCGGAGCGAGGCGAATCTCCGCGGCGCGCATGCTCTCCTCCATCTGTGCCAGGGAGCTGAAGGCGCACAGGGCGGTGGCACGCACGGCGTTATCGCGCACGTAAGCGATGCACACGGCGGAAGGGGCCACACCCAGTTCGCCGGATAGCTTGATCAGCCTCTCCAGCCGGCGGTGGTTCTCGGGCAGCAGGTCGTAATACTTGCGTTGGCGTTCGCTCGGCTCGCGGCCTGCCGCCAGCACGCTGAAGAAACCCCGGGCCTGGGCGCAAAAGGCCATGATGGGAAAGCCGCTCTCTTTATACCAGCCGAACTCCACATCGTTCATGGGCACGTGCGTGATATCCCCGGTGGTAGGGGCAGTGGTGATCCCCAGTGAGAAGTGCATCTGGCAGCAGCGCAGGGGTGAAAGATTGTTCTGCCGGGCGAAACGGTTGGCCTCTATGATGCGGGTGGCCGTCCAGTTGGATACGCCCACATGCCGGGCCTTGCCGCTCTTCACCAGCGCATCCAGCGCGGGCACGATATCCGAGACGGGGATGCGCACGTCATCCCGGTGCACCATGTGCAGATCAGCATATTCGGTGCCGATATCCGACAATGCCGCATCCAGATCCGCCGCTATCTCCGCCGCGGACAGGCGCGGCATGTGCATCTGCCCCGGCGTGGGGTGGCTGCCCTTGGTGCAGATAAACAGGCTGTGGCGCTGGCCTGCGCCCCGGCGGCGCAGCCACGCGCCCAGTGCTTTATCCGACTCCCCATCCTCGTAGAGGTGAGCGGAATCAAAACAGTTGCCGCCGTACACATCCACGTACCGATCCATAATCTGAAAGGTCTCTTCCCGAAAGGCGGGTATACCCCGCTTGCCTGCCCCCAGGGCGATATCCGAAAAAGCCATGCCCGGTGCGATCTCAATGGTGCCCAGTGCCATGTACAATCCCTCTTTTCATAAATAAAAGACTGCCCAGGGCGAAACGATTCGCCCTGGGTACAGTATAGCTTTAATCGCGCGCGAAAGCAAGGTTTGTCCGGCTAAATTCCCTCGTTTTGAGGGATTTGGGGCAGCGCCGCAAACCCCGCCGCAAGCTGCGCATCCGTGGGGGGCACATCCTGCAATTTTCCCTCCTGATACTCCATGTAGGCGGTCATGTCAAAGTAGCCGGTACCCGATAGGCCGAAGAGGATGGTCTTGGCCTGGCCGCTCTCACGGCAACGGATGGCCTCATCAATGGCCGCGCAGATGGCGTGGGCTGATTCCGGCGCGGGCAGAATGGTCTCTTGCCTGGCAAAGAGGGTAGCGGCCTCGAAGATGCGGGCTTGGGTGAGGGCCACGGCCTCCATGCAGCCGTCGTGATACAGCTTGGATAGGATGGGGGCCATGCCGTGGAAGCGCAGGCCGCCCGCGTGGCTGGGCGAGGGGATGAACCCGCTGCCCAGGGTGTACATGCGTGCCATGGGGGTGATTTTGCCCGTGTCGCAAAAATCGTAGGCGTACTTGCCGCGGGTGAGGGATGGGCAGGTGGCGGGCTCCGCGGCGATAAAGCGGGTGTTGTTTTTGCCCAGCAGCTTATCCCGCATGAAGGGGGCGATCAACCCGCCCAGGTTCGACCCGCCGCCCGCGCAGCCTATCACAGTATCCGGGTACTCATCCAGTACTTCCAGGGCGCGGTACGCCTCCAGGCCGATGACGGATTGGTGCAGCAGCACCTGGTTGAGCACAGAGCCCAGCACATAGCGGGTGCCCGGGGACGTGACGGCCTTTTCCACCGCCTCGCTGATGGCGCAGCCCAGGCTGCCCGTGGTATCCGGGTTTTCGGCCAGAATGGCCCGGCCCGCCTGGGTGGTATCGCTGGGGCTGGGGATGACCTGCGCGCCAAAGGTCTTCATCACCGCCTTACGGTACGGCTTCTGCTGGTAGGAGACCTTGACCATGTAGACCAGCAGATCCAGCCCGTAATAGGCGCAGGCTTCGGCCAGGGCCGTGCCCCACTGCCCGGCGCCGGTCTCGGTGGTGAGCGCCGTGATGCCCTGAGCCTTGGCGTAGTATGCCTGCGGAATAGCGGAGTTGAGCTTGTGGCTGCCGGATGTGTTGTTGCCCTCGAACTTGTAGTAAATTTTGGCCGGCGTGCCGAGGTACTTTTCCAGATTGTAGGCGCGGATGAGGGGTGAGGGGCGGTAAAGCTTGTACATCTCACGCACGTCTTGGGGAATATCGATGTAGCGGGTGGTCGCATCCAGTTCTTGGCACACCAGTTCCGTACTGAAGACGGGGGTCAAATCCTCCAGCGTGGCGGGCTTGCCCGTGGCGGGGTTGATCATGGGGTCTGGCTGCCGGGGCATATCCGCGCGCAGGTTGTACCACTGGCGGGGCAGTTCATTCTCGGGCAGGTAGAGACGATAGGGCGCTTGCTTTTTCATGGGGATTCCCTCCTAAAAAAATTTTCGTCCGTCCCGCCCGCGGCACAAAAAAACACCTGCCCCAAACATTGTTGGGACAGGCGCGAAGCGCCTGCGGTGCCACCCAAGCATACGCCCCAAGGGGCATACTCTCTTACCTGTACGGACATACAGGCTTCGCTGTAACGGGCGAAAACCCGTTGGGCATTACTGGGCCTTGGCCTTCGGCTTGCGCCGCCCGACCCCGGCCTTTCTTCCCACCCTCGCGAGTCCATTCGATCGGGCGCCATCCGCCGCAATTTCACCGCCTGCGGCTCTCTGGGGGTTGGCGTAGCCCCGTCTACTCTCCCCGGTCATTGGTTTGTAGGCATTGTACTCAAAAACGAATAGGTTGTCAAGCAAATTTTTTGTTGCAGTCGGTTATGAACATCGGTTGCAATCAATGGGCCGCGCGCGCCGCCCACCGAAAGATGGATAAACGCGGCGCGCCTGGTGTTTTTGCCCACCAACCTTGATTCTATTGACAGTGCGCGCGCATGCTGATACTATTAACCTAAACAGAAAGCACACACCCGCCGCGGCACGCGCGGCGCGCCAGTAAAAGGAGGATGCTGCATGCGCAAGCGTACATGGGGATACATTTTGTTGCTGTGCTTGGTAGCAGCGCTGCTCGGCGGCTGCGATCGAGCTGCCGGCGGGCCCAGCCCCACGCCGGGGGTGACAGCAACGCCCATCCCCACCGCCACGCCCGAGCCCACACCGGTACCCACCGACACCCCAGAGCCTACGGATACGCCGACGCCTGCGCCCGTAGCGCAATTGATCACCCCCAACCCCGAAGAGACACCCATCTCCATCGACCCGCTGGATAAGCCCACCCGCGTACCTCTGGGCATCACCTACGTCACCTACAGCAGCCAGCCCATGGGCATCAGTTTTGACCGGCCTGCGGGCTGGACGGTGAACACCCCGGCGGATTCCAACGTGCAATTTATCGAACCGGATTTGGCCGCCAAGGATGGCTACCCAACCCAGTTGACCGTGCGCGTCTACCAGGTGGGCAGCAAGCAGGATAGCGACAACGCCAAGCAAAAACTGCTGGAGGTGTTGGAGGACTTAGCCCAGCTATCCTGGAGCAACTTTGATTCCAGCGGCGGTACGGCATCCGGCACGCTGGGCAGTGCCAAAGGCTACTACGCTTACTACAAGGCGGAATGGGAGGGCAACCCGGTCAGCGGTCGCGTGATCGTGGTGGCCCACGGCAACAGCCTGTACATGATGCGCATCAGCGCGCCTCGCGCCTACTACAGCGATTACGAAGAGATTTACCGCAAAATGCGCAGCAGCTGGAAGTTTCTTTAAGAAAAGAGATAAAACAGGCCCACCGGCTACATGACCGGTGGGCCTAGTTATAGTATGATTCTACTTCCATCCCACATCCCCGTGAGCCGAGGGAGTGATGTCGTAAAGCACCCGGGCTATGCCGGGCTGGGCGAGGATGCGCTCCACCGTGCGCTCCAGCAGATCGTAGGCTATCCTGGCGGGGGCGGTCCCCACATCCTTCTTGTACACAGCGCGCAGCAATACCTGGTAGGTATCACCTTCCCCCGGCATGGGGGCCAGGGCAGCATAATACTTCCACAGTTTGCGCTCTTGCCCAGCCTGCTCTATCTCCTGGGCGAAAATATCATCCGCTTCACGCAGTAAATCCAGTTGCGATGCGCTGACCTCTCCCCAGACGCGCGCAGCCAGGCCCGTAAAGGGGAAGGGCTGGCGGTGCAAAATCTGCGGCGGCACAGCCAGCAACTCGCCCGCACGGTACACTTCATCGCGAAACAGATCGCGCAAAGGTTCTAAGATACGCATGGAACCGCAGCTATCCTCTTGGGGCGGGCCGGGCTCTTCGCGCAACATAATATCCGTATAGTTGGTGCCCCGCAGCAACATGTGGCATCCCCCCAGAGCCAGGGCTTCGGCCTGCAGGGTTTGGGTCAGCACGCCCCGCACCGCCTGCTGCTTAGCCCCGATGCGCCCGCAACCCGCCAGGGCCTGCAGGGTTTCGGCCCGTCTATCCGCCAGGGTGACGCGCAGGCCCAGCGCCTGCAAATCCTGCTGGGTGCGGCGCGCCTCATCCCTGCGCATCAGGCCGGTATCCACCAGTACGCAGTGCAGGCGCTCCCCCAGGGCTTGGTGAGCCAGCAGCGCGCACACAGTGGAATCCAGCCCGCCGCTGACAGAGCACAGAGCGCCCTGTCCCTCGCTGAGGTGATGAATATCCTCCTTGGCGCGCTCTACAAAGGCTTCGGTAGACCACCAGGTGGTACAGCCGCACACCCCCAGCACAAAGTTAGAGAGCATGGTCAGACCATCCGGGTCGTTGTTTTCAATTTGAAACTGTAGCCCGAACAGAGGCTTTTGTGTGTGGGCAAAACCCACGGTGATGCCCTCGGCCTCCGCGGCGGGCACAAGGCCTTCCGGCAGGCGCAAATCATGCGCGTGCTCCAGCCAGCGCTCACCCGTCTCAATACCCGCAAACAAGGGGATGGGGGCGTAGGTGACCGTGGCCGCCTTCTTTTCAATCGTGCCCTCGCCACGCTCGCCGCCCATGGCCTCGCACAGCGTGCGGGCAGCGCTACCCAGGGCCAGCAGGGGCAGGCCCATATCCAGCATGCGCACATCCATCCCGCCGGGGCCTTGCCTGCCACGGGCGACCACGCCGCCCACCAGCACCAAGCCTGCGGGGTTCTGCCGCTGCACCTCCGCCAAGTCGATATCCCCGGGGGTTACCTTGCAGTAGACGTGCTCGCTGCGCAGTTTGCGGGCGATAATGCGGGCAAAGTCGTTATCAAAGCTGAGCACGAGCACCATATCCCGCATGCGGCGGCGCCTCCTTTCGTTTGCATGGCATGCCAAGGCCGTCAGCCTATAGTATGCCTCCCCGCCCCCGGGTCATTCGCCTTGGATACAGCCGGTGGCGCCAGGCGCTCAATGCGCTGGATACGCACGCTGCCGGGCGTGCAGCCCACGCACAACAAATCCGCCACCTGCGGGGTGCACCCTTGCACGCACTGCGCGTATACCGTAAAGGCAAAGCCTCCTTCGTGATTTGTCATGGCACCAAGCCACACCTCTTGCGCGCCCAGCGCCACAGCCTGGGCGGCCAGATCAAGCCAGTCGCGCTCGGTGAGGTCGGCAAAATTGGCGGATAACAGGAAGAGTGCAGCCTCAACCTGCGGGAATACCTCGGTTTGCTCACCCACCCATACCCGCAAGCTGCACGGGCCATCCGCGCCCTGGCTCACGCCGTAACCCGTGCGCTGATCGCGCAACATGGGCAGGGGGGCAACAGCCGCGCCCGACAACAGGGCCGCGGCCATGGCACTGACAGTCCCCGCGCGCGCATCTTGCTCGCAAGGGATCGTGCCCAGCAAGGCGCGCGCTTCCGCCGGCACCTGCCTCGCGCGTATAGGCCCACACACCGTTTGCATCGCACCAAACTGCTCCAGGCCCACGGCGCAGCCCACGGCGCACAGCACATCCTCGGCGCCCAAAAACTTATGCCGTTCGGCCTGGGCGCGCGTCACCATCCCGCCTGTTTTAGCGGTAGCCTCTGCCCGCCTATCCAGGGCGGCCTCCACCAGGGCCAAGGCCTGCTCGGAAAGGCCGGCATGCTTGACGATGCGCATGGCCTGCTGCACACTATAGGCGTTCCCCCGGCCAATATCCTGGGGATCGGTGGGGGGCTCATAATCTAGCCCCTGATATTCGTGCTGCTGGCCCAGGGTGGGCAGATAGTTCATGCTCTCCAGATCGTCTATGTCCGCCGCCAAGCTGCCGGTGGAAACGCCTGCAAGCGCCTGTTCGTTGTCGTGCTCAAAGCCAAACGAGCCGGATGTCTCGGGCCAGCCCGCTTCTTCCTCTTTAAGGATGCCCCCTGCCGCAGGCGGCATGATCCGCACCGTCACCTGGGTACCCTGTACCCCATCGCGCACACCATGCCGTATATCCAGCCTGAAGGGGGGCAGACCCTTCAGCCGATAGAGCGCGGCGCGCAAGGCGTGCTCCTGCGCGCCCACATCCAGCAACGCGGCCAGCATGGCGCTCGCGCTCGCGCCGTCAAAACAGTCCCAAGCCAACAAGCGCATGGACATCCCTCCGGGATCTATTTGCCGACATTATATCATATTTGAAGAGGTTTGGCAAAATAATCCGTCCGCACGCAGGGCAAGAGCATTTACTTTTCAGGGAGGAAAGAATATGGTAAAGTAATTCCGGTGATAAAAAATGGATATAAACAAGCTAAAAGAAGAACTGCATGGGGTGCCAGACCCACGGCGTC
>JAITTS010000067.1 GCA_031286995.1 Oscillospiraceae bacterium
GGTAATATCTTTGGCATCGTGGGGGTGCACGGCCACCGCCGCCCACAGGTGCGGAAAGCGCGCGGCCAAGGTCACTGCCGCCTGGGATGTGGCCATATTCGCGCCCACACACACGCAACGCATGCCCTGCGCCCGCATATCCTGAATCACAGCCTCCCTGTCCTCGTCAAAGCGGGGATCATCCAGGTGGGCGTGCGCATCAAACAGCAGCACAGGCTAATGAATCCCGCTGCCGGAGGCGATATCTCCATCCACAGTCAGCACCTTCAAATGGCCCTCGTCGTCGGACGCGCACAGCAGCATGCCCTTGGACTCAATGCCCCGCAACGTACGCGGTTTTAGGTTGGCCAGCAGTACCACCTTTTTGCCCAGCATCTCCTCGGGCGTATAGTGCTGGGCGATGCCGCTGACCACCTGGCGCTGCTCGCCGCCTACGCGTAGGGTCAGGTGCAACAATTTGTCGGCCTTGGGCACCTTTTCGCAGGCAATGACCTCAGCCACCACCAGCGAGACCTGCTCAAAATTCTCTATGCCGATTTCGGCCGCCGGCGCCTGCTCCGGCGGGGCTTGTACAGGCGCCGCATCCTGCTGGGGGGCGTGCAGGGCCTCCAGCTCCAGCGCGACATCAATGCGCGGGAAGAGCGCCTCGCCCTTTTGTACCCGGCTGCCGGGCCGTACGGCAAAAAAATCGCCCAACGAATCCCATGTCTGCTGATCCGGCGCCGTCGTCCCGATCTGGTCAAAGATGCGCGCGGGCGTGCGAGGCATAAAGGGGGCTAGAAGCACCGCCACCACCCGCGCGGCGGCCAGCAAATGGTAAAGCACCGTGGCAAGTTTTTGCCTGTCTTCGGGCCGCTTGGCCAGCACCCAGGGCGCGGTGAGGTCGATGTACTTGTTGCACTCGCCCACCAGCTTCCAAATTTCCCCCAGGGCGCTGCTGAATTGCAGGGCATCCATGTGCGCTTCTACCTGGGCGGGCAGCGCCAGCGCCCTATGCTGCAAAGCGCGCTCCAACTCGCCCGCCTCGCCGGGGGCAGGCACCTCGCCGCCGAAGTATTTCTCTACCATGGCCACGCTACGGCTGACCAGGTTGCCCAGATCGTTGGCCAAATCGGCGTTGATGCGGGTGAGCAGCGCCTCGTTGCTGAATACACCATCCAGGCCGAAGGGCATCTCCCGCATCAAAAAGTAGCGAAGCGCATCACTGGAATAGCGCGCGCACAGGCGCACGGGATCCACTACGTTGCCTTTGGATTTGCTCATCTTGCCGCCCGCAAGCACCAGCCAGCCGTGGCCGAACACCTGCTTGGGCAGGGGCAGGCCCAGAGCATGCAGCATGATGGGCCAGATGATGGTGTGGAAGCGCACGATCTCTTTGCCCACCAGGTGAATATCCGCGGGCCAATAGCGACGATACAGGCTGTCATCCTGCGCGCCGTAGCCCAGGGCGGTAATGTAGTTGCTCAGCGCGTCTATCCACACATAGACCACGTGCGCGGGGTCAAAATCCACCGGGATGCCCCACCTGAACGTGGTGCGGGATACCGCCAAATCCTCCAGTCCAGGGCGCAAAAAGTTGTTGAGCATCTCGTTGGCTCTGGATACGGGCTGGATGAAATCCGGGTGCTCTTCAATGTAGCGAATCATCCAATCCTGGTACTTGGATAGGCGCAGAAAGTAGCACTCCTCGCGCACCAGCTCTACCGGGCGGCCGCAATCCGGGCACAGGCTGCCCTCCGCCAGCTGCGACTGCGTCCAGTACGCCTCGCAGGGGGTGCAATACTGGCCCTCGTAGCTGCCCTTGTAAATATCCCCCTGGTCGTAGAGCCGCTTGAATATCTTTTGCACGATGGCCTGATGGCGGGGCTCCGTGGTGCGGATAAAATCATCATATTCAATATCCATCAACTTCCACAGGGCTTTGATATCCTTTACGACGGCATCCACATACGCCTGGGGCGACACCCCGGCCTTGGCCGCGTTGCGCTCTACCTTTTGCCCGTGCTCATCCGTGCCGGTCAGAAACCGCACGTCGCAGCCGGTCAGGCGCTTAAAGCGCGCCATGGTATCCGCGGCCACGGTGCTGTAGCTGTGCCCGATGTGCATTTTGCCGCTGGCGTAATAGATGGGCGTGGTAATGTAAAATGTTTTTTGATCCGGCACGAAGAACCCTCCTCCCGGCTGTCCCCCGGGCAGCCGATTGGGGTAATATCCCCCTATAATATAAAAGAAGTATAACCGAGGGCACGGGGATTGTCAATGCGCTACCAGATGCGGCACGCCCACGCTGCGGCCACGCTGCCCGCAAACCACGCCAGCAGCGCAGCGGGGGCCGCGTGCCGGGCGCGGCGCACCCCTGCCGCGCCCAAGTACAGCGCCAAGGTGTAAAACACGGTCTCGCTGGATCCCATCAGCGTGGATGCCACACGGCCGGGGTAGCTATCCGGCCCCACCTGATCCAGCGTGCGCTCCAGCACCGCCAGGGATGCCGAGCCCGAAAGCGGCCGCGTGAGCATCAGCGGCAGCACGCTGCGCGGCAGGCCCAGGCGCTCCAGCGCCGGGGCCAACAGATCCGCCAGCGCGCCCAGCGCGCCTGTTGCCTGCAGCAGTGCCAGGGCGGGCAGCATGGCCACCAAAAAAGGCAATATGCTGCGGGCGGCGGCCAGCCCTTGGGCGGCCCCGCGCGCAAAGGCATCGTACACCGCCACGCGCCGCCAGAGGGCGAACGCCAGCGTGGCGGCGATCAGCAGGGGAATCAATACGTCACCCATGCCGGGAACCCCGTGCCAACAGCAGGCAGCACAGCACACCCACCGCCGTGGAGACCGCCGTGGCTGCCAACGTAGGCAGCAGGATGGATGCCGGCGCCACTGCGCCCGCCGCGGCCCGCACGGAGATGACGCTGCCCGGAAACAGCTGGATGGAACTGGCGTTGATCACCAGGAACATGCACATGGCATCCGTGGCCGCCCCGTCTACAGCATCCCTGCCCAAGAGCTGCATGGCCCGTATGCCCATGGGCGTTGCCGCGTTGCCAAGCCCCAGCATGTTGGCTGCCAGGTTCATGCCCATGGCCCGCCCCGCTTCCCCATCCATATCCACACCCGGGAAAAGCCGCGCCAACGGGCGGTGCAGGGCGCGCAGCAGGCCCCGCATCGCACCGCTATCTTCTAAAACAGCGATCCATCCGCCCCAAAACGCAAAACCGCCCGCCAAGCGCAGGCACAGCGCCACCGCATCCATGGCAGCCTGCGAAAGGGTTTGGGTGACAGAGCCGGCCGCACCCCCCAGCGTGGGTGCGGCCCAGGCAAACCCAACACCCGCCAGCATCAGCACCGCCCACATCCACTGCATCACACGCATCACCTCACTATGTGTTAAAAAATATATTTTCAAAAATAAAAATTTCTTAAAACCTATTGACTTTTCTTGGAGAAACCAATAGACTATCAAGGTAAAGAGAGGTTATTCTTTTTTATATACACACAACAAAAAAGGAGAGGATTCTGGTTATGAAATCGACTGGTATTGTGCGCAAGCTGGATGAGTTGGGTCGCATCGTGGTGCCTATTGAATTGCGTCGTACTATGGACATTGCCATCAAGGATACGCTGGAGATCTTTGTGGAAGGTGATCAGATCGTTCTAAAAAAGTATCATCCTGCCTGCGTTTTTTGTGAAGACGCCCAAAATGTCATCACCTACAACAACAAATTGATCTGCCGCAACTGTCTGGCGAAGTTATCCAAGCTATAATCCATCCCCCCAAATCTAACCAAAAGGCACAGACCGTTGCGGTCTGTGCCTTTTTTATGCGCGCCACAGCGCGTGTATGCCGCCTACTCAATGCCGTAGTGTGAATTTTTATCTGCTTTGCGGTATAGCACAAAGCGATTGCCGATGCACTGCACGGGCTGGGCGTGGGTGCGCTCGCACAGCTTGCCCAGCGCCTCTCGTGCGGTAAGGCCCGCGCTCTGCAGCACCGAACCCTTCACCAATTCGCGTGCCTCCAGGGCCTCCCACGCTTGCTGGGCCACACTGTCGGTCACGCCCTCCTTGCCGATATGCAAAATGGCGGGCAGCGTGTTGGCCGCCGCACGCAAAGCGGCGCGCTCTTTGCCGGTCATACGCATTCCTCCTAAACGCTACTCTACAAAATCAAACTCCATATCCAAGATGGTCACGGTATCCCCCTCCGCAGCCCCGGCCTGGCGCAAGGCGTCTATCACGCCCATGCGACGCAGGGTACGGTGGAACCAATTGAGGGAATCCTGATCGCCGAAGTTGACCGAATCGATCAGTCGCTGCATGCCCGGCCCTTCCACCAGGTAATCGCCCTCGCCCTGCCGGGATACGGCGAATGCGCCGGCATCCGCTGCCTCTTCCACCGTATCGGCCTCTTCCTCGTACGGCGGGGGCGCGGGCAACTGCGCCAGCTTGGCGGATACGGCCCGCAGCAGTTCTGTAAACCCCTTGTTGGTGGCGGCAGATACCGGGTACACAGGGATATCCGTGCCCGTAAGCAAGGCGCGCAACCGGGTTAGATTCTCCTCTGCCCCCGGCAGATCCATCTTGTTGGCCGCCACGATCTGGGGGCGCTGCGCCAAGTCGCCATACTGCGCCAGCTCGCCGTTGATCTGATCAAAATCCAGCAAAGGGTCGCGCCCCTCGCTGCCTGCGATATCCAGCACGTGCACCAGCAGCCGGGTGCGCTCCACATGGCGCAAAAAAGCGTGCCCCAGCCCCACCCCCGCGCTCGCGCCCTCTACCAGGCCGGGGATGTCGGCCAGCACAAAATCCATGCCATCCTGCCGTACAATGCCCAGGTTGGGCATAAGGGTGGTGAAATGGTAATTGGCTATCTTTGGCCGCGCCGCCGTCACCACCGAGAGAATGGTGGATTTGCCCACATTGGGGTAACCCACCAGTCCCACATCCGCGATAGAGCGAAGCTCCAGCTCGAAAGCGCGCGACACGCATTTTTGGCCGGGCTTGGCAAAGTTGGGCGCTTGGCGGGTGGCGGTGGCAAAGCGCGCGTTGCCCCAGCCGCCCCGGCCCCCGTGCAGCAGCACCTTGCGCTGGCCACTGGTGTGCATATCCGCGCGCAGGCGGCCCGTCTCCGCATCGCGCACTACCGTGCCCACAGGCACCTTGATCACCAGTTTCTCACCGCTCTTGCCCGTGCAGAAGCGGGCTGTGCCATCCGCGCCGGATGCGGCCCCATACTTGCTCTTAAAGCGAAAGTCCATCAGCGTATGCATGTTTTCATCCGCTAGCAGCACCACATCGCCGCCGCGCCCGCCGTCGCCGCCATCCGGCCCGCCTTTCTGCACGTACTTCTCGCGGTGAAAGGATACCGCGCCGTTGCCGCCGTCGCCCGCTTTGACGGTGATGCTGACCTGGTCTACAAACAGGGCCATGTTTACTCCTTCTCCGCGCGCCCGCTGAGCCGGGCGTCTATCTCCGCCGCCGCCTTGCGCCCGGCGCCCATGGCCAGTATGACCGTGGCCGCGCCGGTGACCGCGTCACCCCCGGCGTAGACCGCATCCCGCGTGGTCATCTGATCCTCGCCCACCACCAGGCAGCCCTTGGCGTTCGCCGCCAGCCCTTGGGTGGTGTTGA
The DNA here is from genome assembly GCA_031286995.1 of Oscillospiraceae bacterium. Lineage (GTDB taxonomy): Bacteria > Bacillota > Clostridia > Christensenellales > Aristaeellaceae > JAITTS01. Next base: position 5,622 of record JAITTS010000067.1, read on the forward strand.
CCAACAGGGGGTTGGGGGTTGTGCCGATGGCCAGGATCACCTGGTCGCACGGTATCTCTGCCGGCGGCTCACCGGATGGCACGGGCCGCCGGCGGCCCGAAGCGTCCGCATCCCCCAATGCCATGGGTTGGCAGGAAAGGCCGCTCACCCAGCCATCCCGCCCCAGTATGGCAAGCGGCGCGTGCAGCATGGCAAAGCGCACGCCTTCCTCCTGCGCGTGGTGTATCTCCTCCCGCCGGGCAGGCATCTCCTCCAGCGTGCGGCGGTAGACGACGGTCACATCCGCGCCCAGGCGCAGGGCGCACCGCGCCGCATCCATGGCCACGTTGCCCCCGCCTATGACCGCCACGCGCCTGCCGCGCTTGACAGGCGTGAGGCTATCCGGCCTGTACGCGCCCATCAGGTTGACGCGGGTCAAAAACTCGTTAGCGGAATACACACCGCTTAAATCCTCGCCGGGGATGCCCAAAAACTGAGGCAGCCCCGCGCCGCTGCCGATGAACACGGCCTGATACCCTTCCGCAAACAGCTCATCCACCCGCACGGTACGCCCCGCCACGGTGTTGAGCTCAATGGTCACGCCGCTCTCCGCCAGGCCCTGCACCTCCGCCGCCACAAGGGCTTTGGGCAGTCGAAACTCCGGTATGCCGTAGATCAGCACCCCGCCGGGCCTGTGCAGGGCTTCGAACACCGTCACCCCGTAGCCCAGCTGCCGTAGTGTACCCGCGCAGGTCAGCCCCGCCGGGCCCGCGCCGATAACAGCCACGCGCTTGCCATTGCCCTGTGCGGGCGGCGGCGCCGCCTGCGGATGTGCCAGGCGCCAATCCGCCACAAAGCGCTCCAGCCTGCCGATGGCAATGGGTTGCCCCTTGCGGCCCAGCACGCAGCGCTCCTCACACTGTACCTCTTGGGGGCAGACCCGCCCGCACACCGCGGGCAGGGCATTGGTCTGGCGCACGGCATCGTATGCCCCGGCAAAATCCCCCGCGGCGACGCTGGCGATAAAATCCGGTATGCGCACGGCCACCGGGCATCCCTGCACGCACAAGGGATTCTTGCAGCGCAGGCACCGGGCCGCCTCCCGCATCGCTTCCTGCGCATCGTAGCCCAGGGCCACTTCCTCAAAGTTGCGCGCCCGCGTGGCCGCGGGCTGTTCGCGCATGGACACGCGATCACTTGCCATGGTACAGCCCTCCGCATGGATGTTGTTGATTCAGCGCCTGCTCCTCATCCACAAAGCCCTTGAGGCGGCGGATGAGGGAATCGAAATCCACCTGGTGGCCATCAAAATCCGGCCCGTCCACGCAGGCGTACTTGGTCTGCCCACCCACTTGCACTCGGCAACAGCCGCACATGCCCGTGCCATCCAGCATGATGGGGTTCAGGCTGACCACGGTGCGCAGGCCGATGGGACGGGTGATCTCTGCCACGGCGCGCATCATCAACGGCGGGCCAATGGCGACGCACAGGTCGTAGGCCTCCCCGGCGGCCAGCAGATCCCGCAGGGCATCTGTCACAAAACCCTTGCGCCCGGCGGAACCGTCGTCCGTCATAAGGATCAGTTGACCGCACAGCGCGCCCAGCTCATTCTGCAGGATCAGGTAATCCCGGCTGCGCGCGCCCTGTACCACATCCACCGGCACGCCCATGCGGTAAAGAGCCGTCACTTGCGGGTAGAGCACCGCGGTGCCCACGCCGCCGCCCACACACAGCACGCGCTTGGCGCCGAAAAATTCTGAAGGTTTCCCCAGCGGGCCGGTGGCCGAGGCCAGGCGCTGCCCCGCCGACAGCGCGCCCAGCTGGCGGGTGGATACCCCGATGGTCTGAAAGATGATGCTGACGCTGCCCGCAGCCGTATCCGTGGCGGCGATGGTCAAGGGTACCCGCTCCCCTTCCTCCAAGGCACGGACAATGACAAACTGCCCCGGCAATGCCGAAGAGGCGATGCGCGGCGCGGTAAAATCAAGCCGCACCAGGCCTGGCGCGAGCAGTTCCTTGGCGATGATGGTATACATGCGTTCCCCCCTCTGTGATCCGCCTAGAAAGGCGGTGTCATTATACCACAAAAAAACCGCACCGCAAAGTGCGGCGCGGCCCGTAAAACAAGAGATTATCCGGCGACCGTGCTGCCCGCGGCGAGCGCGTGCGCCTGCGCATAGGGGCACAGCGCGCGCAGGGTACAGGCATCGCACGCGGGGCGGATGGCCTTGCATACCCGCCGACCATGGTAGATGAGCCAGTGGTGGGCCGCAGACCAATCCGCCTTGGGGATGGTTTCCATCAACTGCCGCTCCGTGCGCAACACATCCTTGGCCTGGGCCAGCCCCAGGCGGTTGGATACGCGAAACACGTGGGTATCCACCGCGATGGCCGCCGCGCCGAAGGCATTGGCCATCACCACATTGGCGGTCTTGCGGCCCACACCGGGCAGGCTTTGCAGGGCTTGCATATCCCCCGGTACCCGGCCGCCGTGCTGCGCCACCAACGCGCGGCAGGCCGCCACAATATGCTTGGCCTTGTTGTGGTAGAGCCCGCACAGGCGGATGTAGGGTTCCACCTGCTCGGGCGTGGCCTTGGCCATGGCCGCCGCATCCGGATAGGCGCGAAACAGGGCGGGCGTGACCTGGTTGACCTTTACATCCGTACACTGGGCGGAAAGGATGGTGGCGATCAGCGTTTCATAGGGGTTGGAAAAGTGCAGCTCTGGCCTGGCATCCGGGTACAGCCTGGCCAGTTCCGCCAAGATTGCCCGCTGTCTGTCATCCACGCGCACCGCCTCCCTTCCTAAGCATCATAATATCACGGCGAGAAGGCCCTTGTCACGCCCTAAAATTTCGGGGCTGAAAAATCGGCTGTAAGTCTGGTCTGCCGTTGCCCGTGCGGGTCACCTGGTAAAACCCTATCAGGTTGCTGGGCGAGGTTTGACGGTAAGCGCCTACCACCCTGTCCGCATCCTGCATGTCAAAGCGCACGGAAAGGCCGCAGCCCACCGCCACATCTCTGGGGGTGGAGACCACCTGTACCCGCACGCCGGCGCGCTTGAGCGCGGATTCAAATCGCAACACCTGCTGTCTGGATCGAAAGGCCGCAATGCCGAAGATTTCCGGCATAGAATTCCCTCCTTAACGCCGGTCGTCATGCCTGGGCGGCCGGACGATATATATAATACTGCGCGCAGGCGCGGGACGTGACCGGCCGCAGCGCGGGAGGGGCGACATGATCTATCTGGACAACGGAGCCACCAGTTTCCCCAAGCCACCAGGGGTGGCCCGGGCCATGGCCGGCGTGCTGGAAAAAATAGGGGCAAACCCTGGGCGATCCGGTCACCGGATGGCCTTGGCCGCCGGGCGGGTGATCTACCACTGCCGGGAGGATCTGGCCGCCTACCTGCAGGTCAGCGATCCCGCCCGCATTTTTTTCTGTCTCAACTGCACGGATGCTCTGAACGCCGCCATGCACGGCTGGCTGCGGCGCGGCGATCACGTGGTGACCACGTTGGTGGAGCACAACTCCGTGCTGCGTCCGCTAAGCGGCCTGCTGCTGGAGGGTATGATTCAGCTGACCATGCTATCCCCCGGCGCTGACGGCACGGTGAGCGCGCAGCAGGTGCGCCAGGCTATCAAACCCAACACGCGCCTGGTTGTTGTCACCCACATGTCCAATGTCACGGGCGCGGTGCAGCCCGTGGCCGCCATTGCCAGCGCCTGCCATGCCCAGGGGGTGCCTGTGCTGGTGGATGCGGCCCAGAGCGCGGGGGTACTGGATGTGCGCCCCGATGCGCTGGGTGCGGATATGTTGGCCATGCCCGGCCACAAGGGCTTGTTCGGCCCCCACGGTACCGGTGCGCTCTACCTGCGCGACGGCATCACCCTGCGGCCCCTGCGCCAGGGAGGCACCGGCTCCCTATCCGAGAGCATGCTGCAACCGGAAGATCTTCCGGATCGCTTTGAGAGCGGCACGCAAAACCTGCCGGGCATCGCCGGGCTGCTGGCGGGCCTGCGCTTTGTGCGCGCCCATCAGGCGGAAATACCCCAGCACGAAGCCGCCCTGGCCGCCCGGCTCTACGAGGGGCTACAAAATATCCCCGGCGTGCGCCTGTACTCGGGGGCGAATGCCGGGGTCATCAGTTTTAACGTGGGCGGCATGCAATCCGGCGAGGTGGCCGCACAGCTGGATCAGGCGGATCTGGCTCTGCGGGGCGGGCTGCACTGCGCGCCGGGCATCCACCAACACCTGGGCACGCTGGATGTGGGCGCGGTGCGCGCCAGCCCCGGTTTCTTCAACACGGCAAAGGATATCGACACGCTGCTGCGCGCGGTGGCCATCATTGCCCGCAGCGCCTAAGCGAGCGTGAGGGGCGGGCCCTGCACATCCACGACGGTATCGCACAGCGCCTGCGCCTGCGCGCGCACGTGGGTGATGAGCACCAGCAGCTTGCCGCGCATAACCTGCGCAACAAGCGCTGCCATGCGCGCCGCGTTCTCCTCATCCAGCTCTTTAAAGGGCTCATCCAGCAGCAGCACATCGCTGGGGCAGGCCAAGGCGCGGGCCAAGGCCACGCGCCGCCGCATACCGCCGGAAAGCTGATCCGGGCGCAGCGCCGCCTGATCGCCCAGGCCCACCCGGGCCAGCCAATCCCCGGCCAGTGCGCGCTGCGCGCGGCGGTCTCCCTTTCCCATGGCCAGCGTCAGGTTCTGCTCCAGCGTGCACCAGGTCAGCAGCCTATCCTCCTGAAACACCACGGCCACGCGCCTGCCCGCCATGCCCGCCACGCGCCCGGCCTGTGGCAATGCCAGCCCGGCCAGCAGGCGCAGCGCTGTGGTCTTGCCGCACCCGGAAGGCCCGAAAAGGCACACGCCGCCCGCATCCGGAAGGGGCAGGGTAAAGCCTTGCAGCACCGGCTTATCACCGTAGGCAAAGCATACATCCTCCAGACCGCACTTCACGGCTTCACACCCCTTTCACGCGCGGGGCGAAGGCGCGCAGGCAGGCAGCCAGCGCGTGCTCCAGCGCCACGCTGAGCAAGATGACCGTCAGTGTCCAAGCGAAGAGCGACTCGGTCTGCAAATAAATCTTGGCCTCGTACAGGCGCGTGCCCACAGAGTGCCCCGGCCTGCCGATCACCTCCGCCGCCACGCCCGCCTTCCAGCATAGACCCAGGGCGGTCTGGCAGGCGGCAAAAAACGCGGGGGCCGTGCTGGGCGCATAGACGCGCAGGGCCCGCCGCCAGGCCGAAAAGCGGTAGACGGCGGCCATTTCCAGCAGTCCCTTGTCCGTATCCCGCAGGCCTTGAGATACGCTGCCCCACACCACAGGCAACACCATCAGCGCGCCGCAGAGCACGGGCACGCTACCGCCTGGTAGCCACACCAGCGCCAAAATGATAAAGGACGATATCGGCGTAGCGCGTATGACGCGCAGAACCGGGCCCAGCAGCGCACCGGCCCACGGCGACAGATGGGTGGCGGCCGCCAGCAACGCGCCAGTTACGGTGCCTATGCCGAAAGCCAGCACCACGCGCAACAGGGATGCGCCCACCGAGGCCCAAAAATCCGCCGTCACCGCCAGCGCCGCCCAGCGGATCAACACCTGCCATGGGGCGGGCAGCAGCAGCGCTTGGCCTACCCCCCGGGCTGCCAAGGCCCAAAGCGCAAGCCAAAATAGGGCCGCGCAGACCCGCGCGGCCCCGGGATGGACGCGCCTGTTAGGGCGCGGCATAGTAGAAATCGTCGCCGGGCAGTGCCCCGCCTATGGAGGCGGGATTGGCCCGATACCAAATCTGCAGCAGCGGCGCGATCTGTGCCTTCATCTCCGCGCCGGATACGCTGACGATGTGGCAACCGGGGATGGCCTGCGCCGCCACCTGCTCGCTGGGCAGCACGCCCAACGCCACGGCCCACTTGGCGGCTTGCGCCGGGTCAGCGTTCACAAACGCCGCAGATTCCGCGTAGTCCCGCAGAAAATCTGCCACGGCCTGCGGGTTTTGCGCCGCGAACGCCGCGCGTACGACCCAGCAACCCATGGAGAGCACCGCACCGGGGGCCTCCTCATCCTGCTTGGCGGCCTGTTCAAAGGCTTCGGTCACATCAAGGGCTACGCGAATATCCGGATCCTGCGTGCGCACGGTGGTGACAAAGGGCTCCGGCAGCAGCGCCAGATCCGTCTGCCCGGCGGCCAGCAGCGTGGCCAACTCCGCGTGCTCGGCCTTGTACGCTACGGTCACTTTGTCCGTCAACCCGGCCTGCGCCAAAATATAGTTGATGGTGTATTCCGGCGTGGCACCCTGGCCGGTGGCCAGCAGCGTCTTGCCCGCCAGATCGGCCACGCTCTGCACAGTGTCGCCCCGCTGCAGTACGTAGAGCACGCCCAGCGTGTTGAGTGCCAGCAGCCGCACGCCGCCCTGGGTCTTGTTGTAGAGCGTGGGGGCCAGGTTGGTGGGCAGCGCAGCGATATCCACCTGGCCGCTCGCCAGGGCAGCCACCATTTCATCCGGTGCGCCGGCCAGCTGTAGGTCGTAGACATCGCCCTTGGTGGCCGCCAGCTGCAGCGCGCCCAGGGCGGTTGGCCCCTTCAGCGCGCCCAGGCGCACCTTTACCTTTGGCTCTGCCGGCGTCGCCAGACCGGCCTGCAGGCATACGCCCGCCAGCAGCCCCAGGGCCAAGGCGGCGCACAGTATCCGTAAAACCCGATGATATTTACGCATATCAATCTCTCCCTCGTTTTCATGCTCTCTTTATCCGCGCACAATTCACGCTTCCGCCGGTTCATCCGGCCACTCGCTGGCCGTCAGGGCGCTTTTGACGCGCACCCCCGGCACGTTGCCCAGCCTGCCGGTCAAGGCCCCTACGCGCTCATTGGTGCCCTCTACCAGCAACCCGATGACCGCAATGCCACGGGCCTGGTTGGGCACGCCGATGCGGCCCGTCACCATATCCGCGTACTCGCTGATAATCCGGTTGACCTGGGCGCTTCTGCCCACATCCTCAAGCACCATGCCCACAAAGCCGATGCGATTGCCCATGCCTTCCCCTTTCTGCGGCCGCCCATGCGGCCCCACGCAGCCCTGCCGCAGGCCGCGCGCGATCCGTAAAAAAGGTGCAGGTTGCCAAGAAAGGTTCAGATGTGGATGAAGCGCAAGCCCGCCCGCAGGAGGCGTATGGGTGATACGCCGGCGTGGGACGTGGGGCTGAACCAGGGCGCGCAACGCCAAGGCCCGCAGGTAGCCCGAAGGGGGCTACAGGGCCGAAGCCCAGCGGAACAGCCGATGGGCCGCCGCCGCGGACGGGTCTTTATCGACAGCCTGAGCGCAGCCCCGCTATGGGCCGCGCCATACAGATGACATCATCAAACATCTCCTCTCCGGTCAGATCGCTCCTGCCGTCAAGTCTCACCTGCGGATTCTCTCCCTCACGTCACCGCTTGGGGTTGAACGCTCCGCAAGCGCAGTATAGCACGTCCCCCTCAGCGCGCGCAAGCCGTATCTTGCGCCGCGCCTGTGGCGGAAGACACGCGCGCCTCCAGATAGCGCTGATATTGTGCCCCAAAGTGCGCAATCTTGCAGGTCACCTTCTCCAAGTGCCGGTGCATCTGGCGGATTTGGACCTGCACCTCTTTTTTGTGCGCCGCCAGCATCTCGCAACGCTGCCCCAGCGTAGCATCCCCCTGGGCGCTTAAATCCACAAAGGCCCGTATCTGCTTGATGGACATGCCGGTGCTCTTGAGGCAGCAGATCAAGCCGAGCCACTCCAGGTCGTCATCCGCGTAGCGGCGGATGCCGCTCTCGCTGCGGCCCACGTGCGGCAGCAACCCCTCTTTTTCATAGTAGCGCAGCACGTGGGCGCTCAGGTTGGTCTTTTGCGCTACCTGGCTGATGGTATACTCCACAGCGATCCCCCCCCCCCCAAACTTTTTCCCCGAAAGCCCTTGACTTAGAGTGAACATGAAGTTTTATGATAGGAGCATACCGCGCGCAGGCGCTTGTGTCAAGCGTCCGGCGGGGCAAAGCAGCGATTCGAGGAGGGGAAACACATGCGCACACAACAATTGGGGCTTTCAAACCTAGAGGTACCGGTTATCGCGGTGGGCTGCATGCGCATCAAAGAGCTCGGCAAACCGGAGGCCGAACACTTTGTGCAGACCGCCCTGGAGGGCGGAGCGAATTTTTTTGACCACGCGGATGTCTACGGCGACGGGGCCTGCGAGCAGATCTTTGCCGACGCCGTGCACATGAGCCCGACGGTGCGCGAAAAACTGATTTTACAGAGCAAGTGCGGCATACGCAGGGATGTGGCCTTCGATTTTTCCAAATCGCACATCCTGCAGGCTGTGGATGGCAGCCTGAAGCGCCTGCGCACAGACTACCTGGATGTGCTGCTGCTGCACCGCCCCGATGCCCTGGTGGAGCCCGAGGAAGTGGCCGAAGCCTTCGATATTTTGCACAGTAGCGGCAAGGTGCGTAACTTTGGCGTATCCAACCAGAACCCCATGCAGATACAGCTGCTGCAAAAGTTTGTCAAGCAACCTATCGTGGCCAACCAGTTGCAGCTCAGCATCACCAACTGCAACATGATCTCCCAGGGCCTGCACGTCAACATGCAGGATGAGCGCGCCGTGAACCGGGATGGCGGCATACTAGATTTCTGCCGCCTGAAGGATATTACCATACAGCCCTGGTCACCGTTCCAATACGGCTTCTTTGAGGGCGTGTTCCTGGATAACCCCAAGTTCCCCGAGCTGAATGATGCCGTCAACGCCGTCGCCAAGGCCCACGGCGTATCCAACACCACCGTCGCTATCGCCTGGCTGCTGCGCCACCCGGCCAAGATGCAGCCCGTGACCGGTACCATGAACGCAGGCCGCATACGGGATTGCATCAAGGCCGCCGACGTACAGCTGAGCAAAGAAGAGTGGTACCAGATCTATCTGGGCGCGGGCAACATACTGCCCTAAAGGCCAGGATCAGCCAAATTTCCAGTGAAAGAGCTAAGGAGAGTTCCATGCAAAACTTTGAATTCTACGCCCCGGCGCGCATCGTGTTTGGCCGGGATACGCAAAAGCAAATCGGCCCTCTGCTGGCCCCCCGCGCCAAGAAGGTGTTGCTGCACTACGGCGGCGGCAGCATTAAAAAGAGCGGTCTGTATGACGCGGTGACCGCCTCGCTGCGGGATGCCGGCGTGGCCTTTGCAGAGCTGGGTGGCGTGCGGCCCAATCCCCGCCTGTCCCTGGTTCACGAGGGCATCGCCCTGTGCAAGCGCGAGGGTGTGGATTTGATACTGGCTGTGGGCGGCGGCAGCGTTATCGATTCTGCCAAGGCCATTGCCATGGGCGTCTACTACCCCGGCGACGTGTGGGAAGTGTACGAGGAGGGCAAGCCCGTGGAAGAAGCCCTGCCCGTGGCCACCATGCTCACCATCCCCGCTGCGGGCAGCGAATCCAGCGGCGATACGGTGATCACCAACGAGGCTAAGCAGATGAAGCTGGGCTACGGCAGCCCAGCCCTGCGCCCCGTGCTGAGCATCGTCAACCCCGAACTGTTCTTCACCCTGCCGGAAAGCCAGTTGGGCTATGGCGTGGCGGATATGATGAGCCACGTGTTCGAGCGATACTTTACCAACACCACCCACACCGATCTGACCGACGGCCTGTGCGAAGTGACCCTGAAAACCTTGATGAAAAACGCCTTGCTGGCCAAGGCCGACCCCAAGAACTACGATGCCTGGGCGGAGCTGGGCTTTGCCGGCACCGTGGCCCACAACGGCCTGGTGGGCATGGGCAGAGAGCAGGATTGGGCCTGCCATGGCATGGAACACGAGCTTTCCGCCATATACGATGTGGCGCACGGCGCGGGCCTGGCGGTGCTGACCCCCGGCTGGATGCGCTACGTCTACAAAGACAATATCCCCATGTTCGTGCAGTTTGCCGTCAATGTGATGGGTGTGCGGGGCAGCTACCGCGACCCGGAGGCGCTGGTGCTGGAAGGCATTGACCGCCTGTCGGATTTTTTCAAAAAAATGGGGTTACCCCAAACCCTCGCCGACTTGGGTATCGGCGGGGAGCAGTTGGAACTGATGGCCAAAAAGGCCACTTGGGTCGCCTACGGCGGAGAAGAATGTCCCTTGGGCGGTTTCAAGAAGCTGCGCTGGCAGGATGTGCTGAACATCTACCGCTCGGTGCGGTAAACGGCGCAGCAGGAACAATGGGCGCCGGGCTGGCGTGGAACATGTTTGCGGACAGGCGGCGCGCAAAGCATTAGCGTGGTTTTGTCAAATGCGCATCGCAGCGGGTAGCTTTGCGGATCTTTTGCCCCCTTGCGCCGCTCGGTGCAACGTTGCCGCGTTCCCTTCCGGGTATCCCAAATGGATAAAAAATAGTATTTTTTGTTCCGCAAGCAAGTGTGATTTGAAGTCGGACGTCCTTTCAGAAAGCACCGAAAACCCGTATAAATACTATGTTTTGCAGGTTTTCGGCACTTCTTTTTGTATTGGATTATGCATTTTGAAACACGACTATTTTTGCATTGATTCAACCTCCCTGACGTGTTAAAATAAACATGGATTTACGGTTTGCGAGTATATTATAAAGTGAAAACAATCATGGATTATCATCATATCGCGGAGGAATATGCAAGAAATGAGTAAAACAAAAATATTTGTGTTCAGCTACATAGGCGCGTCAATATCGGCGTATTGATTGGCATAATAGCCTCCATCATAAATCAAAACGAATTTCTGACGCACACATTTATCGGTGCAATAGCAGCAACCTACGGTTGCCGCATAATCTCGACGCGCGGCCCGAATCACCCGCAGATATGCACGCCAACTTTTAGCGCAGAAGCACGCAGTGGGCGCCACACCGCCACGGCTTCTGCTTTTGGGGTGCCTAGAGCGACGGATAAATTTTAGTAGGCAGGTGTCAAAAAACGCATGAAGCTTCTTTTACCTCGTCACAGTAAACATCCAGTTCACGCCGAATTTGTCTTGTAGCGAGCCGTGCGCGGCGGCGAAAAAGCTCGGCGCGAGTTCCATATACACTTCGCCGTCATTCGCAAGAACATCCCACGCGCGGCGGACGCAACTCTCATCCGGCGTTGTCACGCAAACGTACATATTATCGCCCGCCATGCTGCGCTCGGATACGTCGGCGCACATAATCTCCGCGCCATCAATAACGATCTTTGCGTGGAGCACAAGGCTTTTATCTGCTTCGGCGATTGGGAACGCGGGATTGGGCGGCATATCGCCGTAGGTTTGCCTTTCTATAATTTTCGCGTCAAAGGCCCTGGCATAGAGATCGAGCGCCTCGGCGCAGTTGCGGTTGAACATCAGATAATGACTGAGCATTTTTGTTTTCCTCCCTTTATTTTTGCGGTGTTTCTTCCGCGACGACGTTCCAGTTTACGCCGAACTTATCCGCTACGGCGGCATGGAATACGCTGTAAAATGTTCCGACAGGCGCAAGCGTTACAGTACCGCCAACGCAGAGCGCGCCAAATATAGCCGCAGCCTCTTTGCCGGACGGCACTGTGACAGTCAGATTGATACTGTCGCCGATTACTGGCGGCGTTGCTTCGTCAGCGAACCACACATTCGTGCCGCAGATAGCCATTTCCCCGTGCATTACCCAATCACGGAGCAATTCGGGCTGCGTTTTCGATCCTTCCGGCATATAGTCGCCGTAAGGCATTACTTTCGGCTCGTCACAATGAAAGGCATCGCGGTAGAAATCAAGCGCGTCTTTGCATCTTCCGTTGAATGCAAGATACGGTGTAATCATATTAATTCTCACCCCTTTATTATCATGTGGGCGCTATCTTGTTCCCACTCCATCAATGTCAATGCGGGTTTCCCTTCAAACGCCGGCATCTTGAGCAGCGTCCGTTCATCGCGGCAGGGCTTGCCCCGCTGCGCACGTGATGCCCGCGCATAAGCGCGTTGCCGGCGCCGCCCCACGGAGAACAGATTTTGTTAGCCGTCATATTGCACCCCTTATTCGCCAAATGATCGACTCCACCCGTTCAAAAACGGCGGACTCAATCCGTTTCGGTTGTGGCGTGAAAAATTCGACAACCGGCTCGTTCTTCCTGATATTCCATATTCCTGCGACACGCCCATTGACGGCGATTGTCGGAAGACAGATGCCTGATTTCAGAATCACTTTGCTTTTGTACTCTTGAGGCAGGCTGAAACGATTATCAGGGGTGTACGACACGATGATTGGGTCAAAGCCTGACAGCAGGGTGAGTTCAGGAATGTCACCGATATCGGCGAGATGATCACCGTAATAATACGTCTTGCCGCCGGATTCTAAGCGGCAGAGGCCGCCGAGCGCGATAGCAGGCAATCTTTTTGCATCCTCTTTGCTTATCCCGAAGAACCAAGCCGCATCCGCAAACGTCGCCGGACCGTAGGCGGTAAAGTATCTGTGGAGCATCTTGGGCAGAACTGCGTCAAAGCTCTCCGCCGGTTCCGCGCTTATCAGGTCAAAGTCACAACTCGTCATGTTTTTGAACGCTACCTTGCCAAGCCGCGCCAGGTATACAAAGATGCCGCCCCAGGATGAGAAAACATCGTCAATGACTTTCGGTTCATAATAGCCGGAAAAGATTTTGCGAAACTCCGTGCGGGAGCTCACACCGTCTTCCATAAGCCGGATAACTTCGCTGGCTATATCCCTAATTGTTGCCGCGCCATGCGTCTTTGAAAGCCAAGAGAAGTAACCGTCTTTCGATTCACCTGTAGAGAGCGCGAGAAATTCCGGCAAATCCTCAAACGCCACACCATGGAGCGTTCCGCGATAAAGCCAAGTCTTTGTGAGCGAAGTTTTCCATCCGCGAATATCAGCACCGCGAATCAGCGCGGAGAACGGCACGTTTCGGCAAAACCAGCTGTGCAGACCGAGCAATTCGTGCGCGAGCGTTTCCAGTTCGCCGCTCTGGCGCGACAAGTACAGCCCGTGCATACGGCGGCGTATGATGTTTTCTACTGTGGCCCTATCGTTCATGCAAACGTAACCCCGCACAGCATCTGGTGAACATCCAGGCGCAACTGAACGGGCCTGTGATCGGACGCCCATAAGCCCGGACGGCTCTTATCCAGCTGACGGCCATATCTCCACCCCGCTTTTTCAACTATTTTATAAGTATATCGTATGATTTCCCGCGATTGCAATAGCAATCTTTGATTTCGCCGCCACGCCGCATAAAATTTTCGCCGAATGAAATTTCAACTGCCCCCCTGGGGGGGACTGTTGGTTTTCGATGCGAGGGTTATGCAATAACCCATCGGGATCCAGCGCCCGTGCGCTGGCTGGGGGTATCGGGGGCGGGCAGCCCCTGACAAAAGGTTGGATTACGCGGCAAGTATACCAT
>JAITTS010000133.1 GCA_031286995.1 Oscillospiraceae bacterium
CGCGAAAGATGGGCACCAGCAGGTAGCGCAGCGTATAGTCTGTCAGGGTCATGCGCTTCCAGATGTGCGCCGGGTCAAAGATGGTTAAGGGCTGGCTCGTGTCAAAGCGCTCATCCTCCAAGGCGATCAAATCTGCAATGGCTTTGCCGCTCTCCCGCTCGTACAGGCGCAAGAGCTGCTTGAGACCGGGGTTGGTAATTTTTTCAGGGTTTTCGGATATTTTGATGCGGGGCACAAGGCGGCCGTCCACCTCCTCGGCGGCCAGCTTGTATACGCCGCCCAGGGCGGGGTGATCCATGCTGGTGATCATGCGGGTACCTACGCCCCATACATCCACGGCGGCCCCCTGGGCTTTCAAATCCCAAATCACTTCCTCATCCAGATCGCCGGATGCGAAGATACGCGCCTTCTCAAAGCCCGCCTCATTCAACATGCGGCGAGCGCGGCGGCTTAGGGAAGCCAGGTCGCCGCTATCCAGGCGGATGCCGGCCGGTTCGTAGCCCTTTGCGCGCAGTTCTCGAAAAATTTGGATGGCGTTGGGCACGCCGCTCTTGAGCGTGTTGTATGTATCTACCAGCAACAGGCAATTTTCGGGGAAGACCTCAGCATAGGCGCGAAAGGCGTCCAGCTCTGTGGGGAAGCTCATCACCCAGCTGTGGGCATGGGTGCCGCGCACGGGGATGCCGTACATTTGACTGGTCAGCACGTTGCTGGTGGCCGCGCACCCGCCGATAATCGCCGCCCGCGCACCATATATGCCCGCATCCGGCCCTTGGGCGCGGCGCAAACCAAATTCCAGCACACCGTCGCCTTGGGCGGCTTGCACCACCCTGCTGGCTTTGGTGGCGATGAGGGTTTGGTGGTTGACGATGTTCAGCAGGGCGGTCTCCACCAGCTGCGCCTCCATGATGGGCGCGAATACCCGCAACATGGGCTCGCCGGGGAACACCACCGTGCCCTCTGGCACAGCGTCTATGTCGCCGGTAAAGTGAAAATCGGCCAGCGCATCCAAAAAGCGCGGCTGAAAGATGCCCAGGCTGCGCAGGTAACCGATATCCTCGCTGGTAAAGTGCAGATTGTGGATGTAGTCTATTACCTGTTCCAGACCGGCGGCCAGGGCGTAGGCTGTGGTCTCGCCCTGCTTGCGGTAAAAGAGATCGAACACCGCCCGATGGCGCTGCATGCCTGCGTGCAGGTAGCCGTTCATCATGGTCAGTTCATACAGATCGGTCATCATGGTCAGGTTGCGCATGTCGTTCCTTCTTTCAGGCCTGGGCGTGGCGGGGGGCGCGCACCGGCGCGGGCGCAAAGTACAGCAGCGCCGCGCACACGGGCATCTGCGCCATGCAGGCGAACTGCCGTACGGATACGTAGAGCGTGTTGTTGTCGTACAGGCGGCCAAAGCCGACCGCCAGCACAGCCAGTTGCGCCAGCGCCAGGGCAAAGGGCAAGGCTTTGAGCCAGATGGGGAAGCGCCCGCGCAGGCGCAGTGCGCCCAAGACCACGTTCAGGGTGAGCAGAATGCCCAGCAGCCATTGCGAAAGGGTGAAGAGATCCGCATACGCGCCGCGCTCAAACTCGCCCACCATGCTGGTGATCAGGGCCAGCAGGGTAGCCCCCAGCGTCAGCAGGATGGGTGGGGTCAGGCGGCGGTAACGGCGAAAGCAGAAGAAGCACACCACGGCCACGCACGCCAGCGCGCTGAGGATTTGGGATACGCGCACAAACTCGTTGAACACCGTCAGGCTGTCATCCCGCAGGCCCTCTATGACCGTGCGCCCCACGCCGTAGAAAAGCGCGTACCAGCAAAAGGTATCCCCGGGGCGCTTGAGACGGCGGCGCATGGCCAGCAGCGCCGCGAACACCAGCACATCCCACACGGATTCGTAGAAAAAGGTGGCCAGCTGCCAGTACCAGGTTTGGCCCACAGGTATCTCCACCGCAAAGGGGAAAAATTGCAGCGCGGCGTCGCTTACGCGTAGGCCATAGGCTTCCATGTTAATGTAGTTGCCCCAGCGGCCTATGGCCTGGGCCAGCACCAGGCCAGGCGCCACCATATCCAGCACCGATGCCAGGCGCACACGCTTGCGCCGGGCCACGATGTGCGCGGCAAGCAGCCCGCCCAGTATCGCGCCGTAAATGGCCAAGCCGCCTTCTTTGAGGTTGAAGATGCCCCAAAAGTCCTCCATGTACTGATCCAGCCGAAACAGCACAGAGTAAAGCCGCGCGCCCACCACCCCCAGAGGGATACCCCACAGCGCCAGATCCATGGCGGTGTCCTCGGGCAGGGCCAGCCGCTTCTCCTCGCGTCCGCTGATGTAGAGTGCCGCCAGTATGCCGGCCACGATCAAGATACCGTACCAAGAGATACCCCAAAACGCTACGCGATCCAGGGGCGGCCGGCTGAAAAAGTTGAGCATGCTACGCCTCCTTGCGGTTTTACCTGATTTCCGTCACGAATAGTATAGTGCCACATTTTTGGCATGTCAAGCAATGTGAAAACGTGCAGCGCAGGCAGAGAAATGTCAAAAAAATAACGTAATTTCATAGCCTTCTGGGGATTGCACCCATCCGTGCATGTATAGTATAATGCACACAATGGATTGAGGAGGGTCATCATGCTTGCGATAGGCAGTGACCACGCGGGTTATGCGCTGAAACAGCACATTATAGCCTACTTGCGCGCACAAGAGGTAGGTTTTCAGGATTACGGGGTATCGCAGGGCGAGGCTGCGGATTATCCGCTGGCAGCCCAAAAGGTGGCCCAGGCTGTAGCCGGCGGAGCCTGTGCGCGTGGTATCGTGCTCTGCGGCACCGGTATTGGCGTAAGCATCGCGGCCAACAAGGTGCGGGGCATCCGCGCGGCCCTGTGCCACGACACATTTTCTGCCCGCATGTGCCGGCAGCACAACGACGCCAACGTGCTGTGCATGGGCGAGCGCGTGGTGGGCGCCGGCCTGGCGCTGGATATCGTGGCCGCCTTTCTGGCCACTGGCTTTGAGGGTGGCAGGCACCAGCGCCGCGTAGCCATGATAGACGATCTGGAAAACCGTTGATCCTTTGCCCGCGTTGTACAAATTTTTTTGCGCGTTTGAACACGCTGACGGTTGAACCCCGCGAATGAAGGAGGCGCTGTATGGACGATTTTGTACACATCCTGGATCATCCACTCATCCAGCACAAGGTGTCGCTGATGCGCGATGTCAAGACCGGCCCCAAGGATTTTCGAGATCTGCTGGAAGAGATATCTACCCTGATGGCCTACGAGGTCACGCGGGATCTGCCTCTGAAAGATGTGGAGATCGAAACCCCCATCTGCCGCACCACAACCAAGGTCATCAGCGGCAAAAAGCTGGCGATTGTGCCCATTTTGCGGGCTGGGCTTGGCATGGTGGATGGCATCACCAAGCTGGTGCCCACGGCCAAGGTGGGGCACATCGGCCTGTATCGCGATCCGGAGACCCTGGAGCCCGTAGAGTATTATTGCAAGCTGCCCCCGGATGTGGCGGAACGGGATTTGATCGTGGTCGATCCCATGCTGGCCACGGGGGGATCCGCATCCGCGGCCATCACCTTTATCAAGCGCCGTACCTGCAAGAGCATCAAGCTGATGTGCCTGATCGCCGCGCCCGAGGGCGTGGCCAGGGTGCGCAGGGATCACCCGGATGTGCCCATCTTCGTGTCCGCTTTGGATGAAAAGCTGAACGAGCATGGCTATATCGTGCCCGGCCTGGGAGATGCGGGGGATAGACTCTTCGGCACCAAGTGAGGTACAGATTGCAGAAAGTGGGTGAGAGCCTTGTCCATGCAGTTTTTATCGCAGGTAGAGCGGGCGGAAGCTCAGGCGGAGGAGCGGCGCGCCGATGCCCAGCGAGAGGCTCGGGATATCCTGAAGGCTGTGGAGGAAGCCAACCTGGCCGCCCAGCGCGCCGCCAACGGCGCCGACCGCGATTTGGCCGCCCAGGCCTTGCGCCGGGCCGAAAGCCAGGCGCAGGCCGAGATAGCTGCCCGGCGCGAAAAGCAGGCGGCTCAGCGCGCGGCACAGGATGCCCAGGCGCGCGGACGCCTGGATGCTGCCGTAGCGACCATTTTTGAAAGGGTTGTGAACGATGGCCATCGTTGAGACGAAAAAAATCGAGCTATTGGCCATGCGGGCGGATAGAGAGCCGTTGCTGCGGCTTTTGCAGCGCCTGGCCTGTAGCGAGATACAGGCCATCCCCTTGGATCAGCGCCCCGCTTGCCCAGAGGAGGGAAGCCTGGATGCGCTGAATGGCAAACTTTCACGCCTGCGCTGGGCCATTCGCGAACTGGATAGGCATGCCCCGCCGGTCAAACAGGGCTTGATAGAAAAATTTTCAAAGGCCAAGCCTCAGATCAGCGCGGTGGAATGCGAGCGCATCCTGGCCGACGAGGGGGCGCTGTGGTCCACGGTGGAGGCTGCCGAGGCCTGTGAGCGCGCCTTGGGCGAATTGCGCGCGCGCGCCCTGCGCATACGTGCGGCCATCGCCCAGTACACACCCTGGGCACCGCTGGATATTCCCCTGCAGCGAGTGGGCGCCACCCGCGACACCCGGCTGATGCTGGGGCAGTTGCCCATCAAGGCCGTCGAGGGACTGCGGCAGGCGATCACCGCCCAGGCGCTGCCTGTGGCCCTGCACAGCGTAAACGTTGATCGCAAGGATTGTCAGCTGCTGTTGATGGTTCATGCCGGGGCCGTACAGGCGCTCGGTGCGTTGCTGCAGGAGGCGGGCTTTGCCCCCGTGCAGTTCCCGGGGGCGAAGGGCACCGTGGCCGAGAATATAGCGGCCCTGCAACAAGAACTGGCGGACATTGCCGGTGAAGAGAAGGCGCTGGATGCCCGCTGGGTGCAACTTTCCCCTGAAGCGGCGGATTTGAAGGTGCTGCACGATCTATGCCAGGCCCACTACCTGCGCGAGCAGGCCGCCCAGCGCTTCGTGCAGACCCGGCAAACCCTGTACCTGCGCGCCTGGGTGCCCGCGCCCGCCGCGGAAGGCGTGCGGGCTGCGGTGCTGCAAACCGCGCCTGATACCGCCATTGAGATAACAGATCCCTTGGATGATGAAAAGCCGCCCACCCTGCTGCGCAATCACTGGTTTCCCACGCAGTTCGAGGGTGTCGTATCCGGCTTCTCCTTGCCCGACCCCAGGGGGCTGGATCCTACGTTTATGATGGCTCCCTTCTTCGCCTGCCTGTTTGGCATGATGGTATCGGATGCGGGCTACGGCCTGTTGATGGCCGTGCTGATCCCCCTGATTATCCACCTGATCAAGCCCCGGGGCACCGGCAAAAAGATGCTGTGGCTACTGAGCCTGGGGGGAGGGGCCACTCTGGTATGGGGTTTTCTCTTTAATACCTGGTTCGGCGCACCCTTGGTGGCCAAAGCACCGCTGCTCGACCCCATGGCTCAGCCCCTGGAGATGGTAGCTTTGTGCCTGGGCGTGGGGCTGGTGCATCTGTTCACAGCCATGGGCATCGGCGCGTACATCAACTTTAAGCGTGGCAAACCGTGGGATGCGGTGTTCGATCAGTTCTCGTGGCTTGCGATCATTGGCGGCGTGCTGTTGCTAGCCCTGCCCGGGCTGCTGGGCCTTAGCCCCGTGTGGGGCCAGGTGGGCCAGGTACTGGCCTTGGTGGGCGTGGCGCTTGTGCTGTTTTTCGCCGGGCGCTCCAACAAAAACTTCGTGGGCCGCATTGTGGGTGGCCTGGGTTCGCTCTACAATATTACGGGCTGGCTGGGCGACCTGCTCAGTTACACGCGCCTCTTCGGTATGGGCTTGGCGACCGGCGTAGTGGGCATGGTCATCAACATGCTGGCGGGTATGATCATGGGGGGCGGGCCGCTCGGCGTGGTGATCGGGCTGGTGGTGATGGCTGGTGGTCACGCCTTCAACATGGCCATCAACGTGCTGGGGGCCTACGTGCACGCTTGCCGCCTGCAGTATATTGAGTTTTTCGGCAAGTTCTACGAGGATGGCGGCGTGCCCTTTCGGCCCCTGCACGCGGATACCCGCTTTGTGGATTTGCCCGCCAAACAGCAGTAAACCCGGCATGGCGCATGCCTTTTCACCCTATCACACAAGGAGGATTCTATCATGCAAGTGGGTCAAATCTTGGCACTGGTCGGCGCGGCGCTGGCGGTTATCCTGGGCGGTGTGGGTTCTGCAATCGGCGTTAAAATTTCCGGTCAGTCCGCTGCGGGCGTCACATCAGAGGATCCCGATCTTTTCGGCAAACTGCTGGTCATCGAACTGCTGCCCGGCACGCAGGGCATCTACGGCTTTTTGATCGGCCTGATCGTGCTCATCAAGACCAACTTCATCAGCGGCACCATGGCCCCCGTCAGCTTAGATCAAGGCCTGCGCATCCTCATCGGCGCGCTGCCCATCGCGGTGGTGGCCCTGGTTTCGGCCATCATGCAGGGCAAAGTGGCGGCTTCGACCATCAACATGGTGGGCCGCCAGCCGGATACCTCTGGTAAGGGCATCACCATGGCCGTCACTGTGGAGACTTACGCCGTGCTGGCGCTGCTGGCGTCCTTCCTGATGGTGCAGTTTGCCTAAGTCTACGACCGGAGGCGGATTCGATGAACATTGATGCCATCCTGGAACGCATTGCGAAGGATGCGCGGCAGCACGCCGCGCAGACCCTATCAGCCGCGCGGGAAAAGGCGGATCAGTTGGGCGAACAGGCTCAGGCGGATATAGACCGCGCCAGGGCTGCGGCCCTGCGCGAGGCCGAGGACGAGGCTGCGGCCTTGCGCGACCGCATGCTGCGCATGGCGGCGCTGGATGAGCGCAAGGATGCCCTGGCGGCCAAGCGCGCGTTGCTGGATGAAGCCTTTGCCGGGGCTTTGGTGAGGCTGCGCGCCATGCCGCCCGAGCAGGCAACGGCCTTTCATTTGGCGCTGCTGCAAGAGACAGCCCAGGGCGACGAGTCGCTGATCGTATCCCAAGAGGATGCACCCCGCTTTGATGCGGCCTTCTTTGACCGAGCCAACGCGGCTCTGCAGGATGCGGGCAAGCGGGGGCATCTGCACCTATCCGAGAAGCACCGGCCCACGGGCGGAGGCTTCATCTTGGAGCGGGGCGGCATGGAGATCAACTGCACGTACGAGTCGGTGCTGCGCACGCGCCGCCCGGCGCTGGAGGCAGATGTGGCCGCCGTACTCTTCGGCTAAGCCGGCAAAGGGACAGAGGGGGATTGCACTTGGCACAGGGTAGTATCGGGTACGCCGTGGGGCGCATCAGCGTGCGGCGGCGGGATAGGCTGGATGCAGCCAAGCTGGATCGCTTGCTGGCTGTGGAAACCCCACAGGAGGCTGTGCGTGCGCTGCAAGAGATCGGCTGGGCAGCCGCCGAGCAGAGCGCGGATTATGAGCAGGCGGCCGGTGAACACATGCGCCGGGCCTGTGCCTTTGTGCGTGAGGTTTCGCCTCAATCACGGGTGACCGATTGCTTCCTGCTGCGCCACGATGTGCAGAATCTCAAGCTGCTGCTCAAGGCCCGGTGCCTGGGGCAGGATGCAGACTTTCTCTCCACCTGCGGCACCTTGCCGGTGGATGTACTTCGCCACGCGGTGGCGGAGGCCGGCTACACCCGGCTGCCGGAAGGGCTTAGAGAGCCCCTGGCGGATCTTGAGAGACGCCTGGCCGTGCGCGAAGACCCGCTGGATATCGACGTGACCCTGGATAAGGCCCTGTACGCCTTGGCCTTTGATGCGCTGCGCGGCGCGGGCAGCAGGGTGGCGCTGGCCTATTTCGCTGCCCGCGTGGATTTGGTCAACGCGCTCATGCTGCTGCGCGTACGGGCTATGGGGCGCGGGGCGGCCTTTCTCGCGGCTATGCTCATATCCGGCGGTAACATCCCCGAGGCTGCACTGTTGGAACGCTTTGATAGACCGGAGGAGTTGCCCCGCCTGCTTTCGCCCTACGGCCCGCGGGTGGCGGCCGTTGCCAAGGCCGCCGTGCAGGGGGCTCTGCCGGGGCTGGAAAAGGCCATGGATGATTATTTGCTGTCGCTCTTCGCGCCCTATCGGGCCCGGGCCGACGCCATAGAGGCGTTGGTAGGCTACCTGCTGGTGCAAGAGCGGGAAGCCTCTGCGGTTCGCCTGATACTGGCGGGGAAACTGAACGGTTTCACCGGCGAGGCGATTCGGGAAAGGTTGCGTGATTTGTATGGCTAACGCCGCTAAGATGGCAGCGGTAGGGGAGCGCGACGCGGTGCTGGCTTTCAAGGCCATGGGCATGACGGTCATCCCCGCCGCGCAGGCAGATGAGGCGGCCGCCGCGGTGCGCAAACTGGCCAGGGAAGGCATGGCTGTGATCTTTATCACCGAGCAGGCCGCTGGCCTCATCCCAGATACCCTGGCCCGCTATCAAAATGAACCCGTACCCGCCATCATCCCCATCCCGGGTAGCCGGGGCAGCGCGGGTTTGGGCATGCAGCGCCTGAAGGCCAATGTGGAAAAGGCCATCGGCGCGGATATATTATTCGAGAAAGAGGGGTAGACCAACATGCCACAGGGAACCATCGTCAAGGTTGCCGGCCCCTTAATTGTGGCTGACAATATGGGGGACGCGCGCATGTACGACGTGGTGCGCGTTTCCAAAAAGCGCTTGGTGGGCGAGATTATTGAGCTGCGGGGCAGCCGCGCCTCCATCCAAGTCTACGAGGAAACATCGGGCCTTGGCCCTGGTGAGCCTGTGGAGTCTACCGGCGCGCCGCTCAGCGTAGAGCTGGGGCCGGGGCTGATAGAATCTATATTTGACGGCATACAGCGCCCCCTCACCGCCATACGCAGTATAGCGGGCGACCGCATCCCCCGTGGGGTGGATGTGCCCTCGCTGGATCGGGAGAAGGTGTGGGGCTTCGTGCCCGTGGCCCAGGTAGGCGATGCCATAGGCCCGGGCGATGTGCTTGGCACCGTGCAGGAATCCGCCGTTGTGGAGCACCGCATCATGGTGCCCCATGGCATCAGCGGCACGGTGCGCTGGCTGCATAGCGGCGCTGCGAAGGTGACCGATACGGTGTGCCGCCTTGCCCTTGCGGATGGCAGCGAGCTGCCGCTCAGCATGCTGCAGCGTTGGCCTGTGCGCCGCGGCCGCCCCTATGCGGAAAAGATAGCGCCCACTTCGCCCATGGTGACCGGGCAGCGCGTCATAGATACCTTCTTCCCCGTGGCGGGTGGTGGTGTGGCCGCTGTGCCCGGCCCCTTCGGCTCCGGCAAGACCGTGGTGCAGCACCAGCTGGCCAAGTGGGCAGATGCGGATATCATCGTGTACGTGGGCTGCGGTGAGCGCGGCAACGAGATGACGGATGTGCTGATGGAGTTCCCCGAATTGCACGATCCGCGCACCGGCGAGTCACTGATGAAGCGCACGGTGCTCATCGCCAACACATCCGATATGCCCGTGGCTGCGCGCGAAGCATCCATCTACACCGGCATCACCATCGCCGAGTACTACCGGGATATGGGCTACAAGGTGGCGATCATGGCCGATTCCACGTCCCGCTGGGCAGAGGCCCTGCGCGAAATGTCCGGCCGTTTGGAAGAGATGCCCGGCGAAGAAGGCTATCCGGCTTACCTAAGCTCGCGCATCGCGGAATTTTACGAGCGAGCGGGCCTGGTGCGTTGCCTGGTCGGCGAGGGCCGCCAGGGCGCCATCACGGCCATCGGCGCCGTTTCGCCCCCCGGCGGCGATATCTCCGAGCCCGTATCCCAGGCCACCCTGCGCATTGTCAAGGTGTTCTGGGGCCTCTCGGCATCGCTGGCATACAAGCGCCACTTCCCGGCCATAGACTGGCTGCAATCCTACTCGCTGTACGCGGATAACTTGGGGCGCTGGTTCAACGACAACGCGGCCACGGATTGGTCGCAGCTGCGCGCCGCGGCCCTGCGCGCGCTGCAAGAGGAGGCGGAGCTGGAAGAGATCGTGCGCCTGGTGGGCGTGGATGCCCTCTCTTGGAAGGACAGGCTGACCATGGAAGCCGCCCGATCCATCCGCGAGGATTATCTGCACCAGAATGCTTTTGACGAAATAGACACCTACACATCCCTGCAGAAGCAGTGCCGCATGTTGCGGCTCATCTTGGCTTACCAGACCCGCGGTCGCGCCGCGCTGGATGCCGGGGTGGATCTGGCGCCCATCCTGGCCCTGCCCGTGCGCGAGGCCATAGGCCGGGCCAAGTACATCCCGGAGGATGACCTAAAGCGCTTTGACGCCGTGGAGAGCGAGCTGGTCGCCCAGATGGCCGCATTGATGGACGAGGAGGCGCGCTAAAGATGTTTAAGGAATACCGTACCATCCGCGAGGTCGTCGGCCCCCTGGTATTGGTGGAGGGTGTGGCGGGCGTCACCTACAATGAGCTGGTGGAGATAGAGCAGGCCAGCGGCGAGGTGCGCAACGGCAAGGTGCTTGAGGTCAACGGAGACAAGGCCCTGGTACAGCTTTTCGAAAGCTCTCGCGGCCTGCGCATAGATGACGCCAAGGCCCGCTTCCTGGGCCGCGGCATTGAGCTGGCGGTTTCCATGGATATGCTGGGCCGGGTGTTTGACGGCCTGGGCCGCCCCAAGGATGGCGGGCCGGAGCTGATACCCGAAAAGCGCATGGATATCAATGGCGAGCCGTTGAACCCTGCGGCGCGCGACTATCCTTCGGAGTTCATCCAGACCGGTGTATCCGCCATAGACGGCCTCAATACCTTGGTGCGCGGGCAAAAGCTGCCCGTGTTCTCGGGCGCCGGCCTGCCCCATGCGCAGCTGGCTACGCAAATAGCCCGCCAGGCCCGCGTGCTGGGCACGGATACGCCCTTTGCCGTGGTGTTCGCGGCAGTCGGCATCACCTTTGAGGAGGCGGAGTACTTCATCAGCGACTTCCGCCGCACCGGCGCCATCGACAGGGCTGTGCTGTTTATGAACCTGGCCAACGACCCGGCGGTAGAGCGCATCGCCACCCCCCGCATGGCGCTGACTGCCGCTGAGTACCTGGCCTACGAGAAGAACATGCACGTGCTGGTCATTCTCACGGATATCACCAACTACGCCGATGCCCTGCGCGAGGTATCCGCCGCCCGCAAAGAGGTGCCGGGCCGCCGCGGCTATCCCGGCTACCTGTATACGGATTTGGCCACCATGTACGAGCGCGCGGGCCGCGTCATCGGCAAGGCGGGCTCCATCACGCAGATCCCCATCCTCTCCATGCCAGAGGACGACAAGACCCACCCCATCCCCGATCTGACCGGTTACATCACGGAGGGGCAGATCATCTTGAGCCGCGAGCTCTACCGCAAGGGCATTGAGCCCCCCATTGATGTGCTGCCGTCGCTATCCCGGCTGAAGGATAAGGGTATCGGCCAGGGCAAGACCCGCGAGGATCACGCGCCCACCATGAACCAACTCTTCGCGGCGTATTCAAGAGGCAAGGATGCCAAGGAACTGGCCGTTATCCTGGGTGACGCGGCGCTGACGGATGTGGATAAGAAGTACGCGGCCTTTGCCGACGCCTTTGAGCGCGAGTATGTATCCCAGGGCTACGAGACCAACCGCAGCATTGAGGATACCCTGAAACTGGGATGGAAGCTGCTACGCATACTGCCCAGGACAGAGCTCAAGCGCATCCGCGACGGCATGCTGGATGCCTATTTGCCGGAAGAACAGCAGGCCTGACGGTACCTGCCCGATTGCCAGGAGGGAGCGCCCATGGCTTTGATACAGGTGAACCCCACGCGCATGGAACTGACGCGCTTAAAGAAGCGCCTGATGACAGCCCGGCGCGGTCACAAGCTGCTCAAGGACAAGCGCGACGAGATGGTGCGCCGTTTTATCACCCTGATTCAGGAAAACCGACGCCTGCGCACGGATGTGGAGCGGGAATTGACCGCGGCCTTCAGCCAGTTTGCCCTGGCGCGTGCCGTCATGGAGCCCGAAGCTCTGGAAGAGGCGGTGCTCTACCCGGCCCGTTCGGTCGCGTTGCGTCTGGGTACGCGCAACATCATGTCCGTGCAGGTGCCGGTCATTCAAGTAGACCCGGATTCCCTGAAGGAGACCATTCTGCCCTACGGCCTGGCATCCACATCCGCGCAACTGGATGGGGCCATCGCCACCATGACAGAGCTTTTGCCAAAGCTGGTACAATTGGCAGAGATAGAGAAAACCTGCAACCTGCTGGCGGACGAGATAGAGAAGACCCGCCGCCGGGTCAACGCGCTGGAGTACGTGATGATACCGGATCTGGAGCAGACCATCCGCGGCATCACCATGAAACTGGAAGAGAACGAGCGCGGTGCGCTGACACGCTTGATGAAGGTGAAGGATATGCTGGCGACCCGGGAGGCGTAACGCGGTTAAGGAAAGGAGTGGCCCAGTTCTTATGAAGAGAGCGCTGTTTTTGCGGCTATGTACCGGCCTTTTTTTGCTGTTGTTCTGCTGTGTAGCCACAGTTTGGGCGGAAGGCCGGGAAGGTACGCTTTTTTGGCACAACCATCCGCTAAAAACAGAGCTTATCACCAATGATATGGATGCGGTCACCGAGGTGTTTTCCGGGCCGACTCCAGCAGAAGGATATTTGGTACGGGTAAGGCTTCGGACGCTGGATGGGTCGAAAGTACCGGATCAGGAGCTTGCGTCGTATGGCGACGAGTTTCTGTTGATGGATGGTGCGGGGGAACAGCGGCGTCCTTTTCAATACGAAACAAACGCGAGCCGCGAGAGCGACGCCATTGAGTTGGTATTCTATTGCAATGGGAATCCTCAGGTGTTCGATGACGCGCAGTTCAGCGTGGCCGTGTCCCCGGCGGCTGCGGCTTCGGATGAGCTGATGGGTACGGAGCTGGTTTGGCACGGCCATACTCTTGGCATCACGCGCTGCACGGATGACAAGGCGACATTGTCGGGGTATTATCCGTGGCCAGAGCAAGGGTACTTGGTGCGCGTGACCTTCAAAACGCTGGATGAATCGCTCATTGCGGAAGATGAGATTGCCCAATACGCCAACGAGATCGCGCTGGTTGATGACGAGCGTGTCTATCGCCATGTAGTACAGGCCGTATCACAGCAGGATAGCGATAGCTTTGGTTTAATCTATCTCGTGGATGGCGAGCCGTTCCCCACGTTTGGCAGCCTAAAGCTGGCCTTGCGGCCTCGCGGGGCGCTCTGGGCGGATGCGGCCTTCCGCCAAACAGACGGCGAAGTGTTTGAGCGTTTCATTCCGAAAACCCCCCAGGCCAACACCTACGCGCTGGCACTGGCGGATCAGTCTATGTACAAGCCGAACGAGGGCAACGCTATTACGCACCCGGAAGAGGCTTTCATGGCGTTAGAGGACGAACTGGAGGATCTGTCGGTTTCCCTGCGGGAGATGTTTGCCGGCGAGCCTTTTGCCCTTGTGGGTGATCCGGATCACGCCTTTGTCCTGTTGACCGTGGATGCCACTTACCCCTTGGCAGGCACATATGGCGTCGGTGGAGTCATTCGCGCGTATAATTGCTATTTGACCCTGACGGCTTACGACGCATTGACCCATCAGGAAATTGCCAAGCTGCAGGTGGGCAGTTATTTTGGCGACACGATTAGCGTCACACCCGGCACCAGCGTGACGTGGAAGCGGCTGCCCAATCCGGCGGATGCCGAAGGCGGGGACGCTTTTGTAAAAACGCTGGTCGGTTACGGAAGGGATTGGGTGTCGCCGCAATAGGCGCGTGTGGATCGCCCGCCAGAGCGAGCAAATTTAGCATGCCGATAGGACAATTGGAGCAAAAACTGTGGGTTTTTGCTCTTTTGTGCTATGCGTGCGCACATACCTATGCTATACTGAAGTGCATACCCGGAGATTTCCCGGGA
>JAITTS010000152.1 GCA_031286995.1 Oscillospiraceae bacterium
GCTAATTGTGTAGCTGATGGCCACCTCTGCGACGCCGCCATACTTCTTGGTGGCCTTGACAGCGGTCTCCATATTGCGCAGGTCGTTGAGCGCATCGAAGGTGCGGATGATGTCAATACCATTTTCGATGGATTTTTTGACGAACAGATCCACCACGTCGTCGGCATAGTGCTTGTAGCCCAATATGTTTTGGCCGCGCAGCAGCATCTGCAGCTTGGTGTTGGGCATGGCCTTGCGCAGCTTGCGCAGGCGTTCCCAGGGGTCTTCGTTTAAGAAGCGCAGGCAGGCGTCGAATGTAGCGCCGCCCCAGCACTCCAGAGAATAATAGCCCACTTTATCCAGCTTATCTGCCACCGGCAGCATTTCCTCGGTGCGCATGCGCGTAGCAGCCTGGGATTGATGCGCATCCCGCAGAATGGTGTCGGTAATCAATACTTTGCCCATAATATCTTCCTTTCTATCGCGGTGCGGGCCGGCGCCCTGCAGATGATTACTTGGCGAACATGGAGATGAACACACCCGCCGCAATGGCCGATCCGATCACCCCGGCCACGTTGGGGCCCATGGCGTGCATCAGCAAAAAGTTGGCAGGGTTATCCTTCTGCCCCACCACCTGCGAGACCCGGGCCGCCATGGGCACTGCGGATACGCCCGCGGAGCCTATCAGCGGATTTACCTTGCCACCGCTCAGCCTGCACATCAGGTTGCCCAGCAGCACGCCGCCCGCAGTGCCACAGCTGAAGGCGATGACGCCCAGCACGATGATCTTGATGGTGCCCAGCTGCAAAAACACCTCCGCCTTGGCGGTAGCGCCCACCGTAACGCCCAAGAAGATGGTGACGATGTTCATCAGCTCGTTCTGGGCGGTCTTGGTCAGCCTATCCACCACCAGCGTCTCGCGGAACAGGTTGCCCAGCATCAGCATGCCCACCAAGGGGGCGGCGGAGGGCAGCAACAGTGACACCACGATGGTG
This sequence comes from Oscillospiraceae bacterium, assembly GCA_031286995.1. Classification (GTDB taxonomy): domain Bacteria; phylum Bacillota; class Clostridia; order Christensenellales; family Aristaeellaceae; genus JAITTS01. The sequence goes on from JAITTS010000152.1 coordinate 975, forward strand.
ACCGCGATGGGGAACACGACCTTTTCTGTCTTGCTGACCGGGCGAAGCTGCTCCATGACGATCATGCGATCCTTTTTGGTGGTCAACAGCCGCATGATGGGCGGCTGAATGACGGGTACCAGCGCCATGTACGAATAAGCCGCCACCGCGATGGGGCCCAGCAAGTGCGGGGCCAGTTTGGATGTGACGAAGATGGCTGTTGGGCCATCCGCGCCGCCGATGATGCCGATGGAACTGGCCTCTTTGGGGCTAAAGCCCAGCGCCAGCGCGCCTAGGAAAGTAATGAAGATGCCCAACTGCGCCGCCGCGCCCAGCAGCAGGGATTTGGGGTTGGCGATCAGCGGGCCGAAATCCGTCATAGCACCCACACCCAAAAAGATCAGCGGCGGGTAGATGCCCAGCTTGACACCCTGGTACAGGTAGTAGAACAGCCCGCCCGAGGTTTGCACATATTGGTAAAGCGTCTCCCCTCTCTCCATCACCACGGGTATGCCCGCCTTGCCGTTGTGCGTGGCCTCCCGCAGCAGCTCCATCACCGGCTCGCTCATCAGCCCGCCAAGAGGCAGGTTGGTCATCAGCATGCCAAAGGATATGGGCAGCAGCAGCAGCGGTTCAAATTTTTTGACGATGGCCAGGTACATCAGCACGCAGGATACCGCGATCATAATCAGCGGTGTAATATCCTTCCCCAGCGCCGCCAGACCAGAATCCTGCGCCAAGCCCAGCAGCGTCTTCCCAATATCAAAGGATGCGATGGCATCCTCTGTCTCCCGCGCGACCTGCTGCGGTGTTTCCTCTGCGGCCGCGCCCTGGGCGGCCTCCGTAGCGGGCGCATCCGTGGCGGGCGCTGCCGCCAGCGCCGCGGAAACCAGCATCAGCGCGCAGCACAACCCCAAGAACCATGCCAGATATTTTCGTCTTTGCGCTTGTCTTTTCAACGTTGCCTAACCCCTTCCCAGCGTAGTGACCCGTGCATCAGGCGATAACAAACAGAGAATCGCCCGGATTGACCGAAGCGCCCTTGGCAGTCATCACTTGGGCCACGGTGCCATCCACCGGCGACATGATCTCGTTTTCCATTTTCATGGCTTCCAGAATGCAGAGCACATCGCCCTTTTTGATGGTATCCCCGGCCTGCGCGTTGACGGAGAGTATGGTGCCGGGCATAGGCGCCTTGATCGTTTCCCCACCGGCGATCACCTGTACGGGCGAAGACGCGGGCGCCGGGGCAGCCGGGGGCGCGGCCATGGCAGGGGCGGCGACAGGCGCCGGGGCGGTGGCGATGGGGGCGGCGGGCGCACCCGCCTGCACTTCCTCTACCTCTACATCGTAGGCGATACCCTGCACGGTGATACGGAATGTACGCATGGCGATGATCCTCCTCTTGTTTGTTCTGTTGTTCTGTGCGCCGTTTATGCCGCCGCTACATGCGGCCGTATATTTGTTCTTCGCGGCCCGCGCGCTGCCACGGCGGCGCGGTGTATACCCGGCGCACGGCGCGCACCGTAAAGCCGCCGCGCTGCTGATCCGCCTGCTGCCCTAAAAAAGCGGCCACAGCGGCGGCTATCACCGCGACAGGCGGCTGTGCAGGCACGGCAGCAGCGCTCTGTGCGCGCACAGGCGCAGCCGGCCCTTGATTGGGTGGCGAAGCCGGGGGTTGCTTTTTATGGCTGCCCGCAAAGCCTCGCTCCATCAGCTGAATGAACAAAATCAATATGAGCAGCCCGGCAAAGACCACCAGCATGCCGATGACCGTCACCTGCAAACCGTACAGTATCAAATGCATGCGCATTCTCCCTTCCAAAACATTATCATGCCGCGCCGCCTCAATTACAGCGGCAGATTGCCGTGTTTCTTGGGCGGGTTGGAAGCCCGCTTGGATGAGAGCATCTCCAGCGAGGCGATCAGCAGCCTGCGGGTGTCGGCGGGATCTATCACGTCATCGAGTAGCCCGGCCTCCGCAGCCCGCACGCCGTCGGCTACCTGGGTAGCGTACGCATCCGCCAACTGTGCGCGAACAGCCAGCGCATCACCGGTAGAATCCGCGATCTCTTGCTTGTAGAGCACCTGCACGGCGGCATCCGATCCCAAGGGGGCTATCACTGCGCCGGGCCAGGCGTAGCGCACATCCGCATTGGCCTTGCCGCCCAGCGCCACATACGCCGCGCCGATGGCCTGACCGGTCACCACCGAGAGCTTGACAGTAGTGGCCTCCGCATAGGCATAGAGCAACTGAGCGGCGGCACGCAAAAGCGCCACCTGGCCATCCGGCTTCACCACCGCAAAACCCTGCGTATCCACCAGCGTCACCAGGGGTATGCTGTAACAATCTGCGAAGCGGATAAAACGCGCCAGTTTGGCGGCGGCGGCGGCATCCAGATATCCGCCGGATGATGTGCCTGCTATGGCCACCGTGCGTCCCCCCAGCTTGGCAAAGGCGGTCACGGCATCGGTATAGCCTGCGCCCAGTTCCAATACAGAACCCGCATCTGCCAGGGCAGCCACCAGCGCGTGGGTGTCGCCGGTTTCCGGCAGTGTGCGGTTCAGATCATCCGCCACATCCTCCGGCGCATCCTCCAAGTTGTTGGATGGCAGCAACTCCAGCAGTTGCCGCGCCCGGGCAAAGCAGGCGTCTTCATCCGGGGATACCAGGTGCGCCCCGCCCTGGGCCGCAACCACATCCGCCCCACCCACTTGCTCAGGCGGCCAATTTTCACCGAAAGCAGCGGCCACCACTTGCGGCCCCGCGGCCATCAGCTGACCGATGCCCTGCGCCACCAACGTGAAATCCATCAATTGGGTGAGTATGGCAGCCGCGCCCACGCAGGGGCCCAGTACCAAGGCCAGCATAGGCACCACACCGGAAAGGCCCGCCACCCGCGCAAACACTCTGGCGTAGGCCTCCAGCGCCACAGCGCCCTCTTGCAGCTGCGCCCCCGCGCTGTCGCACAGGGCCACCACCGGGGCGCCTGTTTTTTGCGCCAAATCAAGCACCTTTACAATTTTATCCGCCTGGCCCGCGCTCATGGAGCCGCCGCGCACCGTAAAATCCTGCGCGAACAGGTATACAGGTCTTCCGGCTACCGTGCCGTAGCCCGTCACTACACCGTGGGCGCGGCCATCCTTAGCCGCCAGGGCATCCAGCTCTACAAAGCTGTTCGCATCTAGCAACTTGACCACCCGCTCGCGGGCGTTCAGTTTACCCTCTTTGGCCTGTTTTTCCACGCGCGCGGTCTCACCTTCCAAAATTTCCCGCTTGCGCGCCTGCATCTGCTGCAGGGTTTGCGTGGTGTGCATGATGATCCTCCTCCATTACCCTATTGCCCGGCACAATCTTGCTTATGACAAGACACAACAAAATTTACTCCAATTTCTTTTATTCAACGTATTGCCCCTATTTCCTGCGCGACGGATAAATTTTTATTTGAAGGCGGCAACAACAAAGCCCGGCGAGCGTAGTATGCCGCCGGGCCTTGCCAATCCATGCCAAATCAACCCTGAGGCACAACCTCGTGCACCCATCGGTAAATGTATATCTCCGTCAGGGCATTGTTCTCAACCGTCAAGTGCAGCATGGCCGCCTCACCGCTCGGCTCCTGTGCCAAGGATACCGCATAGCGCACAGTGGCGTCCATCGCGCCATAATAATCCAGCAAGCCAAAGGGGGGATCATCCAGCGTAGCTCCTTGGGCGTAGAGTATCACCTGCCCCTCGCCGGGGCCTGCGCTCTCTTCCTCTTTGCGGAATGTGGCCAGCACATCCGCCAAATCCTCCCCTACGTACAGGCCGCGCGGGCCTTCCAGCCGTGGGCCGTCTATCAGCATAGAATCCAGCGCACCGGGATTGCTCTGCGCATCAAGCGCGAAGGCAAACTCCATCCCCTCATAGCCGTAGATGAGTTGACCGGGCCCGTCATCCTCATCCGCCATGTTCTCTTGAAAATCCGGCGCGCCAAAGCGGGCCTGCACGCTCTGGGGTGTGGCGTTTGTAAAGTCGAAGCCCGAAAATATCAAATCCTCCGCGGCGAGGGGTGTGGCGCGCATGCGCTGTGCATCCGCCTCGCCGGGGGTGTAGGATGCCCGCGCAGCGATATCCCGCAGCGTATCCACGTTCGCCTGCGCCTCCTCCGCCGTGATGGCGGAGAGCAGGCCGTACACCTGCATGTCGGACACATAGCCGTCGGTGATGATGTACTGCACCCCCGCATCCGTGTAGGTATCCGCCGCGTCCTGGGGAGCGGATACTGCGTACTGCACGGATTGCACGCGGTATCCATCCCGCACCACCCAGGCCCAGGCTATCTCACCGGGCACAGGGCCCTCTTGCGGGCCGTAAACGTAGAGCGCCGCAAACTCCTGATCCCCGGTAAGGGCCGGATTGTTGTTGGGGTAGGCCGACAGCAGCTGCTCCAGCGAACTGCCAAGGCCGATGCCCCGGGGCCCCAGCAACTCGCCGGTGTTTAGGGTGACGCGGCCCACGGGGTTATCTGCTTCATCCAGCGTGGGGGTCGCGCTTTCCAGCGTCACCGGCTCGGTTTGGATGAGATAGAGGCCACTCTGGGCATCCAGTGTCTCTTGAGGGTTGTTGAGCAAGGCCTCTTGCCTGGCTTGCTGCCACACATCGTCACACCATGCGCGCAGTTCTGCCATCGTCAGGGGCGCCGGCGAATCCGTTTGAGCGGCTGCGGCCACGCAGAACGGTATCGCAACGCAAACCAGCGCCAGGGTCAACACCAAGAGCGCAAACTTTCGCATATTCATCCACTCCTTATTTCATAGTCGAATCTTGCTGCCTAGCGCGGGGGGCGAACATCCCGGCCGAAAACCATTCGCCCTTATCCCTTGCGGTGATGCCCCTCGCCGTTGTACACGTAGCCCTCGGCCGCATCCACAGATACCCGCATGCCATTCTTCAGCTTGCGGACGGCCTGGCCGCTGTCATCCAATATGACCGGTATCTCCAGGGCAAAGCCCACCACGGCGGCATGGCACAGCAGATCGCCGCTCTCCACCACCAGGGCCGAAGCCTTCTTGATGAGGGGCAGCATATCGTTATCCGTCATGTGTGTCACCAGGATATCGCCCGGCTCAAAACCCGGCTGAGCCTCCGCCAGATCTTTCACCACGCAGACGCGGCCGCTGGCCATGCCCGCACCGATGCCCCTGCCGCGCAGCAGCACGTCGCCCACCACGTGCACCTGGATAAGATTGGTGCTGCCCGAGACCCCCACCGGCACCCCGGCGGAGATGACGGCGATATCCCCATCCTGCAACAGGCCTGCTTTGCGCACCACATCCACCGACGCACGCACCATGTCATCCGTGCTGGTGACAGAAGCCATGCGCACGGGCGTGACCCCCCATACCAGGGAGAGTTGGTGAAAAGTGCGCTCGTGATCCGTGGTGGCAATCAACTGGCAGGGGGGGCGGTACTTGGCCACGTTGCGGGCGGTGTGCCCCGCCTGGGTGGGGGTGATGACGGCTGCCGCGTTTAGATCCGTCGCCATGGTGTAGCAGGCGAAGCTGACCGCGTTGGTCAAGGATCGCCCGGTGTCAATGCTCTCGCGCACCTCGGATATGCGGCAAGCCGTGTGCTTCTCCACATACTCGGCGATGCGCTGCATGGATCGCAATGCTTCCAGCGGGTGCTTGCCAGATGCGGTCTCGCCGGATAGCATGATGCAATCCGTGCCATCCAGTATGGAATTGGCCACATCGTTCACCTCTGCGCGGGTAGGGCGGGCGTTGCGTATCATGGAATCCAGCATCTGCGTAGCGGTGATGACGGGCTTGCCAACGGCGTTGCACTTGCGGATGAACCGCTTTTGCAGCAGGGGCACTTCCTCCATATCCATCTCCACACCCAAATCGCCCCGCGCCACCATGATGCCATCCGCGGCCTTGAGAATTTCGTCAAAGTTTTCCACGCCGGTGCGG
>JAITTS010000007.1 GCA_031286995.1 Oscillospiraceae bacterium
CTGTCTTCCATGGTGCGGCGAATCGTGTTTTTCCGCCGCCGAGCCAAGCCCCAATGTGCCATGGGCGCCCCTCCCTCCGTCGTGCGCTAGAACAGCGAAGCGCCGGTCAGCCTGCGCGAGCCCGCATTGGCGCCGAGCACAAGCACCAACGAAATCACAGACTGGAACAACCCCGCCGCCGCCGCAAAATCATAGCGCTCCTGCGCCAAACCGGCCTTGTATACGAATACGTCAATCACCTGAGAACGCGAGATGTTCAGCGTGTTGCCCAGCAGCATGGCTTGATCGAAATTTGCGCCGAACAGCCCGCCGATAGCCAGAATCAGCAGCACGGCGATGGTACCCTGAATGCAGGGCAGCGTGACGTGCCAAATCCGCCGCAGGCGGCCCGCGCCGTCGATCTGGGCGCTCTCGTACAGCGAAGGATCAATGGCCGACATGGCGGCCAGGTAGATGATGGCGCTCCAGCCCATCTCTTTCCAAATCTCGCTCAGCACCGCCAGCCCGTAATAGTAATCGGCGTTGATCAAGACGGGCAAGGGCTGCTGAATGAGGCCCCATTGAAGCAACAGATCGTTGACCATGCCGGTGCTTGTAGAGAAAAAAGCGTGCAAGATGCCGGCGACGATGGTCCATGAGATAAAGTGCGGCAAATAGCTGGCGGTTTGCACCACGCGCTTGTAGATATTTCCTCGCATTTCGGTGATCATTACCGCAAACAGAAGCGGCGCCGGAAAGGCAAACAGCAGCTTCAGCGCCGACAGGCCCGCCGTGTTGCGGAGAAGATCGCCAAACTTGCGGTCGTTAATAAAGGAAAAAACTGCTCTCCCTGGTACTGGCAGCCTGCGTGCTGCTCGCGCCCATCGGCGCCCTGGCGTCCGGCTCCGCCGCGTCACCGGATGATCAGCTCAAGGCCCTTCAAGAGGAAAACCTGGCCCTGAGGGTGGAAAACGAGCAACTGAAAGCCAAACTCGAAAGCCTGGATCTGCCGCCCTACGAGGAACTGCGCGAGGGCGCAAAGGGCGGCGAGGTAGAAAACCTGCAAACCCGCTTGGCTGAACTGGGCTTCTACGAGGGCAAAATCACCGGCGCTTACGATGGCAAAACCCAGAAAGCCGTCAAGGCCTTCCAGGCGGCGGCTGGCCTGGCATCTTCCACGCGCGCCTCGGTAGAGTTGCAGGCGCTGCTCTTTGGCGGCCAGGCCCCCAGGCCTACGCCCACACCCACGCCAGCTCCCACCAACACCCCCAAACCCACCAAGACGCCAAAGCCCACCCCGCGCTATGCCAAAGGCTCTTACGATAAGATCGCGCGCGATCCCAAAGAGTACACCGGCGCCCTCATCACCTTCTCAGGCCGCGTCCTGCAATCCATGGAAGATGATGACGATCTGGCCCTGCGCGTGGCCACCAAGGGCCGCTACGACAATGTAATCTATGTGGTCTTTGCAAACTACTTCAAAGATCACACTTCCCGCATCCTGGAAGGCGACAAGATAACGGTTTCCGGCATATGCACCGGCGTCCTCTCCTACGAAGCGGTCAATGGCGCAACCATCACCATCCCCTCCCTGCTCGCCGAAGAGATAACCGTGCAGTAGCCCACCCGGCGCAAAAAGGCCGCCCGCCAAATGGTGAGCGGTCTTTTTTGTCCCGCGTCAGCTCTCACAAAGTCAGGTTGGCAAATCCGCCCCCGCCGGGTAACCCCGAAAACTTCCCTGAAATTTCTTGCCGATTTTTCGTTTTCCCCATTGACAAATGCGCATTTAATGCGTATAATATGTTTAAGAGGTGAGGGCATGAAGCGAACGGATTTCATAAGGATGCTTGAAGGGAACGGTTGGTGGTTGGAGCGGGACAAAGGGCCTCACACCGTATACACCAACGGCCAAGCCTCCGAGCCGATACCTCGACACAAAGAACTCAAAGAAACACTCGTAAAAGCGATTATCAGGCGGCGGGGGTTGAAATAACCCCCTCTACCGCAACAGCAAGGAGCGTGAAGCTATGATAAAGGCATATCCTGTAATCCTTACCCCGGATACCGGCGGCTATGTTGTTACCGTTCCAGATCTCGAAATTAACACTCAGGGCGATACCTTGGCCGATGCACTTTATATGGCGCGTGATGCCATCGGTGCGTGGGGTATCTGCCAGCAGGATGCAGGGCGGGCGATTGCTGAACCGTCAGCAACTGAACCGCCTCACGAGGCGGGGGAGCTTGTCTCATGGGTCGATATCGACTTTGACAAATACCGCAGGGCAAGCGATATGACCTCCGAGCGTACCAATATTACGTTGCCCAGATACTTGAAAAACCTTGCTAATGACGCTGGGCTAAACCTATCTCAAGAACTGCAAGCCCACTTGAAAGAGGTTTTGCACGTTACGGAGTGACCAATGGCGCAACCATCACCATCCCCTCCCTGCTCGCCGAAGAGATAACCGTGCAGTAGCCCGCCCGGCGCAAAAAGGCCGCCCGCCAAATGGTGAGCGGCCTTTTTTGTCCCGCGTCAGCTCTCACAAAGTCAGGTTGGCAAATCCGCCCCCGCCGGGTAACCCCAAAAACTTTCCTGAAATTTCTTGCCGATTTTTCGTTTCTCCCATTGACAAATACGCATTGTGCGCATAGTATGATTGTAAGGGAGATGAACGCATGAAGTTCCGGGAGATAGAAAAAATACTATTGGCAGATGGGTGGACGTTCAAAAGCGCAAAAGGATCCCATCATCAATATGTACATCCCACAAAACCCGGAAAAGTGACTGTCCCTTCGCATTCGGGCGACATCGCCCCCATCATCGTTAAGTCCATATTGAAACAAGCTGGATTATAAGGAGGCTCTGAGCATGAAATTAACTTATCCCGCGTGCTTCTACAAAGATGAAAAAACCGGCGTATACGCGGTAGAGGTTCCAGACCTTCCCGGTTGCGCCACGGGAGGAAATACCCTTGCCGACGCTATCCTGATGGCGGTTGACGCTGCGTCGGGCTGGGTTCTCACTGAATTGGAAGAAGGCCATCCCGCTCCACCAGCCAGCCCATTGGAGGCCATTCAACCCGATCCCGGCGGCTTTGTGAGTCTGCTGGCGTTGGATATGGACTCGTACGCTGAGAAATTCGGCGATAAAGCTGTCAGAAAAAACCTCACTATTCCCGCATGGCTCAACACATTCGCAGAGGCCAATCATGTAAATTTTTCACAGGTGTTACAGGATTCTCTAACCGAGATATATCAACAGCAACATGCGTAATTGACTTGGCGGGCGGCTCGACCGTCCGCCGTTCCCCTTTATTACCCGGCCGCCGCAAAGCGGTTTTTCTTAAATTACACTTTTGTAATTTTACTACAATCTTTAATCAAAAACTTTATTGGTTATTTTATTCCGGTAACACTTACAAGCCCAAAGTAACACTTGGAAAAGCTAAGTGTAAGGTTAAGTGTAAGGTTGCCAAAATAAAGGATGTATAATAGGAAGAGAATTTTTTTCAAGAACTTACATATAAACTGTACAATATGCTGTTGACAATCAGTAACACTTGAACAGTAAAATTTATATATACCCCCTTTCAACTTTTCCGGCACTGTTGTGTGGTGTGTGTGATAAGGTGTCAGGGGGTATATATGTATTCGCAAGTGTAATCTGTTACTTTGTCCCCGTATTGCCTCAAAAACCCTTGTGTCATAAGGCTTTCCGGCCTTCCACCTACCATCTCGCAAGTGTTACCGCGCCACCCGTAAGTGTTACCGCCCGCTTGACCGTCCGCCACAATCTGTGCTATGCTTGCGCCATCAACTGGCGGGGCTTGCCCGCCTTGCCTTCTCCCACATCAAAAGGAGGGCTTTCATGGCCGCGAAAAAACCCGGCAATGTCATCACCTTCCCCGCGCCACAAAAACAGCCAGGCCGCGAGCGCTACAAAAAGCGCGCCGACGGCCGCTACCAAACCTCCGTCCGCTACACCGACGCCGATGGGCAGCCTCATCGCAAATTCTTCTACGGCGAAACCCAAACCCAGGCCAGGCAACAGGCGGCCGACTTCAGGCGTGCTCTGCAGTCTGGCCAAGCCGTGGATGATATGGATATCCGCACCGCAGATTGGGTCACACGCTTCCTCGCCCTGCGTCGGGCCAAAGATGCCCGGCGCGAAACCACGCGCACCTACGATACCTACCGCCGCGAGGCCCAGCGCCTCACAGCTGCCGTCGGCTCAAAGCGGCTGCGCGATATTCGCACTTCAGATATCCAAACCATCCTCAACGCCCGCGCCGGGCTAAGCAAAAATGCCATCCGTTGCACCTACGCCAAGATTCGCCAGATATTTGAGGTTGCCCGCTTCGACCGCATCATCACTTACAATCCCTGCGACGGCTGCACCTTACCCACAGGATCCGTCGGCTCTCATCGGGCCTTGGATCCATGGGAGCGCGACCTCATCACATCCAGTTGGCAGGGCCATCGCACCGGCCTGGCGGCCATGATCATGCTCTATGCTGGCCTGCGCCGCGGCGAAGTCACCGCCATCAACTGGTCACACATTAACTTGTCTGCGGGTGTGATCCGCGTCACCGAGGCTGTTGCCTACCAAGTCAACGCACCCATACAAAAATCCACCAAAACCATTGCTGGCGTGCGCGAGGTGCCAATCGTCAAACCCCTGCGCGATGCGCTGGAAGCCTTCCCCGAGCCGCGCACTGGCTACCTCTGGCCCTCCGCTGCCGGCGTGCAACTAACCGAATCTGCCTGTAAACGCGCCTGGCAAAGCTATATCACCTATCTATCCAATCTTCGCAATGGTTGCAGCTATCGTTGGGCCAAAGATAAGTCCGCTTGGGTTCCGGTGGGCATCCGCACCCACGATCTGCGTCATACCTACTGCACCATGCTCTATGATGCTGGCGTGGATGTTAAGCGCGCACAGTCCCTTATGGGCCATAAAGACCTGGCCGTCACCATGGGCATTTACACCCACCTATCCGACGCGCGCAAACAAAAATCCGACGATCTGCTGCACGCATATTTTGAAAAGGATGTCAAGCCGGCTGTCATACCGTCACTTCCTCCTTCCATTTTCCCTTGAAAATCAACGTTTTTTTCATCCTTCTATCTCACGTATCCATTCGCTACGAAACGAAGTGCTTTATGCCTGCCCAGGGCGCGGTAAACATGCCCCAGAAACCGGTCTTGATATTATAATTTTTAAAGGCAACAACGACGCCCAACATAGGGATAATGGAAAACAGCACCAAGAACAGCAACCCGATCCAAACGAACACTTGCAGTGGCAATTGCTTTCGCAACCGTCTGCCAAAGGTTCGATGCGCATCCATGGTTTGCTTCACCCTTTCGGATTCATCGGCAGGCAAGCCAAAAAACTCAACAAAATACATATTTGCTATCTTGTTTCTTTGTGCTCAGTATACTAGTGAGCGCCATCGCTGTAAATAGGAATATAAGAGAATAATCTCAAATTTCTGACATCTGTCGCTTCCCCGAATTTCTCATCCGCATTGATTCATGATGCGCCGCGCCGCTTCCTAGCGCGGTACGGTCTTGAAAAATCCACTTCGGTCAACACCACGCAGGCAACAATCATCAGACCGCCTGCCACCTTATTCCACGTGCAAGGCTCCAGCCCCAGCACGATTGAAAAAGCGCTGCCGCACAGGCCCTCCGTTGAGAGCAGAATCGCCGCCTTGGCCGCAGACATCCACTGTTGGGCCGCGGTCTGCAAAAAAAAGCACAGGCACGTGGAAAACACCGCCAGGTACAGCACCGATAACAGCCCCGGCAGCCCGTATGCGGCGCGCGGCGCGTCGGCGCCCACGCACAGCAACACCACCGTAGAGAGCAGCGCCGATACCAGCATCTGCAGCAGCGTCAGCAGGCCGGCGTCCAATCCCCGTGCCGCCGTACCCAAGTACACAATGTGCAGGGCGAACAGAAACGCGCACAGCAACACGATCCAGTCGCTGCGGGCGATCGCCAGGCCGCCATCCAAGCGCAGTGTCAAAACGCCGATACCGGCCAACGTACCGGCGGCCAGTACATACATCTTCAGCGGCAGCCGCGTGCGGGCAAAAAGCCTCATCAAAAACGGCACCATCACCACATTGGTGGCCGTCAAAAATGCGCTGTTGGAAACGCTGGTGCCGGATTGGCCATAGGTTTGGGCAAAAAACGCGCCACAGAGCAGCACGCCCGCCCCGGCGCCGACCAGCACTGCGCGCCGGGGCGCGGTACGCAGCTTTCGCCAATAAAAGGGCAGCATGACCAGTGCGGCGATCCAAAAGCGGGCGGTCATGATCAGCGGGGTGGGGAACCCCGCGCGCAGCGCGTACTCGGTAGCGATGAAACCACTGCCCCAGATCAGCGCCACCAGCAACAACGCCGCCTCCGCCCGCCGCGGCGTCCATCCGATACGTTTCAACGGGATCACGCTTTCTCTATCTTTCTGTATTTCGGTTCTACTGTAGCACACGGCGCAGCATACGTACAGGCAAAAAACCATACCGGCTTACAAAAATCCGACATAGCTGGCGCGGCAGAGGAAAGGCATGTGCCGCAGGCTGAGAAAGACACCCGCAAACCGGCGGGCAAAACAGCCGCGTTAGGGTTCCTCTTCCGTCAGCAAATCCAGTAAATGCGCCCGCATCTTGGCCGGCGTGCGGCCCTCTAGCTTTTTCAGCACCGAACAAAAATAGTTTTCACTGCTAAAGCCCGCCATCTCCGCCACATCCGCAATCGAAAGGTCTGGGTAAATCAACAGCTTTTTGGCCTGATTCAGGCGAAACCGGCTGATATACTCCACCAGCCTTAACCCGGTCTCCCGCCGGAACAATTTGCTAGCGTATTCCGGGTTTAGCCCGGTGCCTTCACAAATTTGGGGCGTGGTCAGCGGCTCAAAATAGTGCTTCGCCACATAGGCCTTCATTTGATTTACCACATATCTTTTATTGGCGCTGCGATCGGTTTCGCCCTGGCGCAGCACAGTCTCTAAAATTTCATAAAAGCAGCGACGGGCCGTCAATTGCCAAAGCGCGTCGCCATGGGTGTAAGCGCGGTACATCGTACGGAAGCAATAGGCCAATCCCTCCTCTTTCGCCAGGCTGGATACCTCCGGCAATGTCCGCCCGCCGGAAAAAACCGGATTTTCGCGAATGTGCTCCTTGTATTGCAGCTCTGCGCCAAAAAGGGTGATGTAGCGCTCCGCGGTATTGTACACCTCGTAAACCCAATGCCGGTCGGGAAAGAGGAAAAAATCGCAATGGAACCAGCACAGCTCTCCCGGTTGTTCCTCATCCATCCACAACTGGTGCGGCACGTTGGGTTGAATGATGAGCACATCGCCGGGCGTGATGCGATGATACTGTTCCCGCAGCAGGACATGCGCCACGCCGGCGAAGCAATACAAAAACTGGTGATCATAAATGCGGCGCTGAATGCGCCAAGAATCCTTGCCCTGCAGGCCTACCTCGCGGATGTATGGGCAAAGATCGTCCAGATGCGTTTCTGCCACGGTCATTCCCTCCCAACGCGCCATCGCCTCTTCCGGTCGCGGCGGCTATCCCGGCGCAAAGCTCCCTCCACCGCGATCCTCCTGTTTATTTCATCTGTTTTTATATTATATCGTCCTCTATTCTGTCTGTCCACTCCCCTGTGCGCCAGAAGAGACCAAAACGCGCTGAGCCGGAACCGACCGGAGACGGGCGCAGGCACCGCACGTCCCACGCCGCGGGCTAGAGCCCGCAGCGATCCAGCAGCGCCTCATCCGACAGCAGTTCGGTCACCGGCCCTTGCCACACCAGCTCGCCATCCCGCAGCGCCAAGGCGCGGGCGCACACGGCCTGGGCAAAGGCCAGGTCGTGGGTGGCGATCAACTGGGTGTGTGGCAAGCCGGTCAGCGCGGCGATGAGCGCGCGGCGCGCCCGCGGATCCAAAAAGGCCGTGGGCTCATCCAACAGCAGCAGCGAGGGTTGCATGGCCAGCACGGCAGCCAGGGCGGCCAGGCGCTTTTCACCGCCGGATAGGCGCAACGGGGCGCGCTGGGCCAGGTGCGCGATGCCCCGGTCTTGCAGCGCCTGCGTAGCGCGGGCGCGGGCCTCTTGCGCCCCAAGACCCAGGTTGCGAGGCCCAAAGGCCACGTCATCCAGCACCCTGGCCATAAAGAGTTGATCATCCGGGTTTTGAAACACCAGGCCCGCCCGGCGGCGCACCTGGGCCAGGTTTTCTTTTGTGACGGGCAAGCCATCCACGCGCGCCTCACCGGCGGTGGGGGGCAGCAAGCCCATCAGGGCCAGCAGCAGGCTGGTCTTGCCCGCGCCGTTTGCCCCCACCAAGGCCACGCGCTCCCCGGCCGCTACGTGCAGGCTGACCCCGCGCAAGGCTTGCGCGCCAGGGTAGCTTACGCACAGATCGCGCGTGTGTATCATACCAGCCACCCCCTCATCCATTGCCCCAGCAGCGCGGGCACATCCATCAGGCGAAAGAGCGCGCAGGGCATGGCGACGCCCAGCAGCAGTGCCCAATCCCTCGCGGTCATGGACCTGGCGGGCGGCGGCGGCATGGCCGCATCGTAGCCCCGGCAGCGCATGGCGGCGTACACACGCTCCGCCCTATCCGCGCTGCGCACAAACAGGCTGCCCACCAGACTGCCCATGTGCGAAAGCGCCACGCCGCGAAAGCGCGGTTGCCCGGCGCGCAGGGCGTACGCCGCGCTGAGCGCGCGCGCCTCGGCGGTCAGCAAGCCCAGGTATCGGTAGGTCAGCTCCAACAGGGCGGTCAGCAGGCCAGGCAGGTGAAAACGCCGCAGCTGCGCGGTCAGATCCGTCAAGGGGGTGACAGCCACCAGCACCAAGACCGTGGCGACGCACAGCCCGGCGCGCAGCAGCAAGGCCGCGCAGGATACCGCGCCCCGGCTGATCGCCAGGCCCAACAGCGTAAAGGCCGCGCCTCTATCCAGCGCCAGGGCCGACAGCCCGGCCAGCAGGCAAAAAGGCAACGCCGGCGCGGCACGGCGAAACAGCAGCCCCGGCGGGATATCCGCCAGGGCCACAGCCACACAAGGGAAAACCAGGTAGGGCACCAGCGGGCCTACGGCATAGCGATCAAAGGACAGCACCGCGCCAAGCAGCGCAAGGGCGCACAGCAGCTTAGCCGCCGGGTGCGCCCGGTGCAGAGGGCTGCTGCCCTGGGCCAGCTGCTCCAGCGCAGCCAGGGTTTGTACATCCGCCAGGGGGATCCCCACCTTTTGCCGTCATCATCTCAGGGTTGGTTGGGCACCTGCCTCGCGCGGCGTTTGAGCGCGCGCACCAGCACGCCTGCGCCCCCCGCCAGCAGCGCGGTCATGGCCGCGCCCAATACGCCACTGGCGCTTGTGCCCAGGGCCGCCGCATCCTCGCCCGTGCCGGGCAGGTTGTAATCCGGCAAAAAAGCCGTCGTATTCTGCAGGGTCTGCGCGGCGCGAAAGACCGGGCCCGTAGCGGGTAGTTCCGCCGTGCCCGCGGTCTTTTGCATAGCCCATTCCAACCCATCCGGGTAAGCGGATGCCAGCAGCGACAGCCCGCCGCCCACAAGCAGCGTGCCCACGGCCAGCGCTGCCAGCACAGGCCGCAGCGTCAGGCCGGGCCGCAGGGATGAACGCGTGCCTGCGCTGTGCAGCAGCTCGGGCCGTACGCGCAACACAAAGCACAGCACGCCTGCGGTCACCAGGCCTTCCGCCAGGCCGATGGCCAGGTGAATGGGCTGCATCAGCGCGGCAAAGGCGGCAAAAGGCAGCGCGGTGATGCCGGATGCCAGGGTCTCCAGCACCACGGCAAACGCCCCGGCCTGCAAAGCCACGATGCCCGTGAACACAGACGCCGCAGCCACGCGCCGGGGAGTGACCCCCCGTTTCACCAGCGGGCGAAACAGCAGCGGATAAGCCAGCAGGCAGGGGATGACCCCCATGTTGAAAATGTTGCACCCCAGGGCGATCAGCCCGCCGTCGGCAAAGAAGAGCGCCTGAATGACCAGCACCGCCGTCAGCGCCAATAGTGCGGGCAAGGGGCCCAGCAAGCCCGCCAGCAGCACACCCCCGCCGATGTGTCCGCTGGAGCCCGTGCCCGGTATGGTAAAGTTGATCATCTGCGCGGCAAACACAAACGCCCCGGCCAGGGCCATCACCGGCAACTTTTTGTCGGCCTGAGGCTGCTTTTGCTGCCTGGCCGCCACGTAGCCCACCGTCCCCGCGCTAAGCGCCCACATCATTCCGCCCACTGCGGGGGAAAGCAGCGCATCCGCCATGTGCATACCAAGTACCTCCCATACAAAAATAAGACACCGCCGGGCCGCGCCGCTTCTGGGCGCGCGATACCCTCACGGTATCTTAAATAAAATGGAGGCAGGGCTCGCTCCGCCGCTTCATGCGGCGGATATAAGCAAGAGTATATACGTCCCCCTCGCTTTTGTCAAACAGCGGGCATACCGGGAGTGGGCAAACCACATTGAATCAAAAGAAATCAAGCAAGCCGAAGGGAAGTTCGCCCCTCTCGTGGGAAGCACGCCAACGCGATTTTGCCGCGCCAAACTTGTTGTATGCTTCAA
>JAITTS010000015.1 GCA_031286995.1 Oscillospiraceae bacterium
CCGGATTCTCTGTCAATCACCGTCAGTTTCTCCGTGCCTCGCACCAGGTAGGTATCGTTCGGGATGGATCGCCATAGCGCGTCCTCCAGCGCCTGCGGCTCTGCGTCGTCTATGCCATAGCGCCACACCCGATCCGTCACCAGGTAGAGCGTATCCCCGGCAAGCGCCATATCTTGCACAAAGGTCTGCGCCCCGCCAGGCCCGGCAAACAAAAGGGTGGGGGTTGACGCCGCACACGCGGCATATGGCTGCGCGCCGATCATTCCGGCTAGCAAGAGCACCCAAAGCATCTTCTTCATCCTGTACTCCTTTATATTCACATCATTTTTTATTTGCAAAAAACATCCGTAGATCCCGATACCGCCCAAAAAACTGCTATGTTTTACTTCCCAGATAATTTATTGTACATTATAAAAATTTCTTTACACTTCATCGCAAGATTTATACAGGCAGCATTTGATATACCTCCATCAGCATAAAACAAAAGCTCCCCCCGCGAAACACCGTTTCGCGGAGGAGCCTTTGGGCAAATCGCTGAAAATAAACTCGTTGACGCAATATTGGGGCAAAACGGATCTTTGGTTCGCCAAGCGCGTCAATACTTGGGTTTCGCCTGATAGGTTGTGTGCAGCAGGTGGTGCGCCCTTTCGCCGTTGGGCGCGCCCAGGTAATCCGCATACAACTTTTGGATGGAGGGATTTTCGTGGGATTTGCGGATGGCCTTGCCCGCATCTTCAGCGTACAGCGCCTTGGCGCGTACCTGGCGGGGATCCACATCCATCAGCACATCCGCGCACACGATGGGTTGGCCGCCGCCGGTGACACAGCCGCCGGGGCAGCCCATCACTTCCACAAAGTGGTACTGCTTTTCGCCCGCGCGGATGCTATCCAGCAGGCGGGCGGCGTTGCCGGTACCGCTGGCCACGGCCACGCGCACATCCGTATCGCCCACGCGGATGGTGGCTTCCTTCACGCCCTCCACGCCGCGCACCTGATGAAAATCTACCTTATCCAGGCTTTTGCCGGTCACCTTTTCGTACACCGTGCGCAGGGCGGCCTCCATCACGCCGCCGGTCGCGCCGAATATGACACCCGCGCCGGTGGATTCGCCCAACATATCGTCAAAATCCTCATCCGGCAGTTCGTTGAAGCGGATGCCCGCCTCCTTGATCATGCGGGCCAGTTCGCGCGTGGTGATGACCACATCCACATCCGGCAGGCCGTCCACCACCAGCTCCGGGCGCTTGGATTCGTACTTTTTCGCCGTGCAGGGCATCACCGATACCACGGCGATCTTCTCCGGGTCTATGTGGTTCTTTTCCGCGTAGTAGCTTTTGAGTATCGCGCCCATCATCTGATGAGGCGACTTACAGCTGGAGAGATTGGGGATGAAATCGGGGTAGTAGTGCTCGCAGTACTTGATCCAGCCCGGCGAGCAGGATGTGATCATGGGCAGCGGG
The DNA here is from genome assembly GCA_031286995.1 of Oscillospiraceae bacterium. Taxonomy (GTDB): domain Bacteria; phylum Bacillota; class Clostridia; order Christensenellales; family Aristaeellaceae; genus JAITTS01. Next base: position 1,461 of record JAITTS010000015.1, read on the forward strand.
CCACCCTTCTGCAGGCGGGCGAGAAATTCCGTGCCCTCCTCCATGATGGTCAGATCCGCGGCAAAATCGGTATCGAACACCTTATCAAAGCCCAGGCGGCGCAGGGCTGCGGCCATTTTGCCGGTGACGCTTGTGCCCATGAGCAGGCCGAACTCTTCACCCAGCGCGGCGCGCACGGCGGGTGCGGGCTGCACGATGACCACCTTCTCCGGGTCATCCAGCAGCTTCCACACCTCGTCTGTCTCACTCTTCTCGCGCAGTGCGCCGACGGGGCAGGCCACGATGCACTGGCCGCAGTTGACGCAGGCCACCTCGCTCAGGCTTTTATCCCACGCGGGGCCAACCACGGTATCAAAGCCCCGGCCCACGGCGCCGATGACGCCTATCTTCTGCACGTTGGCGCAGGCGGCCACGCACCGGCGGCACAGAATGCACTTGTTGGGATCGCGCACCACGGATGGGGAGAGCGTATCCTCCGGCAGATCTGTGCGCTTGCCCTCAAAGGCCACCTCATCGGTCACGCCCAGCTCTTGGCAGAGGCGCTGCAGCTCACAATTTTGGCTGCGCACGCAGGATAGGCACTTTTTTTCGTGGTTGGATAGCAGCAGCTCCAGGTTCAGCTTGCGCGCGGCGCGCACGGCCTGGGTGTTGGTGCGCACCTTCATGCCCGGCGAGACCGGTAGCACGCAGGCCGCCTGTAGCGCCCTGCCGCCCACATCCACGCAACAGATACGGCAAGCGCCTATTTCGTTTTTGCCCTTTAGGTAACACAGCGTGGGGATGTGGATGCCCGCCTGGCGCGCGGCCTCCAGCACGGTGGCGCCGGGCTCTACCTGCACATCCACGCCGTCAATCGTAAGGGTTATCAGTTCCATGGCGTATCCTCCTTACCACGCGGGTTATTTTTTGATGATGGCGTTGAAGCGGCACTTCTCCATACAGGCGCCGCACTTGATGCACTTATCCTGGTCGATGGCATGCAGCTCTTTGACCACGCCGCTGATGGCCCCCACCGGGCAGGATTTGGCGCACATGGTGCAGCCCCGGCACTTGTCGGTGATGGTATAGTTGAGCAGCGCCTGGCAGTGCCCGGCCGGGCAGCGCCGTTCATAAATATGGGCCTCGTACTCATGGCGGAAGTATTTGAGCGTGGAGAGCACCGGATTGGGCGCGGTCTGCCCCAGACCGCACAGCGCCGTGGCCTTGATATTTTGCGCCAGACGCTCCAGCTTTTCAATGTCGCCATCCTGCCCCTTGCCCTCGGTGATGCGCTGCAAAATCTCCAGCATGCGGCGGGTGCCGATGCGGCAGGGGGTACATTTGCCGCAGGATTCATCCACCGTAAAGTCGAGGAAGAAGCGGGCGATATCCACCATGCAGTTATCTTCATCCATCACGATCATGCCGCCGGAGCCCATCATGGAGCCGATGGCGATCAGCGAGTCGTACTCAATGGGGATATCCAGGTACTTCATGGGGATGCAGCCGCCGGAGGGCCCGCCCGTCTGCACGGCCTTGAACTGCTTGCCGCCAGGTATGCCCCCGCCGATGTCGTAGATGACCTGGCGCAGGGGCGTGCCCATCGGTATCTCCACAAGGCCTGTGTTGGTGATCTTGCCGCCCAGGGCGAACACCTTGGTGCCCTTGGATTTTTCTGTGCCCATGGCCGCGTACCAATCCGCGCCGTTGAGAATGATCTGGCACACGTTGGCGTAGGTCTCCACGTTGTTGAGCAGCGTGGGTTTCTCAAACAACCCCTTGATGGCCGGGAAGGGCGGCCTGGGCCGCGGTTCGCCCCGGCGGCCTTCGATGGATGCCATCAGCGCGGTCTCCTCGCCGCAGACAAAGGCACCCGCGCCCAGGCGCACCGCCAAGCGGAAGCCGAAGGGCGTGCCCAGGATGTTGTCGCCCAGCAGGCCGTACGCCTCCGCCTGCGCGATGGCGATCTGCAGGCGCTTGACGGCGATGGGGTATTCCGCCCGCACGTAGACGTAGCCCTGGCTCGCGCCCACCGCATAGCCGGCGATGGCCATAGCCTCTACCACCGCGTGGGGGTCGCCCTCCAAGATGGAACGATCCATAAACGCGCCGGGGTCGCCCTCGTCTGCGTTGCAGCAGACGTACTTTTCGTCACCCGGGGCCTTGGCCGTAAACTCCCACTTCGTGCCGGTGGGGAAGCCGCCGCCGCCCCTGCCCCGCAGGCCCGAGCGCTTGATGGTATCAATCACCGCCTCGCGTGACATTTCGGTGAGCACCTTGGCCAGCGCCTTGTAGCCATCAAAGGCGATGTACTCGTCGATATTCTCGGGGTCTATCACGCCGCAGTTGCGCAGGGCAATGCGCTTTTGCTGTTGGTAGAAGCCTATCTCATCCAAGGACATGCTCTGCCCCTGGGCGGTCTTATCCGTGTACACCAGGCGCTGTACCTGGCGGCCCTTGACAAGGTGCTCCTGCACGATCTCGTCCACATCCTCGGGCTTTACGCGGCTGTAAAAGGTGCCCTCGGGGTAGACGATCACCACGGGCCCGGCCTCGCACAGGCCGAAGCAGCCCGTGCGCACCACCTTTACTTCCTTCTCCAAGCGGTTCTCCGCAATTTTGCTCTCAAAACGCGCTATCAATTCGCCGGAACCGGACGACGAACAGCCCGTACCCCCGCAGACCAGCACATGGGCGCGAAACAAATCCATAGCCATGCTTCCTCCTCTGTCGCTTTGCCCTCTGCGGGCCGCTTATTGGCCCTGCTTCTCCGCGAAGGTGACGGTGTATTCCTCCACCGGGCGGCCGTTGACGATGTGCTCGGCCACCACGCGGCTCACCTTTTCCGGGGACATGCGCACGTAGGTCACTTTATCCTTGCCGGGCAGCATCACATCCACCATGGGCTCCAGACGGCACATGCCGATGCAGCCGGTCTGCGATACCTGCACGTGGCTGATGCCGCGCTTCTGCAGCTCCTCCAAAAAAGCAAGCATCACGGGGCGCGCGCCCGCGGCGATGCCGCAGGTGGCCATGCCCACCACAACGCGCACCACGTCATCCTTCTCCTTGCGCATGCCCACCTGCTCCAGCGTCCGCTGGCGTATGGCTTCCAGTTCCGCAATGGTCTTCATGATGTCCCTCCGTCTATGTAGATTGTCGCGATCGGGCATCGCGCCCGCTACAGGCGGGTCACGTCAACCTCTGCCGCCAGGCCGGGCAGGGCTTCGGCGATGCCCTCGCGCAAGCTCTCCCGCATCCAGGCCACCACCTCGGGCGCATCCAGCCCCACCGTGACCAGGGCCGCGCGCATCTCACGCGTATCAAAGGTATAACGCCTCTCCCCCGTGGCCAGGCACAGCACGTAATCCGGCGTGAGCGGGGTTGTAACCACCAGGGTGATCACCGTGCCCGCGATATCCCCCAGCGGCGGCCTGTCCACATGGCGCAGGCCAAAATCGCCCGTGACCGTGGTACCCCGCCCCACCTCGGATACGATGCGCACCCCGCCGCCGGCAAGCTCCGCATTCTCTTGAAAGAGCGGAATGCCCAGGCCGATGCCCCGGGTGGTGCGGGTGGTGGTGAAGGGGCTGGTGACCCGCGCCAACAGATCCGGCGGCATGCCGCATCCGTCGTCTCGCAGGGTGACGGTCAGCCTATCCGCATCCGGATCGGCCAGCAGCGAAATCTCTACCAGCGACGCCCCGGCGCGCACGCTGTTCTGTGCCAGATCCAGTATGTGCAGCGACAAGTCGCGCATGGCCTATTGCCCCAGGTACTTGGCCAGTATGCCGGGTACATCCTCGGGTACCAAGCGGCCATACACCTCATCATCCACCATCAGCACAGGCGCCAGGCCGCAAGCGCCCAGGCAGCGGGTGGCCTTTAGGGTAAACTTGGCATCCGCAGTGGTCTTGCCCGGCGCCACGGCCAGCAACTCGCTCAACTTATCCAGCAATTTCTGCGAGCCTTTTACATAACAGGCCGTGCCCAGACACACGCCGATTTCGTGCTCGCCGCCCGGCTCCAGCGAAAACTGGGCGTAGAATGTTGCCACGCCGTACACCTCGCTGAGCGACGCGCCCGTCGCGTCGGCGATCATCTGCTGCACATCCTGCGGCACGTGCCCAAAGATACTCTGCGCCGCCTGCAGCAGCACCATGACAGCACCCTTTTCGTGCGCGTGCTCTGCAATTGCTTGCTGCAATCGCAGCATCTGTTCCGCCCTGTTCTCTTCGGCCATATCCCTGCCTCCTTCTATGCGATCGGCCTGCGCCGACAACATTGATAATTTCATCACAAGCACTGGCTTCCGTCACATTCTACCATAAATCGGGCCGGATTGCACCCATAAAAATGTGGGATTTTGCGCGCTATCTGTCAAAAATAGCGCAAAAAAATGCCCAACCATCGCTATCCAATTTGTACAAAACAAGTAAACCTAGACTAATAACGAAAAGAAAATACGCCCGCGCCTACCCACCCGCACGCAGGTACGCCAATATGCCCGCTGGCGTTCTTTCCGCCGCGGGCAGGGGCATACCTCCTTCGGCAATATCCTCTAAACGATGCGCGTCGGACGAACGCAGCACCGAGTACTTCGACAGATCCACAGCCGGGGGCGGCGCGTGGGGCGAAACCTCTACCGCCGGCAAGCGCAGCCCCGACGGAAACATGCCCAGGGCGGAGAGCAGGCTGTTGGCCCCCCGGTTGATGTGCGCCGGCACCGCCACGCCGCCCATGGCCCACACGCGGGCCGCCACCTCGGCCAGGGTGGCCTGCACAGCCTGTATCAGCAGTTTGGGCACGGTATCCACGCAGGCATCCTGGGCATCGCACACGCACTGTTCCCCAAAGATGCCCGGTTTGTTGAGCACGGGCGGTATGCGCTCATAAAGCCAATCCCCCAGCATCAGCGCGTCGGCCACGGTGGGCAGGTAGCACAGCAGGTGCACATCCTCCTGCGTGTTGGCCTCTATGGCGGGCAAGAACACCAACCCCCGCGCATCCGCCACGGCCTGGCAGGCGGGCAAGTTGCGGGCGCTGTTGTGATCGGCCACGGCAATGGCATCCAGCCCCTTCAGCCAGGCCATGTTCACCAGGTTGTTGGGGGTCATATCCGCATCCGCGCACGGGGAAAGGCAGGAGTGTATGTGCAAATCCGCGCGCAGGATCATGGGCGCTCGGTGGTGCGCAAGCCCGCCGCGTATAGCATGCCGCCCAGCGTGAACGCGTCGTGCTTGGATGCGAACAACGCAAAGCCGTCATCCCTGGCGCGCTGCAGCATAGCGGAATCCACCTGGCTGCAATCGGCCAGGATCACGCAGGCTGCCTCTATCAACTCCGCCACGGCGATGACGTTCAGGTGGGTCTGCACGGTGATCCACGCCATGCCAGGCTGCTCGCGCCCCATCACCCAACTGAGCAGGTCGCAGCTGTATCCCGCGCTGATCTCCTTATCCAGCGGCACACCGGGCACCAGCAGTTCCGCACCGGTGATCTCCATCATTTGCGCCAGTGTCATGGGCATTCCTCCAAAGCTATGATGATTGACTGATCACTTCGCACGGGGTGTCCTGGGGGTGTGCGAAATCTCCAGCATCTGCTGGGCCATATCCTGCAAGCGGCCCTTGAGCTTGTGGATGCAATCCATCTCCCCGGCGAAGCCCAGGGCCATATCCTCGGCCAAAGCATGGCAGGTGGGCGACCCGCACGCGCCGCAGTCGTAGCCTGGCAGGGTCTTGGTTATGGTCTCTATCTGCTCCAGCTTGCGCATGGCTTCCCCTATGTCCTCATCCAAGCGCATGATGCTGCTGGGTAGTATGGGCAGGGTGTTGTACAGGGGATAATTGCGCAGGTACTTGGTATCCACCGCCACATCCGGGGATAGATCGGGCATGGGGGCCATCAGCTTGCGGATGGCGTTCTTGGCGATGTAGCTGTTTTCAAAGGTGAGCGCGCCGCCCACGCAGCCGCCGATGCAGGCCTGGCCCTCAAAGTATTCCAGATCGCTCAGCTTGTTGTTCTCCATCTCCTCCAGCACGCGGATGACGTGCTCAATACCGCCCACGGCCAGGCTATTTTCGGCATGCAGGGCGGCGCACTCCCCCCCGCCCTTGGCCCAGCCCACGCCAAAGAGTGTGGATGTGGCCAGCTTTTCGGTGGGCATGGGCTTGCGTATTTTGGCGGAGAGCATACCGTAAATCTCCAGGATGGAGATAGCCCCATCCAGCGCGGAGAGCTCGTGGCCGATGGGGTTGCGTATGGCGGTCACCTTGGCTGGGCATGGGGTGATAAAGAAGCAGCCCACCTGATCCTCCGGCACGTCATTGGCTTGGCAAAACTCGCGCTTGGCCACCAGGGCCGCTACCTCCATGGGCTGACGGATATCCACGATGTGGTCTATCAGATCGGGGAAGCGCACCTGGATGAGCCGCACGATGGCCGGGCAGGCGGCGGATATCAGGGGTTTGGGCAGCGTCTTATGCCGCAGCGCATCCATGATGGCCTTGCTGACGATATCTGCGCCCCGGGCGACCTCGAACACCGCATCAAAGCCCAGGTGCAACAGGCCCGTCAAAATATCGTCGATGCAGGCCACGCCCCGAAATTGACCGTAGAGCGTAGGCGCGGGCAGGGCGATGCGGTAAGGGAAGCGGCTGATGCTGCTGAGCGCATCCGTGGTGGCCACCTTGGCGTGATAAGGGCACACATTGATGCACTCGCCGCAGTCGATGCATCGCTCGTCAAGGATGTGCGCGCGGCCATCCCACACGCGGATGGCCTCGGTGGGGCAGCGTTTGAGGCAGGTGGTACAACCCCGGCAGCGCTCCTTTTCCAGCCGCACGGAATGGTAGGTCTTTGGCATGGATAATTCTCTCCTCAGCGCGGGACGCGCCATGTGATGCGGGCAAAATTAGATGTTAAAATCCATCTGAATGCAGGTGCCTACGCCGGGGTCGGATGTGATGGCGAACTGATCCGCATTGCGCTTCATGTTCGGCAGGCCCATGCCCGCGCCAAAGCCCAGGCTACGGGCATCCTCACTGGCGGTGGAGTACCCCTCGCGCATGGCCAGGTCAATATCCGGTATGCCGGGGCCGCGATCCTGCGATGTGATGCGCACCCGGTGGTCGTCTACATGCAGCAGCAACTCGCCCCCCAGGCTGTGGATGATAAGATTCAGCTCTACCTCGTAGCTGGCCACGGCCACCCGCCGCACCACCCCCGCATCCACCCCCAATTTCTTGAGAATCTGCTTGATGGTGGCGGATGCCTCGCCTGCGGTGGTAAAGCCGCCCGCTTCCACGGGAAATACCTCGCGTATGCCGCTCATCTGTGTTCCCCTCCGCCTAGGCTTCCTGGCGTCTTTCACAGCCGGCCAGGCCATGCTGATAGAGAATGCCGCAGGCCAAGTAGAGCGTGTGCCGCGTGGTGAGGATGGCGATGCCGCGCGCCTTGGCCATATCCGCCAAATCCTCGGCGGGCACCTTGCCTCTGGTGAACACAATGCAGGTAATATCCAGCATCTCTGCCGTGCGGATGACGTGGGGATTAATCAGCCCTGTCAGCAACACGGTGCGATCCTTCACAAAGGCCAGCACGTCGCTCATCAAATCCGAGCCACAGGCAGAGTGTATTTCCGTACCCAAATCATCCGCCACAACCACCCGGGCATCCAGCAGTGTCGCGATTTTCTGAACGGTCATCCCCATGCCCCCATCCCTTGTATTGGCACGCCGCGCCTTGCCTGCTGCGCGGTCAATTGCCGCATGTAGCGCAACAGCGAGCACAGCAAATCTATCTGTTGATATTTGATATTCGACGTTAGGGTCACGGTTTCCTGTGTGTTTTGCGCACAAATCGTTTCCAGGCCCTTTCGGGCCGTTTCGAGCAATACGCCCAGGCCCGTCACCACCTGGCTGGTGCTGCTGCCCAAGGCTTCGGAAAGGGCGCGCTGCCTATCCTCCACCTCCAGGCGCATAGCCTGGGCTGCCAGCACCACCGTGGCGCCATCCATGCGCTGGGCATCCAGGTCTGTGGAAAGGCGGTGCATCTGCCGCAGGGTCTGGGTCAGCACATCAAAGCCGCCGCGCAACGCCTGCACCTGTCCCTGGGCCGCGGTGACGCTCAGCTCCACCGTGTCGGCAGAAAGGTGATACACGTAAGTATCCATGCCCTGGGCATCGTGCAGGCGGCCACGGATGGTCTCTGCATCCTCCGGGGTGGCGTAGGCAGCGGCCAGCACGCGGTACGCGCCATCCTGCAGCACGTAACCCGCCGCGCCGCGGCCTGTGTAGCGCCGCGCCTGCTCGCGCGCGGCCTGCTCCTCGCCGTACGCGCCCAGCTGTATGGCGTACCAATCCAGGCCGGGGATGGTTACCAGGCCCTCCCCCTGCTCGCCCCAATCCGGCGTGGCAAAACCCGGCGCGGGGATATCAGTCTGCGCGGCAGGGGTCTGTACCGCCACCCTATCCGGCGGGACAGGGGTGGCCGTAACCAGCGGCAAGGGCGTGGCCCTGGGCGCGGCCTGCCAAGGGCCAGGCAAACCGCGCGCCAGCAGCAACGCCAGCAGCGCAAAGACCACCGCGCCCAAGGCCCGCCGTGTACCCCTGCCCACCGGATAGCGCCTGGCGCGCAACCCGCCATACCTTGCTCGTTTGGCCATGTAACTTCCTCCCGGCATGTGCTGGTCAAGCCTATGCCCGGGTCGGGTGGAATATGTGGGCCTTGCGGCCCCGGGCGCGGCGTGATACCATGTATAAAACGCCCGGAGGTGACACATGCGCTATCAGCTCGATACCATCCCTTTATGGGATGCCTACAAGCAGGGGGGAGAATGCCCGCTGTGCGCCCTGCAGGAGCGCGCGGAACAGGGGTACGCGCAGAGCTTTCTGGGTGAATCCGTTATGGAGCCCGCCGCGCGCGCGGCGGTGAATGAAAAAGGGTTTTGCGGGCCGCACTTTGCCCTGATGTTTCGACAAAAAAACCGGCTGGGGCTGGCGTTGATGGCCCACACCCATCTGCTAGATGTGATGGAGGACTTATCGCGCGCACCGACCGCTCCGCGCCGGGTCTTCGGCCATCCCCCGGTTTCGGAAGCGGGCAAGACCGCCGGGCGGCGCGCCGCCGCCTGTGCCCTGTGTGATCGGCTGGCGGAGACCATGCGCCGCTACGCGTACACGCTGGCCCATCTGTGGGCGCACGACGCGGCATTCTGTGAAGCCTTCGCCCAATCCAAGGGCCTGTGCCTGCCCCACATGGCCCTGGCCGCGGATATGGCCGCCCACGCGCTGCACGGCAAGCAGTTGCCAGCCTTTTTGGATGCACTGGATACAGTACAGCGGGAAAACCTGGCCCGCCTAGCCGAAGAGGTGGCCTGGTTTACCCAAAAGTTTGATTACCGCAACAGCGAAAAGCCCTGGGGTGACAGCCGCGACGCGCTAGAACGGGCCATCTATCGCTTGCGGGGCTTTCAGCGCGACATGAGCGCGCCGCAAGGCTGACGCGTTGGCAATATTGCCGCTTGGGAGAAGTATTTTGGCTTATATAGAATGGTTAAAACAAGATACGGCAAAATTAAAAATCATGATATTCACAGAGGGGACGATATTGAAACCAAGGTCGTTGTTTTTAACATACAACCATAAATCATATATCCCGATAGGAACTTGCGTTAAAATGATAGACGCCTGGCATGACCAAGGGGCAGAAATCGTTTACTGTACTTCGAGAAGGGGTAAACACGCAATCAGCATTGCTGCAATATTAACGCTTTATGGTTTTAGCGGAACGCGATTATATTACCGCGCAAAGGGTCAGAAATATAAAGACATTGTTGAACAAGCCCAGCCTGATGTTTTGATTGAAGATGATTGCAAGAGCATCGGTGGTAGGTGGCAAATGTGCATCACTTACGTGAACCCCGAAAGCAGGATGAAAATTAAGTCCATCGTTGTAAATGAATTTAAGGGTATAGACCATTTGCCCCAAGCCTTATCTGATTTATGACACACGGCACAAGCGTTTTTACCCCGAACTGCTTCGCTGTGTACACCCCGCGATGTGTGCGCTTATAGGTCTTGCGTCCCCTCCCGCTACGGCACGCGCTCCACTAAGACGTCCGCCTCCTGCAAAAGCTCCATGGAAAACGCATCCGGGTACCCTTGGCTGTAGACCACACGCCGGATGCCCGCGTTGATGATGATCTTGCTGCACAGCGCGCAGGGCTGGTGCGTGCAGTAGAGCGTGGCGCCCTGTATGGAGACCCCCAGCTTGGCGGCCTGCACGATGGCATTCTGCTCCGCGTGCACGGCGTAACAGATCTCGTGGCGGGTGCCGGATGGTATGCCCAGCTTATCCCGCAGGCACTCCCCGCGCTCCACACAGGTGCGGATGCCCGCGGGCGCGCCGTTGTAGCCCGTGGTCATGATGCGCTTATCCTTGACGATCACGGCGCCTATCTTGCGGTTCGCCCGGTAGCAACTGGCCCAGGTAGCGATGACCTCTGCCAGGCCCATAAAGCGATAATCCCACTTATCCAGCACGTCTTTCCCTCCTCTCGTGGGCAGTATACCCCCGATTGCCGCCGTCGTCAATCGCAGGCGCATTATTTACCCTTGCCCGGCATAGCGTGGACGGGTGATGGGCTTGGGGCGCAAAAAGTCGCTGTTGGAACAAGCCGCGGTGCTCACCGCCGCCAACCTTGCGGTGCGCGCCTTGGGCTTTGCGTTACGCATCTGGTACGCCCGCGCCATGGGCGCGGAGGCTATGGGCGTGCTGGAACTGGCCACATCCGCACACATGCTGTGGATCGCCCCGGTTACATCCGGCCTGCCCATGGCCGTATCGCGCCTGGTGGCACAGCGGCGGGATGCGGGGGACGCACGCGGCAGCCTGCGGGTACTGGCATCCGCTAGACGCCTGGCACTGCGCGCCTGTGCCTGGCTCTTTCCCCCGCTGTTGCTGGCATCCCCTTGGATAGCACAACTGCTGGGGGATGCGCGCACGCTGCCCGCCCTGTGGGCTTACCTGCCCTGCCTGCCCATACTGGGCCTTTCGGCGGTGTATAACGGCTACTGTTACGGCATGGGCAACACCCTGCCCCCCGCCCTATCGGAGCTGGCGGAGCAGGCGCTGCGCTTCGCGTTTTCCGCCGCGCTGCTCTACGGGCTGCACAATGTGACCACCGCCTGGCGGGCTGCCTTTCCCGCCCTGGCCACATTGGCCGGCGAGGGCCTGGGCCTGTTACTGGTGCTGTGGATGCTGCGCGTGCCCGGCGACGCGCCGGATGCCCATATAAGCCGTACCCTGTTTCGGCTGGCCTTGCCCATGACGCTGATGCGCCTTTGCAACACCGCTATGCGCACGCTCAGCGCCATCCTCATCCCGCTACGGCTACAGACCAGCGGCTTGACGGCGGCGGAGGCCACGGCACGGTTGGGCATGTTTCACGGCATGGCCATGCCGCTGATGATGATGCCATCTATCTGCACCGGGGCGCTGGCCATGGTCGCCGCCCCGGCCATCGCCGCAAATCAGCGCAAACCCGCAGCCTTGCGCCGGCTGTTCGCGCGAATGTTCGGCGCCGCCTTGGCCCTATCCCTTGCTTCCACAGCCGCCATCTGTCTCGCCGCCGCCCCGGCGGCGCGCTACCTGTACCGGCAGCCGGATCTGTTGCCCCTGCTGCGGGGGCTCTCGCCCATGGCGGCAATTTTCGGTATGCAACAGGTGGCCGGGGCCATGCTGGCGGGCTTGGGTCTGCAGCGCAAGGGTCTGACGGCTTCGCTGGCGGGCGCGGCGGTGACACTCGCGCTGACCTGGGTGCTGACCGCCATGCCCGGGCTGCGGCTGATGGGCAGCGGATGGGCTATGATTGCCGGCCAGGGCTGTACGCTGCTGTTGACGTTGCTGGCGCTTGCGCCCGCGGTATCCGGCCACAGATAAGCGCGCGATTGCGGTCTGACCCGTCTAGTTCTCTATGACGGCCCCCACCACTTCCTCCAGCTTGCGCACGTGCTGTTCGGCCAGTAGGGTATCCAGCTCTTGTAAAATGCGGGGGCAGGCGAAGGGATCGGCAAAGTTGGCGGTGCCCACCATGACGGCGCTGGCCCCGCAGAGCAGAAAGGCCAGGGCATCTTCCCCCGTCATGATGCCCCCCATGCCCACCACCGGGATGGAGACGGCCCGGCTGGCCTGCCACACCATGCGCAGGGCCAGGGGCCGTATGGCCGGGCCGGAGAGCCCGCCCACGTTGTTGCCCAGCGCCATGCGCCGCCTGCGCACATCCACCGCCACGCCCGTGAGCGTGTTGATGAGCGAGATGCAATCCGCACCCCCAGCCTGGGCCGCTCTGGCGTTCTCCGCGATATCCGCCACATTGGGCGACAGCTTGACCATCAGCGGTTGCGCCGCGCGGGCCTTGACCGCCCGCGTCACCTGGTAGATGCTATCCGGCTGGGTGCCAAAGGCCACGCCCCCCTGTTTGACATTGGGGCAGGATATGTTCATCTCCAGCATGTGCGCGCCGGTGGGGGCCAGTTTCTCGGCCATGCGGCAGTAATCCTCCACCGAATTGCCCGCGATGTTGACGATGACGGCCAGGCCCCTTTCCAGCAGCCAAGGCAAATCCCGGGCGATAAAGGCATCCACACCGGGGTTTTGCAGGCCCACCGCATTGAGCATACCCGATGGGGTTTCGGCCATGCGGTGTGGCGCATTGCCACCGCGCGGCTCCAGCGTCAACCCTTTGACGCTGATGCCGCCCAGGCGGCCTATGTCGTAAAGCTGATGAAACTCGCGCCCAAAACCAAAGGTGCCGGATGCGGCGATAACGGGGTTTTTCAGGCGCACCCCGCAGAGCCGCACAGCCAGATCAGCCATCGAAGCACACCTCCTCGGCCGGAAACACCGGGCCATCCACGCACACCCGGCGATACGCGCCCTGCCCATCCATCGCCCGTGTCTTGCAGGCGCACACCAAGCAGGCGCCCAGGCCGCAGGCCATATATTCCTCCAACGAAAGCTGGCAGGGTATCTTCTCGGGCACCGCCAGGCGCTGTACGGTGCGCAGCATGGGCGTGGGGCCGCAGGCGAGGATCAAATCCGGCGGCTCTTCCTCAATGGCCGCGCGCAGCAGATCGGATACCTGGCCGCGCGCGCCCAGGCCGCCGTCATCCGTGGTCACTTGCACGGGGCAGGGCGCTTGCTGTATGCCGTAAGCAAAAGCCGCCCCGCGAAAGCCAAAGAAAGCCGCGCACCGCCTGCCGGGGGCAAAGGCATCCATGGCGAAGCGGATGGGCGCCACGCCCACGCCCCCACCTACGAAGAAGATACGTTGCGCCTGCCCCGCGTCAAAGCCCCGGCCCAGCGGCCCCAGCACCGCCAGCGTATCCCCGGGCCGCGCGCCGCACAGCGCCAGCGTGCCCGGGCCCACGGTCTGTATGGCCAAATCCAGCACCCCTTCCTGGGGGCGCGCCGCCATCACGCTGATGGGCCGCCGTAACAGGCGCTGCTGACCGGCGCCCGGCAGGCGTATATGCACAAACTGTCCCGGTGAGATACCTTGGGCCAGCAGATCCGGTGCGTGCAGGCGCAAAAGATAAATGCCGCGGGCGATCGCATCCACCCCCGCGACCCGTGCCATGGTGTGCTGCATATGTACCTCCTATAGCGCTAGCGCAGCGCCTTGCCCGCGGATGCCAAAGCGGACGCGATCTCATCCCGCATGCGCAGGGCTTCTTGCCGGGCCGCTTGCGCAAAGGGCACACCGGGCCGCTTTTGCCAGGCGCACAGCACGCTGCGCGAGGCGTTGATCACCGCGCCGCCGCCCCGTCCGTCAAAGCATACCGCCAGATCCGCGCCTGTGGCCCCCTGCGCCCCGTAGCCCGGCACCAGAAAGAAGGTATGGGGCATGCGCGCCCGCAAGGCCGCCGCCTGGGCCGGATAAGTGGCGCCCACCACCGCGCCCACGGCGCTGTAGCCCTCTTGCCCGATGCACTGCGCCCCCCAGCGGGCCACCAGGTCGCCCACGCGCTCGTACAGGGGCCGGCCTTCCACCAGCAAATCCTGCAATTGACCGGATGAGGGGTTACTGGTCTTCACCAGCACAAACGCGCCGCGCCCGTGCGCCGCACAGGCAGCCACAAAGGGCGCCACGCTGTCCTCCCCCAAGTAGGGGGTGACGGTGGCAAAATCCGCCGCGAAGGCGCGATACACCCGCCCGTCCAGCGCCGCACAGCCCAGATAAGCATCCGCGTAGGCTTCGGCGGTGGAACCGATGTCGTTGCGCTTCACATCCGCAATCACCGAAAGCCCGCGCTTGCGCGCATAGGCCAGGGTTTTGGCAAAAGCGCGCATGCCCGGCGGGCCGTACAGCTCGTAACAAGCCGCCTGTACCTTAACCCCCGGCACGATATCCGCCAGGGCGTCGATGAGAGCGCGATTGAAGGCGAAGAGCGCCCGGCTGACAGACGCCGGGGTGCGCGCGCCGGGGATCTGATCCCGCAAAAAATCCTGCGGCAGGTGCTCCAGTCTCGTATCCAGCCCGATGACCGACGGGTTGCGCATGCCCCGGATGCGCCGGATCAACTCATCCATCGCTTGCACAATCAATCCCCCCACACCGGGCGCCCGGCCACATAGGTGCGGCGCACGCAGCCCGTGTATGTGTTGCCCACGAAAGGTGTATTTTTGCCTTTGGATTGAAACCGCGCGGGATCCACCACCCAGCGCTTGGCCGGGTCTATCAGCACCACATCCCCCGGCGCGCCCACCGAGAGCGTGCCGCCCGGCAGGCCCAGAATGGCCGCCGGCGCGCACGTCATGCGCCGCACCAGCTCGCCCGGGGTCAAGTAGCTCGCCTCCACCAGGTGCGTCCAGCACAAGGCAAAGGCGGTCTCAAACCCGCTGATGCCCGATGCGGCCAGGAGGTATTCCACTTTCTTTTCATCCGCGTGGTGGGGAGCGTGATCCGTAGCGATGCAATCCAGCGCGCCATCCGCCAGTCCCGCGATGCAGGCCAGCCGATCCTGCTCGGTGCGCAGGGGCGGGTTGACGCGGGTGTTGGGGTCATACTGCGCCACCCACGCATCTGTGGCCGCCAAGTAGTGGGGCGCGGTCTCCGCCGTCACCCGCGCGCCGCGCGCCTTGGCATCCCGTATCAACTGCACGCTGCCCTGGGTGGAGACGTGACAGATGTGCACGCGCTTGCCCAGGGCCTCGGCTATCAAGATATCGCGGGCCACCGCGGCCTCTTCCGCCGCGCGGGTGGCGCCACGCAGGCCAAGGCGGGTGGACATCTCGCCCTCGTTCATCACGCCGCCATCCACCAGATCCATATCCTCGCTGTGGCAGAGCACGGGCAGGTCGAAGTAATCCGCGTACTGCAGGGCCAGGCGCAGCATGCGCCCGCTGCGCACCGGCCTGCCGTCGTCGGATACGGCCACGGCGCCCGCGGCCTTCATCTCACCTATCTCGGCCAATTCCGCGCCATCCAGGCCCTTTGTGACCGCCCCAATGGGGTACACCCGCACGCCGCTGCCCACGCGCCCGGCCTGCTGCCGGATGAAGGCGGTGACCGCCGCGCAATCGTTGACCGGATGGGTGTTGGCCATGCAGCACACGCTGGTAAACCCACCGGCAGCCGCGGCGCGTGTACCGCTGGCGATATCCTCCTTGTACTCGTAGCCCGGCTCCCGCAAGTGGCAGTGTATATCCACCAGACCGGGCAGCACCAGCAACCCCGCAGCATCCACCGCCTGGGCATCCGGCGCGTCTATGCGCTCGGCCACGGCCGCCACCAGGCCATCCTCTATCAACAGATCACAGGCCCCATCCAGATTGTTCGCCGGGTCTATCACCCGGCCCCCGCGCACCAAGAGCTTGCTCACGCGCCTGCCCCCTTTCTGGTCAGCAGGTACAGCAGCGCCATGCGCACCGCTACGCCCCCCTGCACCTGTTCCGTAATCACAGACTGCACGCCATCCGCCACATCGCTGGCAATCTCTACCCCTCGGTTCATAGGCCCCGGATGCATCACCAGGGCGCCCGGTTTGGCCAGGGCGAGCCGCTTCTTATCAATGCCCCAGTGGGCGCAATACTCCCGTACGGATGGGAAGAGCCCCCTTTGCTGCCGCTCCAGCTGAATGCGCAGGGCCATCACCACATCCGCGCCCGCCAGCGCGTCCTCTACCGTGGGGGCAACCACGGCCCCGGTTCGCGCTATCTCGGGGGGCAACAGCGTGGGTGGCGCGCACAGCACCACCTGCGCGCCCATGGCTGTGAGCCCCAGCACATTGGATCTGGCCACACGGCTGTGCGCCACGTCGCCCACAATGGCCACGCGCAGGCCCGCCAGGCCGCCCAGGTGCGCGCGCATGGTCAGCATATCCAGCAAGGCCTGGGTTGGGTGCTCGTGCATGCCATCCCCTGCGTTGATGACTGCGGCCTTGACGTGGGCGGCCAGCAGGTGCGGCGCGCCTGCCATGGGATGGCGAATGATAATGACATCCGTGCCCATCTGATCCAGCGTGACGCCGGTATCAATGAGGGTTTCTCCCTTGGACACGCTGGATGCGGACGCGGAGATGTTGGCCGACGCGGCGGACATGTACTTGCTGGCCAGCTCAAAGGACATGCGGGTACGGGTGCTGTTTTCGTAAAACAGCGTGACGATAGATTTGCCCTGCAGGTGCGGTGTCTTTTTCGTGTTTGCGTACAGAATGCTGCGCATCATGTCAGCGGTGTTCAGTATCTCCTCAATCTCGTGGGCGGGCACATCTTGCAGGCCCAGCAGATCCTTGCGCGTAAGCGGCACGTGGCACCTTCCTTTCGGCTGCGGGCCTCGGCCCTGTGAAAAAAGGCGACAAGCCGCGAGACTTGCCGCCTTTCTACAACAAATATTGTGGTCGCCCGGTAAGACCAGGCTTCAGGCATCTTTTTCGATGTGCGCGGGCAGCGCCTTGTTGAGCACAATGCCCAAGATGGCCGCCAGGGCCGTGCCGCTGAAGGCGATATCCCCAAAGTTTTCGGTATGGAAGGAGATGCTGGCCCCGCCCAGGCCGAACACCAGCATGACGGCCACAATCAGCAGGTTGCGGGTGGCCTTAAAATCCACCCCGTTTCCCACCAGGGTGCGCAGGCCGACCGCCGCGATCATACCAAAGAGCACCACGGATACGCCGCCCATCACCGGGCCTGGCAGGGTTTGCAGCAGCGCGCCCAGCTTGCCGAACAGGGAGAGCAGAATGGCGATGCAGGCCGCGATGCGCAGGGTGACCGGATTATAGTTGCCCGTGGCGGCCAGCACGCCGGTGTTCTCGCTGTAAGTGGTGTTGGCCGGGCCGCCCAGCAGGCCCGCCAGCATGGTGGCCCCGCCGTCGCCGATCAGCGTGCGGTGCAGGCCGGGATCCTTCACAAAATCCTTGCCCACCACCGCGCCGTTGGCCGTGATGTCGCCAATGTGCTCCACGAAAGTGACGATGGCGATGGGCGCTATCATGCAGATGGCCTTGATGCCAAAGCGGGGCAAGAACACGGCGGGCAGGCTGATCCAGGCCGCATCACGCACGGGCTGCATGTTGACCAGCGGCACGCCGAGCCAGGTGAGCACAGCGGATGCCAGGTAGCCAAAGACGATGCCAAAGAGCACCGGCACCAGCTTAAAGAGGCCCTTGGCCCACAGGGAGATGCCCATGATGCTGGCGATGGTGACCAGCGCCACCAGCCAGTTCCAACCCACGGAGACCGTGCCCATTGGGGAAACGATGCTGCTGATAGCCGTTGGGGCCAGCATCATGCCGATAATGATGATCATGGGGCCGGTGACCACGGGGGGGAAAAAGCTCTTGATCCGGTTCGCACCCAGCCACAGCACCAGCGCGGCCAGCACCAGATAGAGCGCGCCAGCCACGACGATGGCCCCCGTGGCGTAAGACAGGCCGTAATTGGGATCGCCATCCTTGGCGTACATACCCGCCACGGTGACGATGCCCGCGATGAACGCGAAGCTGGAGCCAAGGTACGTAGGCACCTTGCCCTTGGTGCACAGGTGAAAAAACAGCGTGCCCAGGCCGGCGCAGAGCAGGGCCACGGAGGGATTCAGCCCGGTGAGGGCGGGCACGAGCACCGTGGCGCCAAACATGGCGAACACGTGCTGAATGCCCAAAATGATCAGTTTGCCGGTGCTGTCCTTTTGCGGGGCGTTTTGTGACATGGGGGTTTCCTCCTTAACGTATGGTGTCATGCGTTCGTATTGATCAGCCGCCCGGGGGGCGGGTCAATCCTTGTCGTAGAGCAACACATCCATGCGGCCATCAAACCGCGGCACGTGCACGCCCACCACCTCGCTCTGGGCCGTGGGCACGTTTTTGCCAATGTAGTCGGCGCGGATTGGCAGCTCGCGGTGCCCTCTGTCGATGAGCACAGCCAACTGAATGCGCCTGGGCCTGCCCATCTCAATGAGGGCATCCATGGCGGATCGGGCGGTGCGGCCCGTATAGAGCACATCATCCACCATCACCAGGGCTTTGCCGTTGATATCAAAGGGAATATCCGTGCCGTTGACCACCGGATGCTCGGAGAGCAGGGACAGGTCATCCCGGTACAGGGTGATATCCAGCACGCCCACGGGCACATCCGCACCCTCCACATCCCGTATCACGCGGGCCAGTTCCTTGGCCAGGGGCACGCCTCTGCGCTGTATACCCACCAGCAGCAGCCCTTGCGTGCCGCCGTTCTTTTCGATGATTTCGTGGGCTATGCGCACCAGGGCGCGCTGCATGGCGGCCCCATCCATGATGGTCGCCTTTTCCCGCAGGTTATGCGCGGCCATGCGGAACGCCACCTCCCTTTCCTTATGCGGCAGACGCCCGCACACGGGCACAAAAAAGCCGCTCTGCCAGGTATGGCAAAGCGACGCTACGTCTGTGCGCGAAGCCTTACCAGCCTCTCTGGACCGATTTAAAGGCGCATGTATCTATCCGATTCGCAGTATACCACGGGTGGCAGCATTTGTCTACACGCGGACAAAAAGTTCTATTTTTCGCAATGTTTCGCAATCAAATTTTTAAAATTGAGCGGTTTAAAGCTCCAAGTATTGGCACAGGGTATCGTACAGCTTATCCCCTACGCCCTGCACCTGCTTTAACTGCGCCAGCACCGCAAACCCGCCCAGCTCGGCCCTGTAGGCCACGATGCGCCCGGCCAGCGCCTCGCCCACGCCGGGGATGGCTGTCAGCATCCAAGCGGCGGCCTCATTCACCTTCAGCTTGGCGCGCGCCGCGCCGGGCATGGGGGTGGCTGTATCCGGCGCGCTGGTGGGCAGCAGCAGCGTCACCTGCGGGGTGGGCGCAGGCAGCGGCTTGGCCGCGGCAATCACCCCCGCTGGTGTGCCTCGCGCCAGACCGTAAACCAGCAGCGCCGCGTACAGCCCGGCCAGCAGCGCGAAAGCCACCTTTTTGACGGGATTCGTCTCTTTAAACAACGCGCGCTCCCCTCCTCAGCCGCAAAGCCTTTCGCTCTGCGGGCAGAGCAAACCAAGAAAGCCGCGACCGGCAACCGTCCTGATGGATGATGCTATTATGCCATCATGCCCCGCAAAAGGCAACCGCTTATTTGCCGTCGTAGAGATGGCAGACCACATGGTGCCCCGGCGTCACCTCGCGCTGCTGCGGCTCCTCGGCCTCGCAGACAGCCATACAGTGCCTGCACCGGGTGTGAAATTTGCAGCCCTTCGGCGGGTTGGCCGGGGATGGAATGCTGCCCTGCAGGATGATGCGCTGCATCTTCGCGCCGGGATCCGGCACAGGGATGGCGCTGAAGAGCGCCTGGGTGTAGGGGTGCAGGGGCTCACGAAAGATATCGCCCTTGCCGCCAAACTCCACCAGATTGCCCAGGTACATGACCCCGACGGTATCCGAGATGTGCTCTACCACCGACAGGTCGTGCGAGATGAACAGGTAGGTAAGGCCGAACTGCCGCTGCAAATCCTTCAGCAGGTTGATGATCTGGGCCTGTATGCTCACATCCAGTGCGGATACCGGCTCGTCGCACACCACAAACTGCGGGTTAAGCGCCAGGGCCCGGGCGATGCAGATGCGTTGGCGCTGACCACCGGAAAACTCGTGCGGGTAGCGGTTTTTGTGGTAGGGCTGCAGGCCGCAGGCCTGCATGATGCGGTCGATGTAAGCATTAAAATCCTTGGGGGATACCAGGGCATGCTCGCGCACCGCCTCGCCGATGATCTCGCCTACCGGCAGGCGCGGGCTGAGGGATGAATACGGATCCTGAAAGATGATCTGCATCTTGGGGCGCATGGCGCGCAGGCTCGCCTTCCCCAGGCTGTAAATCTCGGTGCCGTCAAAGCGCACCTCTCCGGCGGTTTTTTCCGTCAGGCGCAGAATCGTGCGGCCCACGGTGGTCTTGCCGCAGCCAGATTCCCCCACCAGGCCCATGGTCGCGCCCCTGCGGATGTCAAAACTGACGCCATCCACCGCCCGCACGTGCCCGCGCACCCGTTGGCCCAGGCCGGTCTTGATGGGGAAATACTTGCGCAGGCCGCGCACTTGCAGCAGATTATCGGCCCCCTGGGTTTGCGCCGCCGCACCGCTCAGTTCAGCCATGCGCCTCGCCCCCCTTCGCCTGCGCCGCTTCCGCGCAGCGGTGGCAGCTGACCGCGTGGGTCGCGCTGAGAGAGAACGCGGGCGGGTATGCCCCCGCGCACGCGGCTACGCACTGTTCACACCGGTCGCGAAAGTAGCAATGATCCGGCATGTGCACAGGGTTGGGCACCTGGCCGGGGATGGAGTAGAGCCTATCCACCGGCTTGTTGACCACAGGCTTGCTGTGCAACAGGCCGATCGTGTAAGGGTGGCTGGGGTTGTGAAACACCTCTTTGGCCGTGCCCTTCTCCACCACGCGGCCAGAGTACATCACCACCACGTAATCCGCCATTTCGGCGATCACGCCCAGATCATGGGTGATGAGCATGATGGAGGAATTGATTTGCGTCTTCAGTTCCCGCAGCAGATCCAATATCTGGGCTTGAATGGTCACATCCAAGGCGGTGGTCGGCTCATCGGCGATGATCAGCTTGGGGTTGCAGGCCAGCGCCATGGCGATCATAACCCGCTGGCGCATGCCGCCGGATAGCTCGTGGGGGTACATCATGTACACGCCCTTGCTGCCCGCAATGCCCACGGTATCCAGCATCTCAATGGTGCGCCGCTTCACCTGCTCTTTGTGCCAGGCCGGGTTGTGCAGGGCGATCACCTCATCCACCTGCATGCCCACGCGCAGCACGGGGTTCAGGCTGGTCATGGGCTCTTGAAAGATCATGGAGATCCTGTTGCCGCGGATGCGCTGCATGGCCCAGGTGGGCGTCTTGGCGATGTCGTACACGCCATCCCCGCTATCAAAGCGGATGGCGCCGGCCACCACCTGCCCCTGGGGCCGCTGCACCAGTTGCATCAGCGACAGGCTGGTGACGGATTTGCCGCAGCCGGATTCCCCCACCACGCCCACCGTCTTGCCCTTGGGCACATCAAAGGTGACGCCATCCACCGCCTTGACCGTGCCGATATCCGTAAAAAAGTAGGTGTGCAGATCGTCAAACTCCACCACGTTGTTCTCATCCCGCATACGGGTCATGTACTCTGCCGGATCCACATTTTTACGGTTACGCCGGGCCTCAATGTCGCGGATGACGCGGTGGTTCTCGCGGGTAATGCGGCGCGATTCCCGTGCGGAAATGTAGTTTTGCCGCTTATCCGACCCCTGGCGGTCATCCGTAGAGGCCGGTTCTGCCTTGGCGCGCATGTCGTTCCCTCCTTACCGCTTCATCTTGGGGTCAAAGGCATCCCGCAGGCCGTCGCCGATAAAGTTAAAGCCCAGCACTGTCAGCAAGATCAGCATGCCCGCCGGAATCCACACAAACAGGTAGTTGGTCATGACATAGATGTTGGATACCGCGTTGATGATAGAGCCCCAGGATGCCATGGGGAACTTGACCCCCAGGCCCAGGAAGCTGAGCACCGCCTCTATCAAAATGACCGAGCCCAGGGACATGGTGGCGATGACGATGAGCTGCGGAATGACGTTGGGCACCAGGTGGCGAAAGATGCGGCGCTTGACCGAGAGACCGGTGGCTTCCGTGGCGGTCATAAACTCCTGCTCCCGCAGGGAGAGGATCTGCCCGCGCACCATCCGGGCGATGGCGGGCCAGCCCAGCACACCCATGGCGATCATCAGCAGGTAGATGCGCACGATGGGCACCACCTTTTCCGCATCCATGATCGCGCCCATGATAATATAGATGGGGTATTGCGGAATGCAATTGAACACATCCACCACGCGCATGACCAGGTTATCCACCCACTTGCCGAAGTATCCGGCAACGCCGCCTAGCACCACGCCGAAGAGGGTCTCGATAATCACCACCACAAAGCCGATCATCAGGCTGACACGGCCCCCGTACATCAGGCGCACCAGCATATCCATGCCGTTGCCATCCGTGCCCAGCGGATGCGCCCAGGATGGGGACTCGTATGTGCTGACCAGGTAGGTCATCTCTTCCCTGCGGATGGTGTACTGTTTATCCTTGCGTTCCACCACGTACTCGCGGTCTTTGCCGTCGTCCTCACCGGGCATGACGAAGGCCGTCAGATTTTCGGCCACCGCGTTCTGCGCCGCCACGCGGAAGGCGGGGCTGAACGCCGCGCCCGGTATCGCCGCTTTGAGCACAAAATGCGAAGCCACCCCCAGCAAGGCCCCGTCCTCATCCGGTTGCCCGGCGTAAAAGCGCACCACGTCGCCATCCCGCCGGGCCGTGTAGCGCTGCCCTGCGGCCTCAAAGGGTGCAGGGTCTTGCCCCGCCGCCTGGGCGGCACGCTGCGCGGCCAGGCGAAAAGCAAACGAATCGGCGTTGCCGCCTTCCATCTCAAAGACCAGCTTCGATGCCAGCGCCACATCCGCTACCGCGGAGACCACGGCCTCTACCTTGGATGCGCGCACCGTGTACGCCATGCCCGCCAGCGTAAAGCTTTGTGCCCCAGAGGCTATGGTCTCATCAAAGGCCGCCTGAAAGCCCTCTGGCAAGGTGATGCCCGGCGCGGCCTTCAGATCGAACCGGTTGCGGATGCCCCGGCCGCTGGCCACGGTTTGCAGGCCCGTGATGCGGTAAAAATCCTCCCCCTCACGCACCAGGCCAAAGTTTGCGCCTGCGCTTTCAAAGGCCGTTTCGCCGCCGCTGATCGCCAAAATCATCTTGGCGCGGGCGGCGTTGTCAAACTGCTGCCCAGGCGCCGGGGTGTAACGGTATTCCTCGTTAATGGTCACCGCCGCATAGTCGCTCAATTGGGGGTAGTAGGCCCGGAACACCTGGCTTTCGGAATAGGGGCTGAACCATCCGCCCGGGAAGGCGAACAGAAACATCAGCAGGATGATAATGGAACCGGCGATGGCCAGCTTGTTGCGCATAAAGCGCTTAAAGACCAGCATGCCGGGGGAAAGCACTTTGACCCGCCGCGCATCGTCCAGTGCGATGGGCGTTGCATCTGGCGCCTGGCTGTACGTCTTCTTCTCATCCATTCGCCCATCCCCCCTAACTGATGCGGACACGGGGATCCACGACAGCGTACAGGATGTCGGCGATCAGCGTGCCCAGCAGCGTCAAAACCGCGATAAAGAGCATGTAGAACATGGTGAAGGGAATATCCCCGCCCACCATCGCCTGATACGAGGTATACCCGATACCCGGTATCTGGAAAAGCGTTTCCGTGATCAGCGCGCCGCCGAAAAGGCTTGGCAACGTACCGCCCAGCAGCGTGACGATGGGGATGAGCGTGTTGCGGAAGGCGTGCTTGTTGATGACCGTCCGCTCAGGCAGGCCCTTGGCCCGCGCGGTGCGGATAAAATCGGCGTTCAGCACCTCCAGCATGTTGGTGCGGGTGTAGCGCATCAGGTCGCCCACGCTGATGATGGTCAGGGTGATTACGGGCATGATGTAGTGCTTCACCACATCCCAAAACTGCCCGGATGGCGAGAGCATTTGATACATGCGGCCCACCTTGCCGTACAGATCCAGCCACCCCAGATTGACGGAGAACACCAGCTTGAGTATGGTGGCAAAGAAGAAGGTGGGCAGTGAGATGCCGATCAGCGCGAAGACCGTAACGGCGTAATCCGTCTTGCTGTACTGTTTTTTTGCTGAGAGAACGCCCAAGGGGATGGCGATGATCACCCGCAGGTACAGCGAGATGGCGGCCAGCCAGAACGAATCCCAAATCACCTCGCGAAACTTCGTCATCACAGGCACGTTAAAGTGCCATGAGTCGCCGAACTCGCCCCGGAAAGCGTTGCCCAGCCAGCTGAAAAAGCCGGTAAAGATATCGGTATCCATCTTATAAATCGCGTTAAGCTGCGCCAGCCACTCGGTGTAGGTTTTGCCGCCGGGCAGGCTGGA
Organism: Oscillospiraceae bacterium; assembly: GCA_031286995.1. Classification (GTDB taxonomy): domain Bacteria; phylum Bacillota; class Clostridia; order Christensenellales; family Aristaeellaceae; genus JAITTS01. The sequence goes on from JAITTS010000015.1 coordinate 25,900, forward strand.
TTTTTGCCTCGCCATATTTTCCACAAAGGATGTGGGGATACACCGCATGATGCCGTAGATGATCAGCGCCACAAAGAACAGAATCATCGCGCTGAGCAGCACCCGCTTGAGGATGTACTTCCACACAGCACACACCACCTATTCGCCGCCACACAACGGAACAAGGCATGGATGCGCGGATTGCGCCGCGCACCCATGCCGTCTGCCGCCGGGGCGATTTACTTCATTTCCAGCTGTTCAATCTCTTTGTACCACTTGTAAAAGGTGGTGATATCCTGGGTGAGGGTATCCAGGTTGATGCGCCCGCTGCTGAAGATAATGCAGTTTTGGCGCTGATAGACGGGTATCTCCACCGCCCAGTCGATAATCTTATCCAGCGCGGACTTATAGACCGCCTTGCGGTAGGCCGGATCATCGCTGACGCGGGCGTCCACGATCAGCTGATCCAGATCGGCATCATCAATGTGATAGTGGTTGCTGTCGCTGCCGCCCCTGCCCACAATGCCTGAGGAGTGGTAGGTCTGGTACATATCCGGATCAGGGGTGGCTTGCCAGGCGGCGCACCACAGCTCCTGCGTGCCGGCATCCAGCCTATCCCACAGCACGTTGCTGTCGCTGGGGTCGTTGATGATGAGGGTGATGCCGATGGTGGCCAGCACATTCTTGGCCTCGGTCAGCACGCCGAAGGAGGGGTGGTCGCCCGCGCCCCCGCCGGGGATGATGACCTCGTACTCCAGCTTGGCGCCATCCGGCGCGGCGGTAAACTTGCCGCTGGCCTCATCCAATGTGTACCCTGCGGCTTTAAAGTATTCCACAGCGGCGGCCAGGGCGGCGGCGGCCTTGGCGGGTTCATCCATCTCGGCGGTGTAAACCGGGCTGCCATCCAGCTTGGTGGAGAAGGCCGTCTTGTAATCCGGGTCGGTCTTCTGCGGGGCGGCCCAGGATGTGTTGGAGATGGGGTAGTTGATGATGGAAGCGGCCTCGCCGTAATAGCTGTTGATAGCTACCTCGCGCTGCGCGGTGAGGATGATGGCCAGGCCGGTGCGCAGGTACTTGGATTCTTTGGAGGCCGAATCGCTGCCCACGCGCACGGTGTCGGCATTGAGGCCAATGTAGCCGTAGCCCAGGTTATCCACCAGGCTGGTCTGGATGGCATCGCCAGTGATCTGGCCGTTGGCGTTGTAGGCCTTGATGGATTCCGCAGTCGTCTTGTTAAAGGCGGGGTTGGCAACATCCGCAGCGCCGGAAGCGAGGCCGGGTACCATGTCGGCGATCAGCGTTTCCTTGTACTGAACGTACTTGATCTTGGGCGCGCCAAGGTAGTACTGCTCGTTGGCCTCCAGGTAGGCCACCTTGTTTTCGTACTTGACGAACTTGTAGGGGCCCGCACCCATGGGCGCGGAGGTCTTGGCCTGCACAACGCTCAGGTCGCCAAAGGGGTGGCCAAAGTTGTTGGCGTCGTAATCGTAGGCGCCGTCGCCATAGTAGTCCTTGGGCGCGATTTGTACGCCGAAGACGCTGTACACCGCGGGCGCGGAGAAACCGTTCATCGTGATCTCCACGGTGCGGTCATCCAGTTTCTTGATGCCGGCGATATTCTTGATGCCCCCGGCCAGCTCGGGTTCATCGGCGGCCTGGGCGCGGATAAATTCATCCCTGGCCACGCCGTTTACAAAGCCGGCATCCTGATCCGGATGCTCGGTGGCGGCGAACGCTTCCCCGTCACCCCCGTAGGCGGCGAAGGTGGCGTCGTAGTAATCCTGAATGGTGGGGTACTCACCCTTGGCAAAATCAAAGGTCTTGCCGTCTTTGGCGGTAAAGACCGTGGCGCCCTCGCCCACTTCGCCAAAGCCCCACATGGCCATGCCGTAGGCGATCTGCAAGCCCTCGCTGGCCGATATCTCGGCGGCGGTGACGCCGATGGTGGCGGCGTACTCATCGTTCAGGTAATTGGCCAGCACGTAATCCACAATGGCCCGGCAGGCGGCTGCCCAGCGCGTATCCGCCAGCGCCCAGAAGGCATCCTGCTGCGCCTGCGTCCACGTGTCGCCCTCGGCCCACGCGTGGTCGCGCCCGGCGGAGAGGATGGCCCCCGCAATGGCCTCATATTTGGCATAAATATCACCCGTGGTCTGGGTGCGGTAGTCCTTCAGGCCCACGATGTCGTAGCTGGAAGTCGTGGTAGAGCCCACATAGGCGGGATCAAGCAACACGTAGTAGGTAAAGACCACGTCGTCCGCCGTCATGGGCGTGCCGTCACTAAACTTGATATCGTCCCGCAGTTTGACGGTATAGGTGGTGATGTTGGCCGTTTTGTCAAAGTTGATCGCCAGATCGGACTGGCCGTAGTAGGTGTAATCCTTGCCGTTATAGGGGCGAACCTCGCCCCCGGTACCGTTGAGAATGGGGTTGCCCTGGCGGTCTACATCCACAAACGCGCCAAACACCAGATCCATGATCTCCATATCATAGGCGGTGTCCGCAAAGAAGGGATTGAATTTTTGGCTCAGGGCTTCGGTACCTACCACCAGCGGCTTGGAACCATCTGCCGTGGTGCGGTCAGCGGCCTCGGGGGGGGGGGCGGTGTCGCTGGCTGCGGCCAGGCCCACCAGGCCGACCGAGAGGCACAGCGTCAGCAGAAGGGCTACCGATTTCTTCATAATGTTCTCCATTCTCAAAATCCTCCTTTTTTTTGTTCTGGATAAACCACCGGGTGGATACCGCGCCCTGTTTGTATTTTGTTTATTATAACAACATGCCTGAAAAAACGCAATACATATTGATGGCGGGGAGTGAGCGGAGGTGGCCAAACACGCGCCTACAAGAAATCAAGGATGGCGAAAGGCACTCCGCGCGCCCTCTGGGATTGCCTGAACCTGTGCTTTGTGTACCCCAAAGCGATTGTGGGCTTCAACGAAGGCGTTCCTTTCATTAAAAGAACAACGCGCTGTACACGCCACGCGAAATACTATGCACAACACAAAATCTCCCGGCAAGCGGCCAGGAGAGATCGTGCATACCCTGTTTGTTATATAGTCTGCGGATTTTTGGGAGACGCAACGTGCTCTGCCGCTTTGCGGCGAACAGGCGTTGACTGACTGTTTAAGATGAAGCCAAGCCTGGCGGCGCGCTTTTCTTTCAGCGTATCGCCAGGCTTGACCGCATCCGCGGGGAGAGCGTGTGATCGCCGTAAGCAACGGCGCCGCAAACCTACGCTGCAGAGCGAACGGCGCGGCAGCGCGGCAAAAGATTCGCTAACCGTGCCTGCAATCCATCTGCGCTGCCGCAATCACCCCTGTTCACTGTTTATCCGCAAACAGCGCATCCTGTTCCCGGCGCAATTCCCACAGGGCAGAGTCCTTCGGCGCTTCGACCATGCCGAGCGTGATGACCGCCCCTTCGGGTACGTCACAGGCCAAACGGTTGCCTTCCAGCATAAAGAAGGGAATCGGGGCATCCTGCGCCAGCCGCGCGCCGCGCGCCAGCGAGCAGCAGAAGTCGCGGTTCCATCCACTGTCCCCCTGCGGGCCGATGGTTTCACCGGCGCGCATGGCCCGGCGCACGGAACAGATGATATCAACGTGCTGCTGAAGTTCCGAGCCGCCGGTTGGCACCCCCAGCAGCCCCGCGCAGAGGATGGACATCGCGCTCTCCGCGCCGCACAGGTGATAAGGCCGATAGAGTACGCCGGCCGAAACATCAAAGTTTGTGATCAATCCCTTGCGCCGCATCTTCTCCATGGCGTGCGTGTTGGGGCAGCGCACCACCATGTAAACGCTGCCGCCGCAGATCGGTTCCCCTTTTTTGCGGATGATCGTGGGGATATCCACGGCACACCGCACCGCATCGTGGATGCCGCCCATATCGCGCGGCACGAGCACGCTGGGCAGTTCATCCCAATATACGAGCGGATGCAGCGGGTGCGCCCGATCCGGCAGCAGGCCTGTGCCATTGGCAGCGACGGCCATGTGGCAGTACGGGTCTGCGCATTCCTCATCCACGCGAAAAGCATCTGTGAGCGCCCGGCGGGCCGCAATGACCTCGCGCAGGTTTTCCGGCCTCACGCGCTCCATAAGCCGCAGCTGTTCCCCGGTCAGTTGTACAACCTTTCCCCTGCTGGCAATCGTGCGGGTATCCGGATCAAACAGCGCCTCATGGGCGTTGCCGCCGGCCAGCACTTCCATGCCCATGCTGCGCGCCCAGCCCACCATGCCCATCAGCAAGCCCGGTTCATCGCCGTCATCGGTCGTATAGACCACCTTGTGCGCATCCGCCAAACGCTTGAGCACCGGCCCCACGACGCTATCCGCCTCTTTATCTACCATTACCACGTGCTTTCGCGCGCGAATCGCCATGCGCGCGTACCGTGCGCCCCATTCCGGGGAACGCGTACAGCAAACGATCACCTCCAACGGCATCTCCATCAACATCGCCGCGTCGCGCACGATGATGTGGCGGCCTCCGGCATACGCTTCGTGGGCCTGCCCGGGCGTATCGCACAGCGCGATGCGTTCCGCCGGCACGCCGGCATCCAAGTACGCCCGCATTGCCCGGTCGGTATCTCGCTCCGCGACCGCGCGCAGTTGCAGGCGGGGTACGGTGTGTCCCTGTGTGACGATGGTGGCGCCAAAGTCACCGCAGCCGATCAGGCCGGCCCGCACCATGCCATCGGTTTTTCGAAACAATTGCTCGTAAATCATGCAGAATCTCCCTTATGCGTGGTTTCCGTCGATTTTGCGCGCCGGTTATGGAATTTCGTATCCCTTGCTGGCCGTCCATAACCGAAACCATTGGTCGCGCGTCAGCGCAATGCGCGCGCCCGCGGCCGCGCGGCGCATCCATTCCGCCCGTCCGCCACCCAGAATCGCAGCGCCCCGTGCAGGATGCCGCAGTACCCAGGCAATGGCGATCTGTTCCACCGGCGCATCTCCGTGCTGCCGCGCCACCTCGCGCAGCGTTTCCAGCAAGTGCCGGTCGCGCGCATTTGCAGGGGCAAACAACCGTCCGCCGCCCAAGGGCGAATAAAACAGCGGCGCAATCCGCAGGCGCTGGCACAAATCCAGCGTACCGTTTTCTTGCATATCCATATCGAACAAATTGTAAGGCACCTCGTTCACCGCCAGTGGAAACGGCAGACGCGAGGCCAGCAGCTCAACCTGGTGCGGCAAAAAATTTGAGACGCCAAAGCACAGCGCTTTGCCCGCTTTGCGCAGTGATAGCAGCGCCTCGGCCACCTCATCGGCATCCATCAGCATATCCGGCCTGTGCATGAGCAGCACGTCGATGTGATCGGTGCCCATGCGCCGCAACGAGCGCTCGGCGGAGCGCACAATGGCTTCGCGCGAGGTATCATAGCAGTGATAGCCCGCGCCTTCCCCCTCAATGCCGTACTTGGTGATAACGGTGAGCCGCTCGCGCAAGCCGGGGCGCAACGTTAAAGCCCCGCCAAAGACGCTCTCCGCCGCACCGCCCGAGTAGACCGCGGCCAAGTCGCAGGTATTGATCCCTTCATCCACACAGGCATCCAAGTAGGCCGCAAGCTCTCGCTCGCTCATCCGCTCCTCATGGATTATGCTGCCGAATCCCTGCACGATGCGGGATATCTCGCGCGCGGCCTCATGCAGCCTGATGGTTGGCAGGGGCATATTTTTCCCTCCTTCACGGTCATTACTGTTTAACACTCCCTACGACAATGCCGGTGACAAAGTAGCGCTGCAGAAAAGGATAGACCATGGCCACAGGCAGCATGGCGATGATGATTTGAGCGGAGCGGATTGAGCGTTCGTTCAGCTGGGAGAAGAGCGCGTACCGCTCGACGCTCATTTCATTGTTCATCATCTGAAGGCCCACGATGATGGTCTGCAAGTAGCTCTGCAGCGGATAGCTTTCCAGCTTGTTGCTGTAGATGATGCCATCAAACCACGCGTTCCAATGGCCTACCACGCTGAGCAGCAACACGGTGGCGATAGCCGGCAGGGCGCAGGGAATATAGATTTGCCAAAGAATCCGAAAGTGACCCGCACCGTCGATGGTCGCGGCTTCCTCCAGCTCGGCCGGAATGCCGCGAAAAAAATTGAGCATCAGCACCATGTTGAATACGTTGACCGCGCCCGGCAAAACCAGCGACCAGATGGTATCCAGCAAACCCAGGCCCGAAACCAGCATGAAAGTGGGGATGAGGCCGCCGTTCAACAACATGGTGACCACAAACAGCCACGAATACAGAGAACGGAACTGAAACTTGCCGGGTTCTTTGGATAGCGGGTACGCGCAGAGCACGATTAAAACCATGTTGATCAGGGAACCCAGCAAAACCCGATAGATGCTGACCAGCGCGGCGCGCCAGAAACGGTCGTTGTTCAGAAGAAACGAGTAGGCCTTCAGATTAATTTCCACCGGCCACAGTGTCACTTGATTTCGGTTGACCGGCAGCGTATCGCTGAGTGAAATGGCCAGCGTGTTGAGCAAGGGGACGAGGCAAATGAAGGCCGTCAGGCCAAGAAAGGAGATGTTAAAGACGTTGAAAAGCTTTTCTGCGCGCGTTCGCCGCATGCGCCCCTTCCCCCTCTCAAAATATCCGATAGGCGAACCATTTGTTCGCCACAAAGTACGAAGACGCGATCAGCACAAAAGAAACCAAAGATTTAAACAGGCCCACCGCCGTGGCAGGGCCAAACTGGGCGTCGATCAAGCCCATGCGGTACACCAGCGTGTCGATGATATCGCCCGTATCATACACGCGGGGGTTGATGAGATTGAACACCTGGTCGAAGCCGGCGTTGAGCACATCCCCAAGGCTGAGCACCGTCATGAGGATGACGATCATGCGGATGCCGGGCAGCGTCACATGCCAGGTTTGGCGCAGCTTGCCGGCGCCGTCAATGGCCGCGGCCTCATACAGCCCGGGATCAATGGATGTCATGGCCGCGATGTAAATCACCGACTTGAAGCCGAAATTCTTCCACACATCCGTGATGACCATGGTGGAAGGGAACCACCGCGGATCCCCTAAAAAGAAAATCGGCTTGCCACCGCAGGCCTTGATCACCTCATTCACCAGCCCGTATTGCGGCGAGAGCATATCCATCAGGATGCCGGCCATAATGACCCATGAGAGAAAGTTTGGAAAATAAACGATGGTTTGCAGCGCGCGCCTGTAGCGCAGGGAACGCAGCTCGTTGAGCAGCAGCGCGAAGAGGATGGGGACGGCTAAGCCCAATATTATTTTGCTTGCCGCAATGAGCACCGTATTGCGCAGCACAATGCGCGTGGTGGGCAGCGACAGTACAAACCGAAAATTATCCAGGCCGATAAAGCGCTGAGCTCCCCAGAATCCCTTGGCCGGGATAAACTTTTCAAATGCGATCTTGACGCCCGCCATCGGAATGTAGTTGAAAATTATGATCATCAGCAGCGCCGGCAGCACCATCAGATGCAGCGGATATTCTCGCTTCAAGCGCCGCAGGGTGGTCTTTTTTTTCATACATACCCCCTCTTTCATACGCGAAACCGACCTCTCGGATAGCGGAGCGCCCGGTTGGCACCGCAGGGCGGGCATGTGGCCCGCCCTGCGGCATACGGCTTGCCTCGCTTGCGGTTATTGCACGGTCTTAAACCACTCGTTAACTTCCCGGGTGATTTGATCGCCACCCAGCGCCTTCCAATCCGCCACGAATTTGTCGAAAGTCTCATCCACATCGGCGTTGTCGGTGATGATCTTGATGAAGGCCGTCGTGGTCAGTTCTTCCAGCGTGCCTTCCCGCTCCACCATCGTGGGGGTGGGCGCGCCGAAGAACTGGTTGCCGAACACCCAGCCGTTTTGTATGGCTTGAATCATCAGGTTCACAGACGCATTGTCTTTGGCGCCGAACATGGACATGTACTTGTCGCTGGCGCCAAGCTCATCGTAAATGACGCGGATGCTGGGCTTGAGATCCTCCGCCTTGGTCTTGCCATCCTGCACGCTGCGAATCGCCTCGTAGGTGCGGAAGTCGTTCTCAGGATCCGGCGCGTACACCGGCGCAAGCGGCCAGACCGTCGGCACTTCGGCATCCACATAGATTTCCGGGGCATCGTTGCAGACCCGGATCGCCAGGTTCATCATCTTGATAATGGCCTCGGGATGCTCAAAGTTTTTGTTGACCACATATCCGTTGGTCACGCCCGCCCCAATGGCCCCGACGGTGGGCTTGCCGGGTTCCAGCGAAGGCAGCGGATAAGCGTTCCACTTACAACCCGGCACGCTTGAGATGACCGGGCCCAGGTTTTCAATCTCCCAGAATCCCGCGAAATCAATGCCGACGCGGTTGGCGTTGATGGTGGACTTGGCCTGAAATTCGCTCTTGAGCGGAAACTCGGGATCGAAAAACCCTTGATTATACATCTGTTGCAGCTTGCGCAGCGCGTCCTTCATCGCCGGCTGGATGCGCCCGTAGACCAACGAGCCGTCTTCGGCCTTGAGCCAGGTCTTATCCGGATACGCGCCATAGGCCCAAAAAATCGGCGCAAAGTGGTAAAACAGAGAATTCTCGGCCGCCATGCCAAACGTATCGTTCTGGCCGTTGCCGTCCGGATCCTGGGTCACGAAGGCTTCCAGAACGTCTTCCAGTTCCGCGATGGTGGTGGGGGCCTTTTTGCCCACCTTCTCCAACCAATCCTCACGAATGAACATGTACTTATTGTCGTGGATGTTGGGCCGCGCGTAGGGATACGCCTTCATTTTTCCGTTTTCAGAAACCGACTCCAGCGCGCCGTAGCCCAGCGCGTCAATGGATGCTTTGAACTGATCCGATGCGTATTGATCGTAATAGGGCCGCAAATCCTCACAGATTGCTCCCGCTTCGCTCATGGTCTGTATGTCGGCGAGCTTTACGTTCACCACATCCGGCAACTCGCCCGAGGCCTCCGCCAGCTTAAACTTTTGCTGATACTGGCTCTCATCCACAACCCACATGTACTCAATCTTGATGTTGAGCTCTCGCTCAAACAGGTCTGTCCACCGGTTTTTGTACAGCGTCTCACCAGTAATTTTTTCTAGCTCACTGAAGCGGTCGGCCTCCGTGGAGTGGATGCCTTTGACAACACGAACGGTGACGGGCTCGGCGTAGCGGCCGAACGGGCCGTCTTCGTCGGTGCCATACTTCCGTTCCGCTTCCGCGGCGAACGCCGTGCCACACACGCCGAACAGGGCTGACAGGATACACAGGCAGAGCAGCCATGCGAGCAAACGCTTCATAAAAATTGTCCCCCTTTTGTTTTGCGGTCGTTTGATGTGCCGGATACAGGCTTTGCAGAAAAGGCCTTTTCTTCTGTGAAATCATTCTATCAACCCTCTACCCGAAAAAATAGTCTAAATAATTGTCATTCGGCCTCTTTTTTTTACTAGTTTGAACAACCGGCCGAAAAACCCCTTGCGCAAGCGCGCAGGGGGTGGCTATACTCACATTGTCCGACCGCTCCCTTGGCCCACGCCATGCGCGCGAGCGATTCACATCCGTTCAACAGCCAGAAGGAGGCCGGCCCGCATGCCCGGTAAAAGAAAGCTCAGCTACGCACAATCCATCATGCTGCTCGCCTTGCTTAGCGTCATCCCGCTCTACCTGTTTTTCATCATGGTATATCAAGATGCATATCAAACCATTCTGGCGGATCGGCTCACCTCCATCTCGCTGGAGGGCGACAAAATCATGTCCGACATTGACGCCGAGCTCTCCAACCTTTTGATGCGGCAAAAAGAGTACTTGGCCTTGCAGTGCGTCCGGCGTGTCACGCTGGAAGACTCACGAATTTATACCAATTACGAAATCATTTCTGCCAAGCAAGAGGTTGCGGAAATGTCCACGGTGGTGTTGCTCAACAGCAGGATATTGGATGCCTTCGACATTTACTTTCCGCGCACCGGCTCTATGTACACCTCGGGAGGCGGCTGGCGCACCTTTGGCGCGCCGGATCGAGCGTATGTCCGCGCGCTTGTGCGCGCGCGCGAAGGCTGCCTGATCCGGTATCAAGACGAATATTTGCTTTACCACACCAACCGGCGCGCTTTCGCGCCCGCAGGCTCGGACGCCGATGTGGTGATGGTGATGCGGGTATCAAAGCCAAAGCTCGTCGCGATGTTTGCCGCGCGTTTGCCCAATGCGCTGTGCAACCTTTTCTTGCTGCAAAAGGATCACGGCGAGGTCATCGCCTCTACGCACCCGGATATGGCAACTGAAGTGGCGGCGCTGCACGGTGAACCGGGGGCTTTGGAAGCCGCCCGGGCCGTCGCGCTGGGCGGCGCCCCACACTATGTGACCATCACCGATTCACAAATGGATGATTTAGCGCTGTACTATATTGTGGCGCAGGGGGCAGTCACATCGTCCCTTCAGCGCTTTGTCGCCTACTTTATCGCTTCCTTGGCGCTGCTGGCGGCAGTGCTGCTGATACTTTTCCTGCAATCCTACTTCTTTCTGTATCGGCCGGTCTATAAACTGCTGCACGGTTTTGGCCGCGTTCAGCAGGGGGATCTAACGGCGCGGCTTGGCCGCGCGCGCACGAAGGAGTTTGACACGTTAAATCAAGGCTTCAACACAATGGCGGATAGCCTGCGCCAGCTCATCGACCAGCGCTATACGCTGCGCCTGCTGGCGCGCGAAGCAGAGTTGAAGCAGCTGTACGCGCAGATCAATCCGCATTTTTTATACAATTGTTTTTTCACCATCCAAACCATGCTGGAGGAAGAGAACTACGACTGCTGCAACGATCTTGCGCACCTGCTCGGCGTTTATTTGCAATACCTGACGGCCAGCCCGCAGGGAACCGCCAAACTTTCAGAAGAGGTGCGGCATGCTGAGGCATATGCCCGCATTCAAAGCATGCGCTTCGGCACACGGGCAGTGTTTCGGATGGATGCGCTGCCCGAAGGCTGGACAGACGCGCGGACGCCGCGCCTGGTACTGCAACCGCTGCTAGAAAACGCTTTTGAACATGGCATCAAGCCGCGGAAGGAAGGCGGCGTCATCCTGCTGCGCTTCCGGCAGATCGCCGCAGATACGAAGCGCCTGCTGATCTCCGTGGAAAACAGCGGAAACGGCATTGCCCCGGAGGCGTTGGATCGCATCCGCCGCCACGCGGTCTCCGAGCCGATGGATACGCAGGGGGTCGCACTGTACAACATCAGCAAGCGCCTGCTTCTGACAGATCCGGAAAGCTGCCTGTGCTTCGCGCAATCCGACTTGGGCGGCCTTTGTGTGTCGCTGACCTTGCGCTGGATGCTTTAGCGCTGCTGGGTAAAACGCGCCCGCGGATCAGCGAATCTTTTTCCGCATCGCCGCCGCTTTTGCCCGGCACAGACCAGCCTCCCCTGTTTACTGCCTACATACGCCCGTCAGCAAAGGCCATGGAAGGAGCAAATCCATGAAAATTCAAGATTATATAGGGAGGTGAAGGCATGTATCGCATCCTGGTAGTCGATGATGAACGAACGATCGCCGATTCCATCTATTACCTGCTTTTGCGCCAAACGCAGTGGGAGACCGAAGTGCTTCGCACCTATGACGGCGAATCGGCGTGGGAGCTGCTCACACACTGCAAGGCAGATCTGATCATATCGGATATTTGCATGCCGGGTCTTGATGGCCTGGCGCTGGCCCGCAACGTGCGCAAAGCGTGGCCCCAATGTCAGATCATCTTTTTGACAGGTTATCGCAACTTTGAGCATGCGTATGAAGCGCTGCAGCTCGGCAACGTCCGTTATCTTTTAAAGACCAGCGATTACGATCAACTGCTGGCATTGATGACGGAATCCCTGGCCGCCGTGGATGAACTGCGCGCCCGCTTTACGCAGCAGACGCTGCTTCAGGCGCAGATCAACATGGCGTTTTCTTTGCTGCGCAACGATCTGTGCGAGCATCTGCTACAGGGAAAGATGCCCGGTGTGGCGGTAATGGACGAATTAGCCTTCGATATAGACCTAGGCCGTAGCGTGTTGATGATGCTTTACCGGATGCCTCCCTTGCCGAAGGAACAGGACGCAGCCTGGAAAACGGATCACGCCCAAAAACTTTTTCTCCACTTTCTGTATCGCCTGCTCTTGGATCACGATATCCAATGGTTCTACGGTGAGCGAGACGGCGCGCTAATCTGCCTGCTTCAACCCCGCACGCTGACCGGCACGGCGATGAAAGAACTGCAGGGCTTGGTGTGGGAGAGTTTGAGTGATATGCAGGCCCTCATTGAGCAGCAGACCGGGCAGATACCGACAATGCTCTTCTCGCGCGAACCTGTTTCGGTTGCCGATGTGCCGGAACTGTATCAGGATATGATGCACGCAGCCGCGCAATACGCCGCACAGGGCGCCATTTTGAAAATCGCCATGCAAGAACCCGCCGTGAACATTCAGCGTGCGGTGCGGCACGCCATACGGTATATTTACCGCCATTATACGGAAGATGTCAGTCTGCTCTCTTTGGCGGATGCCGTGCACATGAATACCGCCTATTTCTCGCGTTTATTCAAAAAAGAGACGGGGAAAAGCTTTGTGGATTTTTTGAACAATGTGCGTATGGAAGCAGCCTGCCGCCTGCTTCGGGATACATACATGAAGGTTTCGGAGATTGCGGAGGCCACGGGCTTTGGCACGCCAAAATACTTTCACGTGGTATTCAAACGATATTTGCACACCACACCCGCACAGTGGCGGGATCAGTTGGGAAAGGCCAAGGTTCCGTAAGGCTTGCAATGCATCGCGCATGAAAAAAGGCAAGTCTCGTTTTTTTCGGGGAGTGGGCAAACCACATTGAATCAAAAGAAATCAAGCAAGCCGAAGGGAAGTTCGCCCCTCTCGTGGGAAGCACGCCAACGCGATTTTGCCGCGCCAAACTTGTTGTATGCTTCAA
>JAITTS010000055.1 GCA_031286995.1 Oscillospiraceae bacterium
CTCATTCTCTAGAAATGGTTGATTTGACGATGGCTTTGTTTTCAAAATTTCATTCTCCGCCTGGAAAGCGCAAGCTGTTCAACCTCAGACTTATATCATAACTTTCGCAATACCGCCAATGCGAAGAGCGGCAAGAAATTCTTGCCCGAGCGTCGTTTTTGTGTCCCACACTAGGAAAAAACGCGACGGAACATGAAATATGAGGGAATAGGGTGTCAACTGTGGACAAAGTATTACATATGTGTTACAATTTATAGCGTACTTTTCATACATCATCATCTTTTGCAGAGGGGGGACGCGCCGTGCGCGCCACAATACGCATCGCCGTTTTCATTGCGCTGGCAGCGCTGCTGCTCGCGCCCGCCCGGGCCGAGGCCGCGCCTTCGGCCGCGCCGCTCACCCAACCGGCCACATCACTTTCGGGTACAGTGCGGGTGTACCTATCCTCCATCGCGGGGGTCAACACGCTTAACTTGACTATCGACGGCTCCTATTCCGTCAACGGCGACGCATCCCGCCGCCTGAACCAGGGCGGCAGCGCCACCGTCAGCTTTGAGGGTGGGCGGCTGTACCTCACAGCCGGTGGTGCGCGTACGGATATGGGCACGCGTTTCTTTTTGCGGCGGCACGACACATCAGGCAATAACGGTATCAAGATCGCCCAATCCCGCAATCCTTCCAATTGGTACAATGGCGATTTGGAATTTGCCGTGCGTAACGGCCGCATGTACCCCATTGTCTACGTGTACCTGGAGGACTACATGCAGGGCGTACTGCCCTATGAGATGAGCAACAGTTGGCCACTGGAGGCTTTGAAAGCCCAGGCCGTGGCCGCGCGCACTTACGCACTGGCGGCCATGGCCAAAGGCGCGGCCTACTACGACGTGGTGGATACCACCACTGATCAAGTGTACCGCGGCCTGGCCGCGGGCAACGCCAACTGCCGCCAGGCCGTGGCAGAGACACAGGGCGTGGTGGGTATGTACAACGGCCAGTACATGGGCGCGTACTACGGTGCATCCAACGGCGGTCAAACAGAATCCATTAAGAATGCCTGGAACGTATCCGGCTACCCCTACTTGGGCGTGACGGATGATCCCTACGACTTGGCCAACCCGGATTCGGTGCGGCGCACCTACACCATCTACGCCACGGCGGGCAACAGCGCCGCGCTGGAAAGCCTGCTCAAGCAAAAAGCGCTGCCCAAGCTGCAGACCAAGGGCTATGATGGCGCGGCTACGGATATCCGCATCCGGTCGATCGATGATGTGCGGGCGCACACCCCCATGTACGCGGCGCCCTCGCGCCTGTACACCAAGGTGGATGTGACGCTGACAACCCAGCAATCCGCATCCCCCGTCACCGTTACGCTGGATTATTTTGGGGAGATGGAAGCCCTGATGAACCTTTCTATCAACAGCATCAAGAACGAGCTGATCACCGTTTCGCGCAGCGGGGTCAACTTTCAGCTGTCGGCCCGGCGCTACGGTCACGGCATCGGCATGAGTCAGCGCGGGGCGCAGCAGATGGCCAACCAGGGGTTGAGTTACCGCCAGATCATCGGCTTTTACTACCCCGGCGTCACCCTGGTGCAGTATGACATGGGCGCGGAGGAGCTGCCGCCACTGCCGGGGGATGGGGGAAGCACTCCGCCGCCCTCTCAGCAGCAGCCTGTGGATCCGTCGCAGAGCGCGGCGCGGGTGTCACTCGCAAACCCATCGGAATGGTTGAATCTGCGCAAGGGGCCGGGTACGGATACAGCCATACTGGCCCAACTGCGCCACGGGCAGGAGTTGACGGCCCTCACCACCGATGGCACCTGGTGCCAGGTGCGCTACGGCAGCCTGGTCGGCTACGTGATGCAGAGCTACCTGGTGTTTGAGGCGGGGATGGGCTCAGATGCCGAGCCTACGCCCACCCCGGATCCCGCCCAGACGCCCGCGCCTGACGCGCCCCTGTACTGGGTCACCGTCGCGCTGCAGGACATGGGCAGCAAACTGAATCTGCGTAGCGGGCCTAGCACCGCATCCGGCATCGTACTGCGCCTGGCGCACGGTGCGCGGCTGGAGGCGCTGGGGCAGAGCGGCGCGTGGCTGCTGGTGCGCTGGGGCGGCGCGCAGGGCTATGTGATGGGCACCTATGTCACCCGTGACGCGGAAGACGGGCCCGCAGCCACCCCCGCGCCCACATCCGCGCCGCAAGCGCCGGGTGAGCGCTATGCTATGGTGGCGGTATCCGCCGGGCAGACACTGAACCTGCGCGCCGCGCCCACCACATCCGCGCCGGTGCTGCGCACGCTGCCAAGCGGCGCGCAGGTGACCTACGACGATTACACAGCCGGGTGGTGCAGGGTCAGTTACGGCGCGTGGCAAGGCTACGTGATGAGCAAGTATCTCTCGCCGTTGGATGACGTGCAGCCCACGGCTTCGCCCGCGCCGAGCGCCGCGCCTGGGCAGGATGCCGCCGCATCCCAGACGCCCGCACCCGCGGTCACGCCCGCGCCGCCTGCTGTACAGACGGCGACCGTGGCGCTCAGCAGCAGCAGCGGACGGCTCAACCTACGCGCAGGGCAATCCACCGGCACTGAGGTGGTGGCAAGCATTCCCAATGGCGCTTCGGTGGAGGTGTTGGCCTACGGCAGCGCGTGGTGTCTGGTGCGCTACCGGGGGATGGAAGGGTATGCGGCCGCGGCGTACCTGCGCCTGGATGGCGAGGGCGCCACACCCGCGCCCTCCGCCGCACCCACTCCGAATGCGGCGGAACCCTTCGATGTGTACGTGTCGGTCAGCGGCAGCCTTAATCTGCGCGCCGCGCCGAGCACTGCCGCAAAGATTTTGACCACCGTGCGCGACGGCGCGCGCCTGACAGCCCTGACGCGGCTGGAGGGTTGGTACGAGGTGGTTTGGCAGGATGCGGTGGCCTACGCGGCGGCTCAGTACATCGCGGTGGCCCCTGCCGCAAGCGCGGCTCATCCCACGCCAAGCGCGGGGCCTGCGGAAAGCCTCAGCCTCGGGGATAACAGCCCCGCGGATGCAAACACGCCACCGGCAATGGCTGCGGGCACGGCCCGTCCGGCGCCCGGCACCGGTTCTGCGGAAAGTCCCAGCCTCGGGGATAACAGCCCCGCAGACGCAAACCCGCCATCGGAAATAGCTGCGGGCACAGCCCGCCCGGCGCCCAAACCCCAGGATGTGATCAACGAGGGCACGGTGCGGGCCGGGGAAGCGGATGGCGGCGTCGCGCTCTATGCCGAGGCAAACGGTGCCAGCCGGGGCTTGATCACCGTGCCTTACCGTGCCCGCGTGCAGGTGCTGGCCTACGAGGGCAAGACCGCGGCCTGGTGCCTGGTGTATTACGAGGGCTGGCAGGGCTATTTGCCGCGGGCGGACTTGGATTTGGATGCGCCCGTGCCCGCTGATCTGTAGGAGGAAGCATGGAGCGTTGGCGGCAGCCGGGGGAACGCTTGGATGCCTTGCAGCGGCAGGGCCTGTATATTCTGCAAAAACTGGAAGGGTTCCGCTTTGGCATGGATGCGGTGCTGCTGGCGCATTTTGCCGCGCCGCGCCCCGGCGCACGCGTGGTGGATCTGGGTACGGGCACCGGCATACTGCCCCTGCTGATGGGCGCGCGCACGGCGGATGCCACCTTCCGCGCCGTAGAACTGCAGCCGGATATGGCGGATATGGCCGCGCGCAGCGTGGCGATGAACGGCTGGCAGCACCGCATACAAGTGTACGCCATGGATTGGCGGGATGCGCCGAAAGCCCTGGGTTACGGCACGGCGGATGCGGTGGTGTGCAACCCGCCTTATGGCAAACACGGCGCGACCCTGATCAACCCGGATGCGCGCCTGGCCGCGGCCCGGCACGAGTGCGAGGGCACACTGACGGGCGCGGTAGCGTCCGGGGCGCTGTTGCTGCGGGGCAAGGGCAGGCTGGCCATGGTGTTCCCCGCGCCGCGCCTGTTGGAGCTGCTGGATGCGATGCGGCAGCACGGTTTGGAACCCAAGCGCGTGCGCCTGGTGCACCAGCGGGTGACCGCCCCGCCCAAACTGGCCCTGGCGGAGGCCATGAAGGGGGTACGCCCCGGCCTGCACTGGCTGCCGCCCCTGGTGCTGCGGGATGAGACGGGCCGGGATACGCCGGAACTACGAAAAATTTATGATGAAACACAATAAAATTCAGGGATGATACATAGCGCGGCTTCATCCCCGCCCAGTGCAACAGCGGCGGAGAGTACGCCGCTGTAAGCCAGAGAGGCCTGGAGCACGTCTCCTACCCCCGTGTGCTCGTCAATCGCGTGAAACATTTCATGCAGGAAACACTTTTTTGCGGCATCATCCGCAAGGGTTGACCGCACCTCTATGATCAGGCTGCCATGGTTGATTCTTCCGATCAGGTCTTGTGGATCAATGATTTTCGGCGCCACCTTGACCTCATAGGTAACGCCGCCAACCTTGAGCCTTTCAGGTATCTTCATGCCTGCCTCCTTTTGCGCATTCAAAAACCGCCCTGCCTTACAAAGCGGTTTTCCCTGAATCGTTCAGACTTCTTTGGCATTGCTGGTATGCAAAATCAAACGATATTTGCTTTGGTTTCATCAGGCTCAACGATAAAAAGCCTGCGCTCCTCGTCCGTCATATCAACCGGCTTGATTCCCTTCTCTTCGCAATATGCGATCATGGCGCGCAGAGCGTACCGCGGAACATCAGTTCCGGCGGGCTCTACTGCGACGTCCCGCTCTTCTATCAGAGCACCGTCGTATGCCCTAATCAAAATCCGCACCTCCGTAAACGCATACAACTGTACCCTCGCGCCCATCTCTCAGGCGTACAACGCTAAGGTCTTTTGCTTTTTGTGTCAACATATGCTGTCGCCATCCTTAACTCGTCTGCCATTAATACCACGCTTGCGTCAAATTTAATGGCAGATTGTTTTTCCCCACGCATTCTTCAACTTTTCGTGTTGCTTTGTGAGCAAAATATCCGGATTCATCGTTGTCGGCTTTTCTCGCTATGCGCGCCTGTTTTTCGGCGAACAAATACTCAATCTCTCCAAACGTTTCTTCGCCGTTCGGATGATAGAAGTAAATGATTCTGTTATCATTCATTTCTTTTAACACAAGTTGGTTCACTTTATACCCTCCTTCAAATCAAGCGCCCTGATATACTTCGTATAGTCATAGAGCTTCTCGGCTTCACGATGGGCCTGAGCGTAAGAGAGGCCTTTTTCGCTCATGAGGCCGCACTCTACAAGCTCATGGTTTCACAAAACCAAATCCATCTCTTGTATGTTCTTGCCTTCTATCAGCCTTTGCCAGGAAACGGCCATATCATAATCCGAGTCAAACCGTTCCGGCTCTAACCCGCCCAGATCGTAAAAGTTTGTAAGGCGGTATTGCGAAAGTTATGATAATGTGATATAATGTTCTTGTGTGGAGGGTGTTGTATGAAATGTAAAAGATGCGGCGGCGAACATATCGTAAAATGCGGGAAACGCAAAGGCGAA
>JAITTS010000057.1 GCA_031286995.1 Oscillospiraceae bacterium
TTGTTCGGGTGTGTTCAGGTACAATAGAGCAGTGAAAAAGGAGACAAGTCGTTCCTTTCGGTTATGGTTTGCTCTTCACTCACCATTTTACCAGACCAATAGCGGCTTGTCTTTTTCACTTATCTATTGTACCTCGACAATTGCTGTCGCAATTTTTTTGTACCATGCGATTGACAGCCGCGTCCGCTGGTGCTATGATATAAAAGATGCTCTGTAGCACAGATTTGCTATGCCCATCGGAGTGCGGGGGGAGAAGGAACATGCTGGAAGGTTTGCGCCAGGCAAACGCGCGTGCGGTGGGCGTCAAACATGTGTTGCGCGCCGTGCAGGCGGGCCAGGCCAAAGAGGTGTTCGTGGCCAGCGATGCGGATCTGTTTTTGATCAAGCGTGTGCTGGATGCCTGCTACGACGGCAATGTGCCTTGCCTGCAAAACACGACCGCCAGAGAGCTCGGCGCGGCCTGCGGCATAGAGGTGGAGGCCGCTGCGGCGGCCATTCTGCGCGGATAATAGCCTATAAGCCTGCGAGGGTTGCGCGGGCCTTTATAGAGACAGGTGCCTCGCACCAATCGCCAAATACATCAGGAGGTGCTTCCATGCCCACGATCAACCAGTTGATCCGTAAGGGAAGGGAAAAACGGACGAGCAAATCCAACTCGCCGATTTTGCAGAAGTGCCCGCAAAAGCGCGGCGTCTGCCTATCGGTTAAGACCACCACCCCCAAAAAGCCCAATTCTGCGTTGCGCAAGATCGCCAGGGTGCGCTTGACGAACCTGATTGAGGGCACCTGCTATATTCCGGGCATCGGTCACAACCTGCAAGAGCACTCCGTGGTGCTCATCCGCGGGGGCAAGGTGCGCGATCTGCCCGGCGTGCGCTACCACATCATTCGCGGCGCGCTGGATGCCGCGGGCGTGGCCAAGCGCATGCAGGGCCGCTCCCTCTACGGCGCAAAACGTCCCAAAAAGTAAGTTGGCCGCGCGTGCGCCCGCACCGCCTCTCCAAGCCCGGCTGCGCGTTGGAACGGCGCGCCGCGCAGGGTGGCAGAGCCTGTGGGCGCCCCACAAGGCCTGCGTCATGCTGAGGCGCGGGGTGCGGTACTTATTAAACGCAACGCGGATACAGGGAACGCTCTTACAGTTATGGAGGAAATGGTATGCCCAGACGTGGATTTATCCCTAAGCGGGAAGTGCTGCCCGATCCGGTGTACGGTACCACCGTGGTTACTAAGCTGATCAACCAAATCATGCTGGATGGCAAGCGCGGCGTGGCACAGGCCGTGTGTTACAATGCCTTTGAGGCCATCAAGGCCAAGGTGGATAAAGACCCGGTGGAGGTCTTTCAGGCGGGGCTGAACAATATTCTGCCCGCGCTGGAGGTTAAAGCCCGCCGCGTGGGCGGCGCCACTTACCAGGTGCCCATTGAGATCAGGCCGGAACGCCGGCAGACCTTGGCGTTGCGCTGGCTGGTAGAGTTCTCCAGAAAGCGCGGAGAAAAGACCATGAGCGACCGGCTGGCCGGCGAGATTTTGGATGCATCCAACAACGCCGGCAACGCGGTGAAGCGCAAAGAAGAGATGCACCGCATGGCCGAGGCCAACAAGGCCTTTGCGCACTACCGGTGGTAAGCCGAGCCTGCGCGGGCCATACCGGGCAGTCCGGCGTTTGCCAGTAACTTTATCTATAGGTTGCGGGCTCGCCACTATGCTGGCGAGCCCTTTTACAAGATTCGGGAGGAACAGTTATGCCTAGAACCCATCCGCTGGAGCGGGTCAGAAACATCGGCATCATGGCGCACATAGACGCCGGTAAAACCACCACCACGGAGCGCATTTTATTTTACACAGGGCGCACTTATAAATTGGGGGAAGTGCACGAGGGCGCGGCCACCATGGACTGGATGGCGCAGGAGCAAGAGCGTGGCATCACCATCACATCCGCCGCCACCACCTGCGAGTGGAAGGGCTATCGCATCAATATCATCGACACCCCCGGCCACGTGGATTTTACTGTGGAGGTAGAGCGCTCCCTCCGGGTGCTGGATGGGGCGCTGGCCGTGTTCTGCGCCAAGGGCGGCGTAGAGCCCCAATCCGAAACCGTGTGGCGTCAGGCGGAAAAGTACCGCGTGCCCCGCATGGTCTACATCAACAAGATGGATATCAACGGCGCGGATTTTTTCCGCGTGGTGGACATGCTGCGCGACAGGCTGCATGCCAATGCGGTGCCCATTCAATTGCCCATCGGCAGCGAGAACACCTTTCAGGGCATCATTGATCTGGTGCGCATGAAGGCCGAAATCTACTACGACGACCTGGGCCAGGATGTGCGGGAGGAGGAGATACCCGCCGAGCTGCTGGCGCAGGCCAAGGAATACCGCGAAAAAATGATAGAGGCGGTATCCGAACAGGATGAAGGGCTGACAGAGAAGTACCTGGAGGGCATAGAGCCCACGGAGGAAGAGCTGCACCGGGTGATCCGCAAGGCCACCATTGCTTGCACCTTCAACCCCGTGCTGTGTGGTACATCCTACCGCAACAAGGGCGTGCAGCCCATGCTGGATGCGGTGGTAGCCTACATGCCTTCGCCTGTGGATATCCCCGCCATCGGCGGGGTAGACCCCAACAGCGAAAAAGAGACCCAGCGTCATCCCAGCGATGAAGAGCCCTTCTCGGCCCTGGCCTTTAAGGTAATGACAGACCCCTTTGTGGGCAAGCTGACCTTCTTCCGGGTCTACAGCGGCACCGTTGAGTCGGGTTCCTACGTGCTCAATTCCACCAAGAATAAGCGCGAGCGCATGAGCCGCATCCTGCAAATGCACGCCAACCACCGCGAGGAGATCGGCAGCGTGAACGCGGGCGACATTGCGGGCGTGGTAGGCCTGAAGGATACCACCACGGGCGATACGCTGTGCGACGAGAAGGCCCCGGTCATTCTGGAACGCATGGAGTTCCCAGACCCGGTCATCCGTGTGGCCATAGAGCCGCGCACCAAGGCCGGCCAGGATAAAATGACCATGGCCCTCATCCGCCTGGCGGAAGAGGATCCCACCTTTAAGACTTACACCGACCAGGAGACCGGCCAAACCATCATCGCGGGCATGGGTGAACTGCACCTGGAAATCATTGTGGATCGCCTGCTGCGCGAGTTTAAGGTAGAGGCCACGGTGGGCCGCCCCCAGGTGGCCTACCGCGAGACCATCCGCAAGGCTGCCAAGGCCGAGGGCCGCTACGTGCGCCAGACTGGCGGTCGCGGCCAGTTCGGCCATTGCTGGATAGAGTTGGAGCCCCGCCAGCCCGGCGAGGGTTACGAGTTTGTCAACGCCATTGTGGGCGGCGTCATTCCCAAGGAGTACATCGGGCCTATTGATCAGGGCATCCGCGAGGCTGCGGGCAGCGGTTCGTTGGGTGGCTACGAGGTGGTGGATTTCCGCGTCACGGTGTACGACGGCTCTTATCACGAGGTGGATTCGTCGGAGATGGCCTTTAAGATCGCCGGCTCCATGGCGTTCAAAGAGGCCCTGCGCAAGGCCGACCCCTGCCTGCTGGAACCGGTGATGAAGGTGGATGTCACCGTGCCAGAGGATTACATGGGCGACGTGATCGGCGATATCAACAGCCGCCGTGGCCGCATAGAGGGTATGGAATCCATAGGCGGCAGCGAGGAGATACATGCCATGGTGCCCCTGGCCGAGATGTTCGGCTATGCGACGGATCTGCGCTCGCGCACCCAGGGGCGCGGGGTGTACACCATGCAGTTTGCGCACTACGAAGAGGTGCCAAAGTCCATCACCGCCAAAATGCTGGGCGACCGCACCAAGGATTAGCAGACCATTCTGCGGCCGCACGCCGCATAACATGGAGGAGGAAACACCCAATGGCGAAGCAAAAGTTTGAGCGGACGAAGCCGCACGTAAACATCGGGACGATCGGGCACGTGGATCACGGTAAGACGACGCTG
>JAITTS010000076.1 GCA_031286995.1 Oscillospiraceae bacterium
CAGCGTCGCCGAGCAAGGAATGAAGGTGGTGGTCATGATGGTCATTTTGCGGTCTCGGTCGCTTTCAATGGTGCGAGAGGCCATGATGCCAGGGACGCCGCAACCCGTGCCGATGAGGATCGGGATAAAGGACTTGCCCGAAAGCCCGAAGCGCCGAAAAATTCTATCCATGATGAAGGCGATGCGCGCCATGTACCCGCAGGCCTCCAAAAACGCCAGGAACAGAAAGAGGATCAGCATCTGCGGCACAAAGCCCAGCACCGCGCCTACGCCCGCCACAATCCCATCCAAAATCAACCCTTGCAGCCAATCCGCGCAATGGATGGCTTCCAGCGCGCTGGCGAGCAGCACCGGAATGCCGGGGATCCACACAGGGAAATCAGCGGGGTCAGGCTCTTCGATTGCCTCATTCACTTCGAAATCCGTAGCGGTGACCAACTTTGTTTGGGCGACATTGCCGTCTTCATCCTTTATTTCCGCCGTCGCTGTAAAGTTTTCCGCTTTTGCTTCCCGGATAAAATCGCGCATGTCATCAATAGCGCTTACTCCCTCGCCATCTGCCGGATCTGCCGGTTGCGCCCTTTGCCCTTGATAAAAGCCCGCTTCTTCGGCCGCGGTCAGATAGGCCTCGTTTTCCAGCTGCGCGGCGCTGTATTGCTCCGCGGCTTTCTCGTAAGCGGCGGAACCGATGCCAAACAGATGCCAGCCATCCCCGAACAGGCCGTCGTTCGCCCAATCGGTGACGACAGCGCCGACAGTTGTGACCGACACAAAATAGACGATAAACATGACCAGCGCGAAAATTGGCAGCGCCAGCCAGCGGTTGGTCACCACCTTGTCAATTTTGTCGGATGCGGAGAGCCGCCCCTTGTTCTTGATTTTTACGCAGCCTTTGATGATGGTATCAATATAGGCGTAGCGTTCGGCGGTGATGATGCTCTCGCTGTCGTCATCCAACGCTTCCTCGCAAGCCTTGATATCCGCCTCTATGCGGGTGAGTTGCCCCTGCCCCAAGCCCAGCTTCGCGGTGATTTTCTCATCCCGCTCAAACAGCTTCAAGGCGTACCAGCGCCGTTGTTCCTTCGGCGAGGTCTGTAGGGTTGCCTCAATGTGTGCCAGTACGCGCTCCACATCCCCGGAAAAGCTGTATAGCGGCGTGGTGTCCGTGTTGCCGCCCGCGCTGGCCGCATCCAGGGCGGCCTGCGCGGCTTGCGTGATGCCCTCGCCCTTCAGTGCCGAAATCTCCACCACCGGGCAGCCCAGCGCTTTGGCAAGCTGCCGGGCGTCGAGTTGGTCACCGCTCTTTTTCACCACATCCATCATGTTGACGGCTACCACAACCGGTATGCCCAGTTCTGTAAGCTGGGTAGTGAGAAACAGGTTGCGTTCCAGGTTGGTACCGTCGATGATATTCAGCACAGCGTCGGGGCGTTCGTCGATTAAGTAGTTGCGGGCGACTACTTCCTCCAGCGTGTAGGGAGAAAGCGAGTAAATGCCGGGCAGATCGGTCACCACCACATCCCTGTGGCCTTTTAGTTTGCCTTCCTTCTTTTCCACCGTGACGCCTGGCCAGTTGCCCACGAACTGATTCGCGCCGGTCAGCGCGTTGAACAGGGTGGTTTTGCCGCTGTTGGGATTACCGGCCAGCGCGATTTTGATAGCCATATTTCTCTCCCCCTCGCAATGGTTGCGTCCATCAAATTAGCAAAAGGTAACTCTCGTACCATAAAATGCAGCTTTATTTCCTCGCCGGGCGTTACGGCAGGGGCTCTACCCCAATCAACTCGGCATCCGCTTTCCGTAGAGAAAGTTCGTAGCCTCTCACCGTAACCTCCACCGGGTCGCCCAACGGGGCGACTTTCTGAATGTAGATCTCTACGCCCTTTGTAATGCCCATTTCCATAATTCGGCGCTTGATCGGCCCTCCGCCCTCAATTTTCGTCACCCGTACCTTCGTACCCGGCATGGCCGCTTTCAGTGTCCGCATAAGCCTCTCTCTCCTTCTAAAATTTTTTAGATCAGACGATGATTTTGCTGGCCATCTCACGGCTGATCGCCACGCGGGCTTCCTTAATGCCCACAATCACGTTGCCGCTTATTTCCGTAATCATCGTAACAGGCGTACCGGGCACAAAACCCAGGGTTGCAAGAAATCGGCGCGTTTCCGCTCGCCCGCCAACCTTTTTGATCGCACCTTGTTCCCCGGCCCTCACCAGCGTTAAAGGCATTCTCTTTCCCCCTCTTTCACGGTTCAAAGTAAGTTCAAGCTAACTGTCGGGCAAAAAATAGTTAACATCAGTTAATCATATTGCAGTCTATCAAATCTCTCTTGACTTGTCAAGCAATTTTCGGAGCTTTCCAGAGTTAGTTGACAAATTTCTTGTGTTCAAGCAAGATCGTCTTGAAGCGGAGGGGCTCAAAACCGCAACGACCGTACATCACGCGCTTGATTATCGCCAATCTGCGAAATATTTGTGTCATTCCCCACAGAACCATGCCGCCACTTTCCTTCAATACAAAAAGGGCAAATTCAGCCCTTTGTATCGGCATGAGTATCCGAAAACAATCATGACTCCATGAGAAGGCAAAAGGGTCGGGGGGCAACACTAGGCCTTCACCCGTATGCGGGGTTGGTGAAACCGCTGCGCTTGTGTTGTGCTCTTTGTGGCCAATGGGTCTCCTTCTGCTGTGTTGGCGCCTCGCAAACTCAACTTTAACAGATGGTTTTCCTGTTCGCTGCCTTTTCCGTCTCTTGCCGCAACACATCAATTGTAAGCCTACATTTGGGCGTATCGCTTTCTTTGGTTCCCCGAATGCAATCCCCAGGTACGCCTACAACGGCGATCCCTCGCAGGCCTGCATACCGGGCATAGCTGATAGCAGAACAGAAGAGCGGCAAAAGTCTGCGGCCACCGCCCGCCTGCTCTCACTGGGGTGGCCGCAGCACCGCGGCCCCCTGCGCCCTCGTGTGCAACACCGTACAGGCCTTATCACCAAAGGCGGCCTGCATGCGCGCCACGTAGGTCTGGCGCAGGGCGTGGGGCACAAAGGCCAGCATGGTGCCCGCAAAGCCACCCCCGTGCACGCGAAAGGCGCCGCCCGCTTCGCCCAGTAGGCGCTCGCTGAGCGCCAGAGCCACGGATAGCGGCTGGCGGTAGGGCTCGGCCCACACGTTTTGCAGCAGCATCCAACTGCTGTAGCCGGATGCCACGGCCAGACGCAAAAACGTGGGCAGGTCATCGCGCTTCAACGCATCCACCTGGGCATCCACCCGGCGGTTCTCATCAAAGTAGTGGAGGGCGCGCAGCACCGCGCGGTCGCTCACCCGCTCGCGCAGGGCGGCGATATCCTGCTCCACCTGCTCCGGGTGCACCTGGCGCAGCGATTTTTCGCCAAAGAAGGCGGCCACATCCCGCATCTCACGCGGGATGGCGGCGTAGTGCTCGGTCAGATCGCCGTGATCGCCGCCGGGGCTGACCACGCACAGATCGTAGCCTCTGGCCCCAAAGTCGTACTGCATGGCGCGCACTTGCGGCTGCTGGCGCTGAAAGTCAATGGCCACCAACCCGCCCACGGAGCTGGCCATTTGATCCATCAGGCCGCAGGGCTTACCGAAGTACGCGTTTTCCGCATACTGGGCGATCTGCGCCCGGGTAATGCCATCCAGCCCCCAATCATTGTACAGGCCATCCAAAATAGCGGCAATGAGCACCTCGAACGCCGCGGAGGAGCTAAGGCCCGAGCCATGCAGCACGCTGGATGTGATGGCCGCGTGAAAACCGCCAACCCGCAGCCCCAGCTCGCGCATGCGGGCGGCCGTGCCGCGGACGATGGCTGCGGGGGTGCCCTCTTCCTCTTTGCGGGGGGCCAGATCCGCCGTATCCACCTGTACGGCCGGGTAACCCTCGCTGCACGCGCGAATGATGCCATCCTGCGTGGGCGTTACCGCGGCGACGGTATCCAGGTTGACCGCGGCGGCCAGCACCTTGCCCAGGTTGTGATCCGTGTGGTTGCCGCAGATTTCTGTGCGGCCCGGCGCGGAAAAAAACCACGCAAACCCCTCATCCTGCGGAAACAGAGCGCCGTGCCACTTCAGCAGCTTTTCGTAGCGCTGCATCTGCCGCAGCGGCTCACCATCCTGTGCCCCGTACAGGGTCATCAGTTCATCCGCTCCCCGGGATGACAACAGGTATCTGATTTGGGTTGCCAAGCGATCCTCGCGCATCTTTCATTCCCCCGCCGCTTCGGTATCTCGGCGCGCCGCGCCGTGCTCTAAGGCTTATTTTTTCATGTCCTGCCCGGTTTGTCAAGGGCACTTTTGGCTGCAAGCGCGCGGTTGCGGAAAAAACTGCGTAAAACACGCCGATTTACGCTTGTATCCCGCACGCGCCTGGCATATAATGAAGCCATCACCCACAGGAGGGAACGCTCATGACCGCCGCCCACGCTTTATCCGCCCTGCTGGCCTTTGCCCAGGCCCACGGCCTGCTCGCGCCCGAGGATCGCCCGTGGGCGCGCAACCTGCTGCTGGATGCCCTGAGCTACGCCGCGCCGCCGCAGCCTGAGGATGCAGCCTTCGCCAGCCCCTTGCCCCAGACCGCCGCGCCCCTGCTGGCCGCGCTGTGCGACGACGCTGCGGCCCGCGGCGCGATAGCGGATTCGCCCGCCCGGCGCGAGCTGTTGAGCGCCCGGCTGATGGGCATACTGACCCCGCCGCCATCTGCCGTGGCGCAGGGCTTTACCCGCATCGCCAGGGCCAAGGGCGTGCAGGCGGCCACAGATTGGTTTTACAGTCTCTGCCGGGCCAACAACTACATCCAGGTGGATGCCATCGCGCGCAATGTGCGTTTCTTTGCCCCCTCGGATTACGGCGCGCTGGAGATCACCATCAATCTATCCAAGCCCGAAAAGGATCCGCGGGATATCGCGGCGCTCCTGGGCGCACCCAGCGTAGGCTACCCCAAGTGCATGCTGTGCGTGGAGAACGAGGGTTATGCGGGCCGCCTGGATTACCCGGCCCGGCAGACACTGCGCATGCTGCCCATCTCGCTGTGCGGGCAAGCCTTTCACCTGCAGTATTCGCCCTATCTGTACTACCCGGAGCACTGCATTGTGCTACGGGATGCGCACCAGCCCATGGCCATCGGCCCGCACACCTTCGCGCAGCTTTTGGATTTTCTGTGGCAGTTTCCGCACTACTTCATCGGCTCCAACGCCGATCTGCCCATTGTGGGCGGCTCCATCCTCAATCACGATCATTTTCAGGGAGGCCGCCATACCTTCTCCATGCAGCAGGCCCCGGCCTACGCGCGTACCCGTCACCCGGATGCGTCCAATGTGGATGTGACCCTGGTGCGCTGGCCCATGACCACCCTGCGCCTGCAAAGCGGCGACGCGCGCGCGCTGTGCGCCTTGGCCGAGCGCGTACTGGCCTGCTGGCGCGGCTATTCGGATGAATCCGCGGATGTACTGGCCGAAAGCGGGGGCACGCCGCACAACACCATCACGCCCATTGCACGGCGGCACGGCGACACTTTTACCCTGGATTTGGTGTTGCGCAACAACCGCGCCACGCCGGCGCATCCCCTGGGCTTGTTTCATCCCCACGCCGATCTGCATCACATCAAAAAAGAAAACATCGGCCTCATTGAGGTGATGGGCCTGTTCATTCTGCCGGGCCGCCTGGTGGGCGAACTGGATGCCCTGGCCAACTACCTGACGGGCGCGCGCGCCATGACACCGCCGCAAAATGATGAGGCTTTGGCCCAGCACTGGCCCTGGCTACAGGCGCTTGCCCAAACGCACGGTACACAAAACAGCCCCGGGCGCGCACAAGAAATACTGCGCCAAGGGCTGGCCTCGGTGTGCGCCCGGGTGCTGGCGGATGCGGGCGTGTTCAAGCTGGATACGGCGGGCAAGGCCGCCATGGCGCGCTTTTTGGCGGCGGCCGGGTTTGCGCCGCCGAAGGCCGCGGATGGGGATCAATCCCAATCCAGCAGCCCGATCTCTTCCATGTAGGCCTGCTGGGCATCCATGTAGTCATCCAAAAAGGATGCCAACTTCATCTCGCGCTCATCATCCCAGCCACGGGCGCGGACGATGCCATCCAGCAGGTACTCAAAGGCTTCGTCATCGTCATAGTAAGCGCCGCCCGCCAGACCATCCGCGTCTACCGCGCCAGATTCGCGCATGTAGGCCAGATCCAGCGAGATGGCCTGGCGCACCAGAGAATCGAAGTGCGGCTCCAAATCCGGGTACTGCTTGGGGTTCAACCGGGCGGCAATGCTCTGTGCAGCCCTCTCTTCATCATAGCCCTGCATGCGCGTCCCCCTCTCACCCTGGTTCAATCCTCGCGGCGGGCGCCCCGGCCCGCCCAAAGCAACCCTCGCAAATTAGCTGGCGCCACCATTTCATCCGTTGTCTAATCCAGCAGCCTTTCAAACCGCCCCAGCATCTCTACAAAGGCGCGCAGGGCGTTATCCACCGGCTCGGGCGTGCCCATATCCACGCCCATAATCCGCAGCTCTTCCATGGGCGGCAGGGAACCACCGGCAGAGAGAAAGCGCAGGTAATCGCTCACCGCGGGCTGCCCCTGGGTCAATATTTTATCCGCGATGGCCACCGCTGCGGAAAAGCCCGTGGCGTACTTATATACGTAGAAGGCATTGTAAAAGTGGGGGATGCGCATCCACTCATCCGCCACGCAGGCATCCACCTCGGCCTCAGCCCCGTAGTAATCGCGGTTCAACTGCCGGTACAGCGCGCACAGGCTGTCGCGCGTGAGCGCCTCGCCCGCCTCGGCCATGGCATGGGCCTTGTGCTCAAACTCCGCAAACAGCGTCTGGCGGAACACCGTGGTGCGAAAGGCCTCCAGCAGGTGGTTGAGCAGCGCGGCTTGGGCCGCACGCTCTGGGTGCTTGCCCAACAGGTGGCGCAGCACCAGCACTTCGTTGACGGTGGAGGCCACCTCCGCCACAAAGATGGTGTAGTGATACTTGGCAAAGCAGTTGTTCGCGATGCTGTAATGGCTGTGCATAGCGTGACCCATCTCGTGGGCGATGGTCAGCGCGCCTTCCAGCCCCGGTTTATAGTTGAGCAACACGTAGGGGTGCGCGTCGTAGCATTCGCTGCAAAACGCGCCGGTGGTTTTGCCCCGGTTTTCGTAGGCATCTATCCAGCGCTGCGCAAAGGCTGTCTGCAGGGTATCCGTGTAATCCTTCCCTAGGGGGGCCAGGGCCTCTACCACCAGTTGGTACGCCTCGGGATACGGTAGCTTGATATCGAAGCCCTTCGTCATGGGCGCGTACAGGTCGTAAATGTGTACATCCGTCACGCCCAGGGCCTTGCGCCGTAGCGCCACGTAGCGGGCCAGATCCGGCAACCTGCCGCGCACGGCGGATACCAGGCTGTCATACACGTCCCCGGGCACCTCATCCGGGTGCAGGGCCATGGCCCGTGCGCCCGGGAAGCGACGGGCTTTGGCGTAGCACACGCCCTTCTTCACGTTGTTAGCGTAAGCTGCGGCAAAGGTATTGCCCAGCGCGCCGTAAGCGCCCAGCACACCCTCAAAGGCCGCTTGGCGTACCCGCCTGTCGGGCGACTGCATGTAGGTGATGTAGCTGCCCTCGGTCAGGGGCGTGGGCTGCCCGTCTTCGCCCGCAATATCTGGGAAGCGCATATCCACATAGGTCAGCATCTGCACGATGCTGCCCGCGCCATCCGCCACCTCGCCAAAGAGGGAGAGCAGCTTCTCCTCCGCGCCGGTAAGGGTGTGGGGCTTATCCCGCAGCAGTTCGCGCAGAAACACATCGTGTTCGCCAAAGGCCGCATCCGACGCGCAGTCTGCCAGCAGCGTCTCGGGCAACGCCAACAGCTCGGGCCGAAGAAACGCGGTCTGGGTATCAAAATCCACCACCAGATTCATGATTTTATCCATCATGGTCTGGGCCTGGGTGTCGCCGTTATCCTGCGCGCGGTAGAGAAAGGCGTATGTGCCCACGCTATCCAGGCGGCGGTGCAGGGTGCGGTAGGTATCCAGCGCCTCCAGCAGGCGCGTTTTGCTCTGCCCCAGCGTGCCCGCATAGGCGGCGAACGCCTCGGTATCCCGCCGCGCCCGCTCACAGGCCTCATCCCAGGCGGCGTGATCGGGATAGATGGCCGAAAGATCCCACGTCCAGCGGATCTCCGCCTTATCCCTTGTCGTCAACTCCTGTGCCATAGGGTTCCCCTCCTTCATGTCGCTATTGCTCATCCTTAGACCCCGGTTCGCCCGCAGCAGTATCCAGATCCGCCTGCTCCTCGCGCAGTTTCGCCCGGTAGCGCAGGCGCAGGCGGCTCGCCCGCACCGCGTGATAAAAGCGTCCCCAGCCCTGCCGCTTCTCCAGCAGCATGGTTGCCGCAGCCTTGCGGTAGTGTGTGCCGCCCTCTTCGCGCATCAAAGGGAAAAGCGCAAACACCACCAGCATGCGCAGCGCGCTGGATGTGGCGAAGATGAAGTGGTACTTGTTCAGCCCCAAGGCCGCCGCCGCGCCGCCAGCGGCCCACGCGCCGTACACGGTCTGCAGCAGGTAGCCGCCCAGCGTGTTGCTCAGCGCCACGCCCAGCAGGTTGGTCATGGCGAAGAACACCGCCACACTCATGGCCCGGTTCTGTTTGGGCGCGGCCTCCAGGTACAGATTCTGCTGCCCCAGATCAATCACAGGCAGAAAGATGCCGGTCAGCGCGTTGGCGATGAACATCAGCCACAGGGTATCGCGCGTGATGAACAGCCACAGCAGAGGCGAGAGCATGCAGACCCGGCTGACCAACTGCACCACCGCCTTGCCGCCAAAGCGATCCAGCGGCCTGCCCCAACGGGATACGAACAGCAGCGTGGCCACGTTGGTCGTCACCTGATTGAGCAGCGTAATCTCGGTGTAGCCCATGCGCAGGTTGTCGAGCATATGCACGTTGTAAAAGGGCGCGGAAATGTTCATGGCGAACGACCAGCATGTAAAGCAGTATACCACGCGCATAAAGTGTTTATCCGCGAACACCTCGCGCAGGACCTTGCCAAACCCCGGGCGCACGCCACCCGCAGGCCCTTCCAGCGGGGGAAAGCCCACCTTAAAGAAGCAGGCGATATCCAGCATGCCTGTAACCCCCGCCAACACCAGCGCCGCCGTGTAGCCCTGCTGGCCCATACGATCCACCAACAGGGATGCCAGCAGCACCCCCGCCAGGCCTATCACCATGGATGCGCCCGCACGCGCCGCAAAGTAGTTGCCACGGATGCGCATGGGCACGATATCCGCCATCAGCGACGACCAGGCTACGTTGACAAAGCTGTTGCCCACCGCCACCGCCACCACGCAGATTGATACCAGCAGCATGCGCGCGTCGTGGTAGAGCGAGGGCACCAAGTAGGGAAGCAAAGCGATGGGCAACCAAAAAAAACGCGCCACCAGGCCGCCCGCCAGCAAAAAGGCGCGGCGTTTCTGCCAGCGTTGCATCAGGTACGCGCCCAGCAACTGCATGGTGTTGGCGGCCACGGGCGCGGCGGTGATGAGCCCCAGGGCAAAATCATCCGCGCGGATCACATCGCGCAGGTAGCCCGTCCAGACGACCCCGGTGGTAATAAAACCGCACACCTGGCCCACCATCACGGCCCAGATGACCCAGTACAGGCTGCGGCGGGTATCCCCATCCAGCCCCTGGGCATCGAACAGTTCCGTTTGCCGCACGCTGGCCGCAATCTGCCGCCAGCTGCGCCTTCTGGGCCGCATGCTCATGCCGCGCTTCCGCCTTCCTTCGTGTTTCACACAGGCGCGCTTGCCCGTCCCCGCTATTGTAGCGTATTTTGCGTCGCGCCGCAACACCGCGTCGATACGCAGGCCAATTTTCATCCAATCAAAGAACGCTGCGCCGGACTTCTCCCGCGCATTTTGCATCAGCCTTTGGCTGACGGCGCACACAAAACCCTGAGGAAACCAAAATAGTGCCTGCAATCCACAGTAAAATGCGTTATAACGAATGCTGTTATTATAAATGGACAGTTCTTGTAAAGAACCGAACCCCCGCGGTCACGGCGCTTTTGACGGGCTGCGAGACATCTGAATAGACCGCCGTGATGATGCGGCGCATCAGTTCACGCCTTCCCCCAGCAACACAAAGTGGTTTTTGTGAAAGCGCAGCAGCCCCGCATCCCGCATTTTGGAAAGCTCCGCCGACAAAGCGCTGCGTTCCACAGCCAGATAATCCGCCAGCTCCTGCCGGTCAAAAGGGATGTCGATGGCGTTTGTGCCTTGCCGTTTCACCTGTTCCGAGAGGTAGGAGAGCAATTTTTCCCGCGTGGTGCGCCGGGTGATGTGCTCCATTTTTTCGACCAAAGCGCGGTTGCGCTGCGCCAAGATCAACATCATATTTTTAATAAACGCTGTGTGAAAAGAGCACGCGGAGGAACATGTGGCGACCATGCGCCGGTAGTCGAGCATCAAAATCTCGCTGTCCTCCACAACCATGGCGCTAACGGGCAGGGCCGTTTCCCCCGCGCAGGCGAATGCCTCGCCGAACAGCTGCGGCGGTGTGATTTCAGACAGAATGGTGCGGTTCCCCCAAAAATCTTCTTTGAGAATATGCACCCGCCCGAACAGCACAATGCCAACGAATGCCGCCGCATCGCCCGCCGAAAAGACGAAGGAACCCTTGCTATATTGCCGCTTAACCGCCGACAGGCAACCCAGCATCGCGGCTAAATCGGATGCTTCGATGCCCGCAAAGAGCGGGCATTTTAATAATTGAGCAGTCATCAAAAATCTCTTTTCGTTGGATTTCCAACATAATATTAGTATAACATACGCTATAAATAGAAATCAAGAGGCCGCCGGGCGGTTTCCCAAAAATCACAGGAGGCTTTCTATGAAACGGCAAATCATCAAAATCGACGAGGAAAAGTGCAATGGCTGTGGGTTGTGCGCCGAGGCCTGCCGCGAGGGGGCAATCGGCGTGGTTGACGGCAAGGCCAGGCTGTTACGGGATGACTACTGCGATGGGCTGGGCAACTGCCTGCCCGCCTGCCCAACCGGCGCGATTACTTTCGAGCAGCGAGAAGCGGCAGAATACAACGAACCGGAGGTAAAAAAACGTATGGCGGAAAAACATCAGCACCCACATCCAGACGCCGGGCGCGCCGGTGGCGGCTGCCCCGGCTCGAACGCGCATGTCATTGAGCGCAAAGCGGCCTCGGCAATATCGCAAGATGCGGGCGGCGGCGAGCTTCGGCAGTGGCCTGTGCAAATCAAGCTCGTGCCCATGAACGCGCCCTATTTTGACGGGGCGAACCTTCTCATCGCCGCCGACTGTGCGGCCTATGCGCGCGCCGGATTCCATGGGGAATTTATGCGGGGAAAGATCACCCTCATCGGCTGCCCGAAGCTGGACAGTGTGGACTACAGCGAAAAGCTGACCGAAATTATCCGGCAGAACAACGTCAAATCGGTGACAGTGGTGCGCATGCAGGTTCCCTGCTGCGGCGGGATTGAGCAGGCGGTTATCACCGCGCTGAAAAACAGTGGCAAGTTTATCCCGTGGCAAACCGTTACCTTATCCACTCAGGGTGAAATCATCCACTAAAATAGAAAGAGGCAAACCACAATGAATATGTTCTGTTTTCAATGCGAGCAAACGGCGGGCGGCAGGGGCTGCCAAAACAGAGCTGGGGTATACGGAAAGCCGCAGGATGTCGCCCTTCTTCAAGACAAGCTGACAGGGGCGCTCATCACAAACGCCGCAAACATCCCGGCGGAACTTATCATCGGCGCACTGTTTGCCACCGTCACCAACGTCAATTTTGGTGGGCGAGACATCAACGCGCTTATCGAAAAAATCGGCGGTGATGAGCCGTTTGACATGCATCGGATTTGGGCGGCGCAGGAGGATATCCGTTCCCTGAAATCCTTGATTCTGTTCGGCATTCGGGGCATGGCGGCATATGCGCACCATGCGCTGGCCCTGGGATATGCCGACGGCGAAGTGATGTGAACGACCTGCCGCTGACATTGGCGCTGTCTTGGTATGAGCAAAAAGCGGTCTGCATCCTGCTGACGCTGCTCCATCTCGGCATCAAGAACATTCTTCTTGGGCCGACACTGCCGGCGTTTGTATCGCCCGGTGCACTGCATTTTCTTATAGAGAACTTTGGCATTGCGCCGGTCTCCACCCCCGAAGCGGATTTGAAAAAAATACTGGGGTGAGCAGGGGGAGTTTACAAAAGGGCAGGTGATTTTCACTTGCTCTTTCGCAATATGCCAAACCATCAGCAGCACGCGCACTGCGTCCAGCGGCTTCACCGCGCCGGGCAGAATGCCATCGAATGCCCGCGTTTTGCTTGCGCCAGCACCAGCGCGCGGCGTCTGCGCACGCATTGACATTTGCCTCCCCAAAATCTTATAATGTGTAGACTTCGCAAGGGCCTCGCAGGCCCGGAAAGGAGGCGTCATGACCCGCCGCAAGCTTTCCTTGCTCTTCGCGCTGATGCGGCCGAACGCCGCCTGCTTTCTGGGGGCGGTACTGACCACGGCTGTGGTG
>JAITTS010000105.1 GCA_031286995.1 Oscillospiraceae bacterium
GGGCAAACGCCTGGGTACAGCGGTGGGCCGAACCGCTACGTTGGTAGGCGGCTTAGTGCTGGTGGCGCTGGGCATCAAGGTGTTGGCAGAGCATCTCTTCTTCGGTGCGTAGCGCGAAAACGCGCAAAAAACAGCGGATGAACCGCCCGAGCGCCTGATTACAATTTTTTCCTGAAAGGGGAACCGCTGGGGGAATGAGCGCATCAAAAAGCCTGCTGCGCGTTGGTGGCGCGGCAGGCCTTTTTGCATACCGGAAACCGCTGGCCGGGCCCATCGTTCAACCCATCAACAAATTTCCGGGTTTGCCATGCATCGCGCGCCACAAGGACGCGGCGGAGCTTGTGCGTCAGTAGATGGATGTGATGATCTCTGTCCAGATGCGGTCATAGATCCTGGTGTCGTCCCCCAGGTTGGTGAATACCTCGCAGCGCGACAGGGTCTCATCGGGCGGGTTGGATACGGCGGAGGCGGCGTACGCATCCCCCATCAGTTCTACTGCGGCGCTGTTGGGGATGGCGTAACCCACGTACTCGTAGTTTTGCGCGGCGATATCCGCCTCGCACAAAAAGTCGATAAAGCGCATGGCCTCCGCCGGATGTTTGGATGATGTGGGCACGCAGATGGCGTCAAAGAACAGGTTCGAACCCTCCGGCGGCACCACGTAGGCCAGTTCCGGGTTGCGCTCTATGCAGTACTGCGCGTCGCCGCTCCACACCAGGGCCAGGGCGGCTTCTCCGCTGACCATCTTGTCCTTGCCTTCATCCACCACGTAGGCCAGCACGAGCGCGCTCTGCGCAATGAGGGATTGTTTGGCCTCTTCCAGCTCGGTGGGATTGATGGAATTGAGAGAATGGCCCAGGCGCTTAAGCGCGATGCCGATGGTATCCCTGGGGCTGTTGAGCATGAGGATGGATTTGTCGTACCGGGCATCCCACAGGGCATCCCAATCCGCAGGCGCCTCATCCACCATGGTGGTGTTGTACAGGATGCCCATGGTGCCCCAGGTGTAGGGCACAGAGTAAGCGTGCGTGGGATCGTAGGACGCATTCAAAAACCTGGGGTCGATGTTTTGGGTGTAGGGCATGGCCGTGTAGTCCAGCGGCAACAGCATCTCTTCGTGGATCATGCGCTCTACCATGTAATCCGACGGGAAGATCACGTCGTAACTGGTCTTGCTCTTTTTCAGCTTGGTGTACATGTCCTCGTTGGTTTCATACAGCTCATAGTTGATGCGGATGCCGGTGCGCTCTTCAAAAACGGCCAGGGTATCCGGGTCGATGTAGTCGCCCCAGTTGTACACGTTCAGGGTCACCTGCTCTTCCGCTGCGGCAAGCGCCAGAGGGCAAAGGGCCAGGTACAGGGCCAGTAGCGTCAGCAATACTTTTTTCATTTCGTTTCAGTCCTTTCCGCGTTTTGCTATCTGTTCGCCCGTGGGCGTCATACAGGGGGGCGGGAAGCCTTGGCGTTTTTGCGCCGCAGATCCGGCAGGTTGACCGCGGCCAGCAGCCCCAGCACCACCACAAAGATGATGGTGGATAGGGCGTTGATCTTGGGGGATATGCCCCGCTTGGCCATGGTGTACACGGTGATGGAGAGGTTTTGCACACCCATGCCGGTGGTGAAGAAGCTGATGACAAAATCATCAATGGACATGGTGAGCGCCAGCAGAAATCCGCTGAATATCCCCGGCATAATATCCGGCAGGATCACTTTGAAGAAGGCTTGGGTAGGGGTGGCGCCCAAATCTTGCGCGGCCTCGGGCAGGTGAGGGTCTAGCTGGCGCAGTTTGGGCAGCACGGATAGTACCACGTAGGGGATGCAGAAGGCTACGTGGGAGAGCACCAGTGTCAAGAAGCCCAGTTCCAGGTTCATGGCGGTGTAGAGCAGCATGAGGGATACGCCGGTGACGATCTCGCTGTTGAGCATGGGCAGGTTGACCAGACCCATCAGGCCCTGCCGCCAGCCTCTGCGCAGTTGATAGAGGCCAATGGCCCCCACCGCGCCCACCAGCGTGGAGATGGCGGCGGCGAGCAACCCGATGACCAGCGTGTTGCGCAGGGCAGCGAGAATGGCGCGGTCCTTGAAAAGATCCACATACCATTGCAGGGTGAACCCGCCCCACACGCCGCGGGATTTGCTGGCGTTAAAAGAAAAAACGACGAGCAGCAGCACCGGCACATACAGAAAGAAGAGGATCAGGCCCATGTAGGTGCGCCGCAAAAATTTTGTCACCAGATGCGCACCTCCCCTTTGCCCGCGTTTTCGGTGTCGGCCCGGTTTAGGGCGTACATAAAGGCGAGCACCACCACCATCACCAACAGGGACATGGTGGCGCCAAAGTGCCAGTCGTTGGCCTTGCCGAATTGTTGCTGTATTATATCGCCGATCAGCGGCACCTTGCCCCCGCCCATTAGCTGGGATATGACAAACGTGGTGACCGCGGGCACGAACACCATGGTGATGCCCTCGAGCACGCCAGGCAGGGAGAAGGGCAGCAGGATGCGCAGAAAGCGTTGAAAGGGATTGGCGCCCAGATCGGCCGCAGCCTCCAGTTGGCTGTGGTCGATCTTTTCCATCACGGTGTACAGGGGCAGCACCATAAAGGGCAAAAAGTTGTACACCATGCCCAGCACCACCGCGTTCTCATGGTAGAGAAATTGCTGCTTGGCAAAGCCCATGGCCTCCAGCAGGTGGTTGACAAGCCCGCTGTTCTCCAGCAGAGAGAGCCAGGCGTAGGTGCGCAGCAGAAAATTCATCCACATGGGCAGAATGATGAGCAGCAGCAGCAGATTGCGGTGACGAAAGCCCTTGCCCGTCAAAATCAACGCCACCGGATAACCCAGCAACAGGCAGATCAGCGTGGTGCAAAACGCCACATAGAAGGATCGGCCCATCAGCTTGACGTACATAGGGTCGAAGAAGCGGCTCACATTGGCTAGCGAGAAGCGGGTACGGGTCTCATAGGGCTCGCTTTCGCGCAATGTGCCATCCGCCAGACGATAGTGTACAGAGCCGTCGGCTCGCATGATTTCTTCGTAGGGTATGGGTTCCTCCACCGTGACGCCGTAGTACACCACAAGGCCCAAGGGCACCAGAATGAACAGCGCCAGCCAGAGCAAAAAGGGCAGCAGCATCGCTTTGGCACGCATGGGCGTCACATCCTTTCATCGGATATCGGTAGGGCTGCCTCCTCGGCCCGGGCTGGGGCATCCGGCGACATGTCGCTCTTGCGCATAATCTGTATATCCGAAGGCGCTACGGTGATCTGCACGGGCGTACCCGGTTCCCGCGCGTGGGTAGAGTGCACCAGCAATTCATCCGCCCCCACGCTTACCCGCATCTCGTAATGCACGCCCTTGAACAGGGTGGAGATCACAACGCCCCGGGGCGCGCCGGGTATGGGCGCATCCACGGATTTTAGCTTGACGTCTTCGGGGCGCAACACCACATCCACCGGCGCGTCCTCGCCAAAGCCGCTATCCACGCACTCAAAGGGATGCCCTAAAAAGAACGCCCTGCGGTCGGCTATCATGGTACCGGCCAAAATGTTGCTCTCACCGATAAAATCCGCCACAAAGGCGTTCACAGGCTCATTGTAGATATCCTGCGGGGTGCCCACCTGCTGTACTTGCCCGCCGCGCATCACCACCACGGTGTCGGACATGGTGAGCGCTTCTTCCTGGTCGTGGGTGACGTAGAGGAAAGTGATACCGCTCTCTACCTGTATGCGTTTCAGCTCTACCTGCATCTCTTTGCGCAGCTTTAAATCCAGCGCGCCCAGGGGTTCATCCAGCAACAACACGGCGGGTTTGTTGATCAGCGCCCGGGCGATGGCCACGCGCTGCTGCTGCCCGCCGGAGAGGGATGCGACCGCTCGCTTCTCAAACCCCCGCAGGCCCACCAGCGCCAGCATATCGGCCACCTGGCGCGCGGTCTCGCGCTTGTCTTGGCGGCGCAGATCAGGCCCGAAAGCGATATTTTGCGCCACATTCATGTGGGGGAACAGGGCGTAGCGCTGAAACACGGTGTTGATGTTGCGCTTGTAAGGCGGCAGGTGTACGATGCTTTTGCCCATGTAAAGCACGTCGCCGCTCGTGGGGGCGGCAAAGCCGCCTACCAGGCGCAACGTGGTGGTTTTGCCGCAGCCCGATGGGCCCAGCAGCGTCAAAAATTCATTGCGGTTTAAGGATAGATTGATGCCGTCCAGGGCCGTGTAGCCGTCCTCAAAGACCATGGTCAAGTCTTTTAGCTCAATCAGATGCTCGCTCACGGCCGCACCTCCAACAATGAAAAATTAAAAGTTCGGGGGCGTGCTGACCCACAGCACACCGGCCTCGGTCTTGCCCGAGTTGGCCAGCCAATGGCGGGCATCGGGCTTGTAAGAAAAGCTGTCGCCCTTACGCACCTTGTAGGTGCGCTCGCCCAGGGTAAGCAGTACGCTGCCGGTCAGCACGTAGCCAAACTCCTCGCCGGTATGGGGCAGGTCAATCTCGCTGCGGCCGCCGGGCGCCAGCACGAGCAGGATAGGCTCCATATCTTTCTTTTGGGCGTTGGGGATCAGCCAATGGATGACCGCGCCGGATTCCGGGGCCTCTTTGATGAACACATCCTCTTTGCGAAACACGGGCTTCTCGGCGGCTTCCCCGGCGAAGAACTCGCGAAAGCTGGAGCCAAGCGTCACCAGGATATCCTCCAGCGTGGAGAGCGAGGGCGAGGTTTGGTTGCTCTCCAGCTGTGAGATGAAACCTTTGGATAGCTCGCACCTATCCGCCAGCTCTTTTTGCGTCAAGCTATTTTGCAGGCGCAGGCTCTTAATTTTATCCCCAATATTTAGTTCCACAAAACCGCCTCCGGTGGTTTGATAAAAACAAACTTTAAGTTTTGGCCAACGAAACTCATTAAAGCATATATTCATCAAAAAGTCAAGTGCATTTTCGGGGAACGGGCTTGATTTTTTGTGAAGCCGCGCACGAAAAACGAAAGAGACGGATACGCTTTTACCAACGCGCATCCGTCCAAGGTTTTTCGGAAAAGAAGGGTTACAATTTTGACCTTAAAGTTTACTTATACTATTTTCGCGTCGGCGTTACCGGGTTCCGCCGTCCCGGCGGCCGCGGTTTCGCCTGCGGCGGTGGGGGGCGCCGCCCGGCGCCCCGGGCGCGCTTTGTGCGGGCTGGGCGTGGGGATTGAGGTGCGCAGGTTTGCCTAAAGAGGGGGATGTATCAAAAACAGGGGGCTTATCTAACCAGGAGGGCATATCCCGGTTGTCCCGGTAGAGGGGGGTGGCGTGGAACACCGGCTGGGGTACGGGCGGCATCGGATCCTCCCGCCGCATGGCCGGGGCGGCCGGCGGAACGGAAGCAGTTCGCCGGGGCGGAGGAGGAACCTGCTTGACAGGCGGCGGGGTTGCATGCTTGGGGGTGGCAGCCTGCCGGGCCGATACGCCGGTCTGCCGGGGCGGCGGGGCCTGCCTGCCCGGCCTGGGGCCGCGCGGCGTGGGCTCAGAAGGGGTGAATACCTGCATGGGCCAGGGGCTCTCCAGTTTGGGGATGGCCTTGCCGATCAGCTTTTCGATGGCTTGCAGATCCTTCACTTCGTCTATGCAGCAAAAGCTGACAGCGTCGCCCGCCAGGCCGGCGCGCCCTGTGCGACCGATGCGGTGGATGTAGGATTCCGGCTCGTGCGGCAGGTCATAGTTAAATACATGGGATAACCCGATGATGTCGATACCCCGCGCGGCGATATCCGTTGCCACCAGTACCCTGACCCCGCCGGATTTGAAAAGACCCAGGGCCTCCTGCCGCGCGCCCTGTGATTTGTTGCCGTGTATGGCCCGGGACGGGATGTCATCCCGCGCCAGCTCTCTTACCACGCGATCCGCGCCATGCTTGGTGCGCACGAAGACCAGGGCGCTCTCCACCGCCGGTTTGTTCAGCAGATGAGCCAGCAGCAGGCGTTTGTTGGCCTTATCCACCATGTACAGCGCCTGGCGGATGCTATCCACTGTGCTGGTCACCGGATCCACCTTGACGGTGGCGGGGTTGTGCAGAATGCCGGTGGCCAGGGCCTCGACTTCCCGCGGCATGGTGGCGGAGAAGAACAGGTTGTGCCGGCGGGCGGGCAACTGGGCAATGACCCGTTTGACGTCGTGGATAAAGCCCATATCCAACATGCGGTCAGCCTCGTCCAGCACGAAGATCTCCAGCTCGGTCAGGCGGATGAAGCCCTGCCCCATCAGATCGCACAGGCGGCCTGGCGTGGCCACGAGGATATCCACGCCCCGGTGCAGGGCATCGGTCTGTGGCTTTTGCGGCACGCCGCCGAAGATGACGCTGGATACCAGGGGAAGCCTCGCGCCGTAGGCGCGAAAGTTTTCGTAGATTTGAAGCGCCAGTTCCCGCGTGGGGGTGAGAATGAGCGCCCGGATGGGGCGCTTGCCGCCTTGTGCCGAGGGTGCCCGCCCGTTGAGCAACTGCAACATAGGCAGGGCAAAGGCCGCGGTTTTGCCTGTGCCGGTCTGAGCGCAGCCCAGCACATCCTTGCCGGCCAGCACCAAAGGAATGGTCTGCTGTTGAATGGGCGTAGGTTCTGTGTAGCCGGATTTTTGCACCGCTGCCAGCAGCGGGGGGATGAGGGCCATGTCTTGAAACGTCATAGTACCTTCCTAAACTTATAGATTTACCGGAAAGAACGCGGGTGATTACGAGGCCTTGCGGTAGGCCATTACACAATTTCTGCCGTTGTGCTTGGCGCTGTACAAGGCCTCATCCGCTCGCTTGATCAGCTCTTCCAGCGTGGCGGTATCCTCGCTGGATGCTATGCCGATGCTGCATGTGACGGGGATGGATGCATCTTCATAGCGATAGGGGGCCTCGTCCACCGCGTGACGGATGCGCTCGGTCAGCGTCAGCGCGATGGCCCAGTTGGGCGCATCCAGCAGGCCCACAAACTCTTCGCCGCCGTAGCGGGCGAACAGGTCGTAAGATCGAGATCGGAAGAGCACACGTCTGAACTCCAGTCACCTTACAGCATC
>JAITTS010000142.1 GCA_031286995.1 Oscillospiraceae bacterium
CATCATGCCCATCGCCGTCACCTTGGCGCCGCGCGCGGGCAAGTCGTAGCCTACAGCTTGGATGCGGCCGTCGTCGCCTATCAAAATTTGGCCGTTGTCCGGGTAATCCCGCTCTTCCAGGGTGAGCACCCTGGCGTTCTTGATCAGCAGCATGCGCGCCTCCTATAGATTTTTCCACAGCCTTTTGACCTGCCTGCCCCGCACCAGGTAGCGCTGCTGGGCCAGGCGCAGCAGCGGTCCATCCGCGCGCACGCTGTCGGTGTACATGGCCCGCACGCGAAAGCCCGGCAGGGCCGCTTGCAGCCTGTTGATCTTCTCTTGCCCTCTGCAGTTGGGGCCCAGCAGCGCCCCGGTGGACGCATCCACCTGCGTGCCCACCAGCAGGGCCGCGCCGTAGCGCGCCGCAATGGGCGCGAGCGTCACCTCGGGCGAGGCGGAGGCGATCACCACCGGCAGCTCGCTGTGCTGCGGCTGAAACCAAGGCATCAGCCGTTTTTGCGTGCGCGGGTCATCCCAGAAACGCCGGGCCATATCCGTCGCGTCTATGCCGCGAAAAAAACAGAGAAACAGGCCTTTGGCCCGCTGCCAGCGCCACACCCGCAGCGCGGTCAGGGTCACCGCCCATAGCTGCGCGGGCAAAAACCGGGCGAGCGCCGGTTTTTTGCGCAGGCAGTACAGCCAGAAATGAACGGTAGAATCCCCATAAAACAGCGTGCCGTCAAAGTCGTACACGTCTATCCACGCGTTTTTTTCCCTCTCGTGCATCAGCGCGGCTCCACCTCGCTGACAGCCACCATCACCACGGGGCGGCGGCGGGTCTTTTCGAACAGAAAGGTGCGGAGCTGGTCGCGCATCTGGCCGGATCGTATGCTCTCCCCGGGGTTCTGGTGGTGATGCTTGGCCCGCTGCACAAAGGCGATGGCCCGGCGCTCGCACTCGGCGATCACCTGCTCGTACTCGCTGTCGTACAAAAAGCCCATGGCGTGCACAACGGGCGGGGCCAGCAGGTCGCC
The DNA here is from genome assembly GCA_031286995.1 of Oscillospiraceae bacterium. GTDB lineage: Bacteria > Bacillota > Clostridia > Christensenellales > Aristaeellaceae > JAITTS01. The sequence continues at coordinate 1,014 of JAITTS010000142.1, forward strand.
CGTGCGGCGGCTGAGCACCACGGATACCGCCACCACCCCGTCGTCGGAGAGTATCTTGCGCTCGCGTAGCACGGTGTTATCTACATCGCCCACAGAGGCCCCGTCTATCAGCACCGCCGCGCCGTTGGTAAAGCCTGCGATGCGCGCGCGGCCGCGCGATATCTCAAAGATATCGCCGTTGTTGAGCAAAAAGATGTTCTCCCACGGCATACCCAACTCGTGCGCCAGTTCCGCCTGCTGATAGAGCATGCGGTATTCGCCGTGGGCGGGGATCAGGTAGCGGGGTTTGACCAAGGTCTGCACCAGGCGCAGTTCGTCGCGGGATGCGTGCCCGGATGCGTGCACATCCGCCAGGGCGGCGTAGTACACCTTGGCCCCGCGCTTGTAGAGCTCGTTGATCACTTTGTACACGGGTTTTTCGTTGCCCGGGATGGGGGAGGCGGAAATGATCACCGTATCCCCGCGCACGATCTCCACCTCGCGGTGGGAGGCAAAGGCGATGCGCGTCAGCGCGCTCATGGGCTCTCCCTGGCTGCCGGTAGAGATGATGACCACGCGCTCGGGCGGATAGTTGTCTATTTGATTGATGTCGATGAGCGTGTCGGGTTTCATCTGGATATAGCCCAGGGAGTTGGCCACGTTGAACACGCCCAGCATGCTGCGGCCCACCAGCGCCACTTTGCGGCCCAGGGTCTCGGCCGCGGTAAAGATTTGTTGCAGCCTGTGCACGTTGGATGAGAACGTGGCCACGAAGATGCGTCCGGGCGCGGTGGCGAACATGCTGGCGAAGGATTCGCCCACATGCCGCTCGGATACCGAGTGCCCCTGTACTTCAATGTTGGTGCTCTCGCATACAAACAGCAGCACGCCCTCGCGCCCCAGTTCGGCGATGCGCTGCAGATCCATGATGCCGCCATAGATGGGCGTGTAGTCTATTTTAAAGTCGCCGCTGTGCATCACGCGCCCCACGGGCGTGTGAATGCACAGCATGGAAGCATCCGCGATGGAGTGGTTGACGTGGATGAATTCTACCCCAAAGCAGCCGCAGTGTATGGTCTGCCCATTCTGCACGGTGCGCAGGTCGCAGCTTTTGGATAGGCCGGCTATGCGGTCTTCCAGCTTGTAGCGCACCAGCTCAATGGTCATGCGGCCGCCGTATACCGGGGCCTTGATCTCGGTGAGCAGCCAGGGCAGCGCGCCGATGTGGTCCTCATGCCCGTGGGTTAAAAAGATGCCACGCACCCTGTCGCGGTTCTGCAGCACGTAGGTAAAATCCGGGATCACGGCGTCCACGCCCGGCATGGTTTCATCCGGAAAGGACTGGCCGCAATCCACAATGATCAAGTCCATGCCGTACTCGTAGACCGTCATGTTCTTGCCGATCTCGCACATGCCCCCCAGCGGCGCCACGCGCAGCGTGTTTTTGAGCGGGTGATCGGTGGCCTGGGATTGTACCGCGGGCCGCTTGCGCCCCACCATTTGGATGCTGGCTGATACCGAGGGCATGCCCTGCTGGCTCTTTACGCGCCCACGCTCCGGCGCGCTCACGGGCGCTTGCTGTACGGGGCCGGATGGCTGTTGTTGCTGTTGCTGTTGCTGTTGCTGGCGCAGCGCCTCTTGTTGGCGCTGCAATTGCAGTGCCTTGGGCGGACGGCCTCTGCGCTTGGGCATAGGCGCGCCCGGGGGAACCTGGGCAGGCCCGGTCGGCTGTTGCTGTTGCTGACGCTGCGCCTCCTGCTGGCGCTGCAATTGCAGTGCCTTGGGCGGGCGGCCTCTGCGCTTGGGCATAGGCGCGCCCGGGGGAACCTGGGCAGGCCCGGTCGGTTGCTGCTGTTGTTGACGTTGCGCCTCCTGCTGGCGCTGCAATTGCAGTGCCTTGGGTGGCTGGCCGGGCACACCGGCCCCACCGCTGTTGCCCCCATTGTTGCTGTTATTGTTTCCGCTGTTGTTGTTAACGTTGCTGTTGTTAACATTGTTGTTGCCGTATCCGCTGCGGGGCGGCCGGCCTGGTCTGTTTGGCATAATAGACGGTTCCTTTCTTTTTATAAGCGCTCAATAAGAACGCCGATTTGTCGATATGTGCGCCCATGCGCGCTGGCAATATGGCCGCGCGCGAAACACATGGCGCTTTGGCGCGGATAGGGAATAAAGGGATGGCCGTGTTCGGCAAAACCGCTGTCTTCCGCCGTCAGTGCGGGCATAGCGCCCACACCGGAACAAAAAACAATACAGATAATACGCTGTACGCGAGGCACAACGTGCATCGTTGCATGTACATTTTTATTATACGCCGTTTTCGCATTTGTCACAACAGTTTTTTCATATTTTATTGGGGTTTATTTTTGTAAAAAAGACCGGGCGCAAATATGGCGGGCGGCGGGCCGGTGCCCTGGGGCCTTTCCGCCTTGCCCGCTAGGGGCCGACGCGGCGGGGGGCCTCGGCGGGGCGCAGCATGTAGGCGGGGGCCGGGGTAGAGGTGACGCGCGGGGCGGGGGTGGGCAGGGGCCGCAGGGTGACGCGAGGGGAGGCGATGGGCAGGGGCGTGTAGCGCGGCGCGGGGCCGGGCGTGCGCGTTTGCGCGGGCATGGGCGGGGCCTGCGGCGCAAAGGGCGGCGTGATCTCGGGGGCGGGCTCCGGCGTGGGGTGGGGCATGGGGGTGGGTGTCGGCGTGGCGGTGGGGATGGGCGTAGGCTCGGGCGTGGCTGTTGGGGGCGGCGCTGGCGTATCCGTGGCTGCGGCGGGTACGGGGGAGCCCGCCGGCGCCGGCGCATAGGTAGGCTCCGGCTCCAGCGTCAGCGCGATTGCCGGGTCGGCTGTGGATATGGGCAA
>JAITTS010000013.1 GCA_031286995.1 Oscillospiraceae bacterium
ATACAACAAGTTTGGCGCGGCAAAATCGCGTTGGCGTGCTTCCCACGAGAGGGGCGAACTTCCCTTCGGCTTGCTTGATTTCTTTTGATTCAATGTGGTTTGCCCACTCCCGGCCAAGCCAGGCAGTTGACACACAGGGGCGATCTGCGTTATAATAAAAAACGCGCTTTTTTGAGGTGACACATGCAGCTAGATGTAGCCCAAGCGCTCAGCGCCCCGGGAGAAGAGATTCCCTTCGCGCTGACGGGCGACTTGCCATCCCTGCCATGGGATGGGGATACGTTGCGGTTCTTGCAGCCTGTCGCGCTCTCAGGTATTGTCACTGCCATGGGCGAAAACCTGTGGTTGCGAGGTCGCCTGCGCGCAAAGTGCAGCCTGCCCTGTGCGCGCTGTCTGGAGGATGCGCCCTTTGACTGCGATGTGCCCCTGATGGCGTGCTTTCAGCGCGATCCCGACCCGGATGACCCGGATGTGTTCGCCTACGCGGGCCACACCCTGGCGCTGGATGAAGCCCTTTGGGCCGCACTGTTGCCCAACGTGCCCATGCAGCCCCTGTGCGCGCCCGGTTGCAAGGGCCTGTGCCCGCATTGCGGCGTGAATCGCAACCTAACCCCGTGTGCATGCCAGCAGGAAGCGCCTGCCAAGCGGCCCTTCTCGGCACTGGCATCTTTTTTGACCAAGGATGAGGAGGTGTAACCATGGCTCTTCCGAAAGGAAAAATTTCAAAGTCGCGCGGCCGCCTGCGCCGCACCCACTGGAAACTTTCCGCGCCCGGCATCGTCAAGTGCCCGCGCTGCCAGCAGATGAAGCTCAGCCACCGCATCTGCAAGCACTGCGGCTACTATGACGGCAAGCAGGTCATCGTGACGGATGACGCAGCCAAGGGCAAGAAAAAAGAAAAAGAAGCCTGATTTTGTGCGCAATAAACCGGCGGCCTTGCGAGAGGCCGCCGGTTTTGTGTGCCCTTGCGTGCGGCCGGTGCGGATGATACAATGAAGCAAATACAAAGGACGAGGGGGAACCATGATCGCTTGCCTGCTGTTCGCGTTGCTGTGCGCCCCGGCCTTTGCCCTGGCAGCCCTGGCCAAGCGACGCTTTGAACAGGCTCTGCCCGTGACCATGCTGGGCCTGATGCTGTGGCTGTATGCCTGGGGCCTTGCCGGCTCTGTGCGCCTGGGTGTTTACACGGCCTGGGGCATGGCCGCGCTGGCCGCGGCCTACAGCGCGTTTGCGGCGCGGCGGGGCCGGGTGCGCTGGCACAGGCAGTGGCTGACGCCGGGGTTCGCGGTCTTTGCGCTGCTGTTCTTTGGTTTCTGGCTGGCGCAGGCCGGGCGGCGGCCCATCGCATGGGATGATTTTTCGCACTGGGCGCTGGCGGTCAAAAACATGTGGTTCACAGGCGGCTTTGGCAACGGCCCGCAGGCCACCACGCTTTTTCGCGATTATCCCCCGGCACTGGCATTGTTGGCGTATTTTTTTGTGCGCACCGGCTCTGTGTGGCGCGAAGATATGCTCTATCGCGCGCACGCCGTGTTGTTGTGCGCCTTGAGCATGCCCCTGTTTGCCGGTGTGGATTGGCGGCGCGGCTGGCGCGCTGCATTGCTGCTGCCTGTGGCGGTTCTGTTGCCCCAGGTGTTTTTTGCAGAGGCGTACCTTTCCCTCTACGCGGATGCGGCGCTGGGCATGCTGCTGGCCTTTCTGCTCACACAGGCTTCACAAACGCGGGATGGCTTCGGCCGTGCTGCAAGCGGCCTGGCCGCGGCCGTGCTGGCGCTTACCAAGCAATCGGGGCTGGGCCTGGCGGTCATCGGCTGGGGATGCGCGCTGGCGGCGGCATTACCCTCCTCAATGAAGCATGCGCGTGCGCGGGGCATCCGTGTGCGGGGCCGCGAACTGGCGCGCGCGGCGCTGCCTCTGCTGGCCGCCCTGTTCGCTTGGACAAGCTGGAAACTAGTATGCCTAAAAGTGGGCGCAAGCGCCAGCTGGGGCGCGGGGGAGGATCTGCCGGGCGCGCTGCTCGCGCTGGTGACCCGGCGCGGGCCAGCCTACCGCTACGATGTGATCGTGTACTTTTTTCGCGCGCTGCTTTCGCCCCGCGGGGGCTTGCGCCTGCCCGCTACGGCGCTGTTGGTGTGCATAGGGGCGCTGTACGCCTGCTGGCTGCGTCTGCTGCCGAAAGCGGCGCGGCGGTCTTTGACGCGCGAGGGCGCGGCGCTGCTGCTGGGCGGCCTGGCCTACGCCACCGGGTTGCTGTGCGCCTACCTGTTCGCCTTTGTGCCCGGAGAGGCTGTGGCCCTGGCATCCATGGATCGCTACCTGGGCACCTATCTGCTTGGCACGCTGGGTTTTGTGGCCCATGGGCTGTTAGGCGCGGCGCAGGCTTTGCCCCAAAAACGGCGCTTCGCAACGGCGCTGCTGCTGTGCTTGGCCTTGCTGCTGCCCCTGACAGACTGGCAGGCCCTGGTCAAGGCCACCGTGCAGCCCCAGGTCAACGTGGCGTTTTCGCGGCAGGCGCTGGCCCCACTGGAGGAAGCCCGGCAACAGGCGGAAGTTACCCCTGAAGCCAGGGTGTGGTTTTTCGCGCCGGAGAGCGCGGGGTACGAATATTTTCAGGCGAAGTATGTGTTCACGCCCATCGCCATAGGGCCGGAGAACGGGTGGCGAAGCCTGCCGCAGCCTGCGCCCGGCCAGACGCACGCGCAGGCGTTGGCGTACGCGCTGCAGGCGGGTGGTTACACGCACATCTATTTGCAAGGGCCGCGCCCGGATGACTTTGAGACGCTTTACGGCGAGCTCTTCCCCGGCGGCGCGCCCAAGCCCATCCCGGATGGCCTGTACCCAATGACGATCGCGCGGTGACGAGTGAAAGGGCTGCCTCATATACTGGTAGGGACGCGGAAGGCGTCCCTTTGTCGTATGAGCTTCAAATTAGATCGGAAAAGGAGAATCACACATGTCTATATTTGACCAAATCGCAGGTAACGGCGCTGGTTGCGGCTGTCCGCAGATCGGCGTACCCCTCCCCGGCCCTGTAGGGCCGCAGGGTCCGGCAGGCGTTCAAGGCCCGACCGGTCCACAGGGTATACCTGGCCCGCAGGGCCCTACAGGCCCTGCGGGCACCGCCGGGCTGGCGGCCTATGGCGGTGCGTACTCCACGGCCGCGACCAACATTGCCATGGCCACGCCTGGCACCCAGTACGTGGTGTTTCCCGAAACGCCTATGCCGCTGAGCAACATGACCTACTTTTTGGGCCGCGTGGGCGTATCCCAGGCAGGGGATTACGAGATCATCTACGACGTACGTGGGGTGCCCGCCGCCACGGGCACCATGACGCTGACGGTACAGGACAACGGTGTGGCTATCCCCGCCACCGTGATCACCCACGCGGTGACAGCGGGCGCGCAGACCGCTTTCAGCGGCGACGCCATCGTGCCCCTGTTGCCCGGGGATGCCATCGGCCTCGCCGTGTCTTCAAGCGTAGCCAACGCGCTGCAGATCAGCCCCAATGTGGGTGTGACGCTGACGCTCAAAAAACTGGATGCCCCGGTCGTCTAAGCGCAATAAGGGGCTGTCTCGCTAGCCTTTCGGCTAGCGAGACAGCCCCG
>JAITTS010000084.1 GCA_031286995.1 Oscillospiraceae bacterium
TGTTACGCTTACCATGACAAGTCGCTCCTTTCGGTTCGGTTGTGGTTTGCTCTTCACTCACCATTTTACCAAACCAATTGCGGCTTGTCCTTTTTTCACTTATCTATTGTACCTCGACAAATTCATGGTATTCGAAAATGAATTAATGGTTTACATTTTATCCGTCAGACCATATAATAATATCTTGGCAGGATATAGCCCGCCGCGCAATCTTTGGCTGCACGGCGCGGCGTGAACTATTGTGAACATGAGGGATTGTCAATATGAAGCAGGATGGCACAAAGCGGCAGGAATCCGGCAACCAGGCAACAAACCGCGCGGCTGGCGCACCGCCCCCTCCCCGGCGCGGCGGCGGAGAAAAAAACCGCGCGCCCATCAAAATACCCAATTGGGCGCTTGCGGCGGGCACGCTTGCGGTGGGCCTGCTGGCAGGCTGGTTGCTGTTTGGCAACCGCGCGCCCGCGCCTGCGGTGCAGCCCACCGCTGCCCCCGCGGAATACACGCCCATGCCCACCGTCCCCCCACCGCCCACCCCACCGCCTACCCCCACCCCCGCGCCAACGCCTACCCCAACGCCCACCCCGTCGCCAACGCCGGTACCCAACGCCGCGGACGACGCGGCCTTTGATAGCGGTCTGGGCGTGGTGCTATCCAACGGGGCCATGGTGATGGATACCTACCAAAGCGCCCAGCGCCCCCGCCTGATCGTGGATAGGGACGAACTGGTGCAGGTGGTGGGCCGCCGGGTGACGGATACCGGCGCGGTGTGGCTGCAGGTAACGGCCCACGATGCCTCCGGCGACCTGGTGCAAGGCTGGCTTTCCGGCCAAAAGGTGTTGCGGCTGGATGGACACCCGCAGGCCAGCGCGGCACTGGGCGCGGATGGCGTGCCCCAGGTGAAGCACGCGGCCCTACCCGTGCCGGATGATACTGCGCCCCCCGTGCCCAGCGCCGCGCCGCAGACGCCCGCGCCTACCCCGGCCGTCGCCTACGCGCTGGCCTATGCGGGCAACCACAGCGACGACGACAGCCTCGCCCCCCAAGACGATAAGCGCTATGTACAGCCGGATGACGCGGTTGCCGTGGTGCGCAACCAGGGCGCCCTGAGCAAGGCGGGCCACAACTTTGCGGGCTGGAACACCGCGCCAGACGGCACAGGCAGCGCCTATGCCCCCGGTGATATGCTCATTGTGGCGGGGGATACCACGCTGTTCGCCCAGTGGGTCACCCAGCCCGTGGCCACCCAACCCTACACCGTGCGCTACCTGAATGCCCGGGGCGAGGTGATCACCGCCATGCCCCTTAAGCAAGGCAAGGCCTGCCCGGTGGGCAGCACCGTGGCCGTGGCGCTAAACGGCGGCGCCGGCGAGGCCCCCGTGCCCATTGCGGGCTACACCTTTACCCGCGCGCAGGTGGCCGGGGACAGACAGGATGCCCTGGTCATTACCGATGATCCCGCCGCCAACGTGATAGACTTCTACTATAAGCAGAACCTCACGATCACCGCCTCCACCGATACACTACCTTACACCGGCAAGGCGCAGAGCCTCTCGGGCGCGGCGGTGACCGCCGGCGCCCTGCAGGCGGGCGACCTGTTGGATGACAGCGGGGTGACTGTGACGGCGGCAGAGCCGGGCGTGTACCCCCTGGCCGCCGGTCTGGCCGTGGTGCGTCACGGCGGGGAGGATGTCTCCGCGGATTATGAGATCACCTTGGTGGATGGCGGCCTGACCATAGCGGCCCCGGAGGCCACGCCCACCCCAACGCCCGAACCTACGCCCGAACCTACGCCGGAACCCACAGCGGAACCGACACAGTCCCCCACCCACGAACCCACGCCCAAGGCCCCTGCGGATACCCAGGCCCCGGCCACGGAGAGACCCGCCACCGCCCGGGAAAACCCGGACGAGCCGCTCATCCCCATTACCCTGGCCGCCGACAGCCTGGCCGTGCCCTACAACGGGGTAGAACAGATCTTCGGCGGAGCCACGGTGCTCACTGGCGCGCTGCGCGAAGGCGACGTGCTCAACGCCAGCCGGGTGACCACCAGCGGCGTGGCGGTGGGCTCCTATCCGCTGGATCCGAGGGGATCGCTGATTTTAAGAGGCACCCGCAACGTGACGGCGGATTATGACATCACTTACGTGGACGGGGCCTTGACCATTGAGCCACTGCCCATCACCATCACGGCCAACAGCCGCCGCATGGTCTATGACGGCGCGGAAAAGACCCTGCGCGGGGCGGGCGTGACCGGGGGCGCGCTGCTGCTCGGCGATACGCTGGATGACAGCCTGGTGGAGGCCACAGGCTTTATGGTGGGCGAGTACACGCTGGATGCGGAGGCCACCGCCATCCGCCATGGCGAAGCGGATGTGACGGCCAACTACGCTGTCACTTACGTGTTTGGCGCGCTGCAGATCGACCCTAGGCCCATCACCGTTGTGGCGGATACGCAGACCGCGGTCTACGACAGCCAGCCCCACACCCTGACTGCCAGGGTAGCGGAGGATACGCCTCTGCCCGAGGGGCACATCCTCGCCACGCAGGATGCCACGGTCACCGGCACGGATGTGGGCGAGTATCCTTTGGCCGCCGCCGGGGCGCGCATCGTCAACGCCGACGGCTGGAACCTGGAGGGCAATTTCGACATCAGCTATGAGGACGGCGGCCTGATCATCAGCCCGGCCTCCATCACCATCACCGCAGGCAGCGCCAGCTTGCCCTACAACGGCCGGGCGCAGCGCCACCAGGGCGCCGCCGTCACCAGGGGCGCCCTGCAGGGCAACGACACGCTGGATGCCAGCCGGGTAGAGGTCACGGGCGTTGCCGCCGGGGTGTACGCGCTGGCTGCGGACAAGGCCAGCATTTTGAACGGCGACGGAGAGGCCAGCGCCAACTACGCCGTCACCTACGAGGACGGCAGCCTCACCATCACCCCCCTGCCCGTGACGCTGTTTGCGGATACGCAGGATGTGGTGTACGACGGCGCGCCCCACACCCTGAGCGCGCGCGTGGATGAGGTCACGCCCCTGCCCGAAGGGCACAGCCTGAACGCCGAGGCCGCGCAGGTGACCGGCATTAACGCCGGCGTGTACCCCTTGGATGCCAAGGGGGCGTTCATCGCGAACGCGGCGGGCGAACGGACGGATGCCAACTTTGATATTACCTACAGGGATGGCGGCCTGACCGTGCGCCCCTTGCCGCTCACCGTCACCGCCCAAAGCCAGGCCCTGCTCTACAGCGGGGCGCAGCAGGCCTTCGGCGGGGCACAGGTGACCGCGGGCAGCCTGCAAGGGGCGGACGCATTGGATGACAGCCGCGTGCTGGCCCGCGGTACGGGCGCGGGCGCCTACACGCTGCGGGCGAGCGCGGCGGTCATCCGCAACGAGGAAAAAGAGGACGTGACCGCCAACTACGATATCACCTTTGTGGATGGCGCGTTGCACATAGAGCCGCTGCCCATCACCGTTACCGCAAGCAGCCAAACCGCGCCTTACAACGGTACCCTGCAGACGCTGACCGGGGCCGAAGTGACGGAAGGCAAGCTGATGGGCGGGGATGTGCTCAGCGCGGAAAACGTGACGGCCCAGGGGCGTTCTGTGGGCGCCTATACGCTGAACGCCGGGCAGGCCACCATCCACAGCGACACCACGGATGTGACCGCCAACTACGCCGTCACGTATGTGGATGGTACGCTGACCGTATCCCCAAGGCCCGTCACCATCAAGGTCGATACCCTGGGGCTTATCTACGACGGCCAGACCCACGTGCTGCGCGCCAAGGTGGATGAGGCCACGCCCCTGCCCGCCGGCCACCGCCTGGTGACAGACGATGCCACTGTCAGCGGTCTGGATGTGGGCACGTACACCCTCGCCGCCGCCGGGGCATACATACAGGATGCCGGGCGGGATAAGGCGGACGCCAACTTTGACATCACTTACGTGGATGGCGGCATGGTGATCATGCCCCTATCCATCACCGTCACCGCCGCCAGCGGCGAGTTGGTGTACAACGGCAGCGCCCAAACGCTGGCCGGGGCTAAGGTGACCCGGGGCGAGCTGCCCAAGAAGGATAAGCTGGACATGCAGTCCGTATCGGTCAGCGGCACCACGGTGGGCCGCTACCCGCTCTCCGCCGCCGCCGCGGTCATCCAGAGCGGCAAGAAGGATGTGACCGCCAACTACGATATCACCTTTGTGGATGGCGCGCTGGATATTACTCCCCGGCCCGTCTTTATCCGCGGTAGCCAGCGCTCCGTCAATTACGATGGCCAGAGCCACAGCCTCAGCGGGGCCTCGGTGGATGAGAGCACCCCCCTGCCTGAGGGACACAGCCTGGATGGCAGCGCCGCCACGACCCAAGGCACGGATACGGGCACCTACCCGCTGGATGTAAGCCTGACGGTCATCCGCCAGGGCAGCGAGGATGTATCCGCCAACTTCGCCATTACGGCGGAAGGGGGCTGGCTGCGCATTACCCCCCGCCGCTTGCAGCTTGTGGCGAGCAGCGCCCGCTATCTGTACGACGGCAACCCCCACAGCGCGCAGGGCTACATCCCCGTGGGGCTGATGATCGGGCACGAGGTGCACGCCGTGCTGCAGGATACCCAGCGCACAGAGACAGGCGCTCAAGCCGTCACCTTTGATGAGGCGCAGACACGCATCACCATGGGCGACGTGGATGTGACCGCCAACTATCAGCTGGATTACAGGGCGGGCGAATTGACCGTTCTGGCCAGCGCGGATGAGGCCAAGGGCGACATGCGCTACAGCATCGTCTATCACTACGATGTGCGCCGGGATTCCGCAGGCACCCACTACGACATCCGCGCTGTGGATTTTGTGGAGGGCCGGGTGCGCGGCGCGGTGGTATCCGAGCTAAATGAGCGCATCAAAGATCACCGCTTGTCCGGCTATCAGCACGCCTACACGGAAAATCTGCCCCTGACGCTGAATTTGAACACCCAGGACAATGTGGTGCACGTGTACTACGACCGGGTGCCCAACACCGCCTACCAGGTAGAGTACTATTACGACGGCGTGATGGATGAAAAGGCCACGGTATCCGACGCCGGACGCCTGGGCGACACACTTTACACCTATGAAGACAAGGTGATAGGCGGCTACATGTTCGACCGTGCCGAGGGCCTGCCCCTGGAACTGACGGAGGAGACCGGGCGCAACGTGGTGCGCGTATACTACAGCCGCATTACCTACCGCAATGACGACGGCACCCTGGGCGTGCTGGAGGGCATCAGCGGCTACATGAACACCGGGGAGAGCGTGGAGTAAACCACCCTACAGAGAGGTACGTGCAGGCCATGAAAATACGAGGGAAGCGAATCCCCATGCGGTGGGCGCGCGCCGCGCTTGTGGCGCTGGCGTTGCTGCTGGCCATCCCCAACGGGGCGGCCTTCGCGCGGGATGCCGGCGCCCCTTTCACCGTGGGCGTGAGCACCCCGGCGGATGGACACTTTTTTACCGACCTGTGGGGCAACAACGCCACGGATCAGGATGTGCGCGCGCTGCTGCACGGCTATTCCACCGTATCCTGGGTGCTGGATAGCGAACTGGTGATAGATGAATCCGTGGTTGCGGCCCGCAGCGCGGCGGATGAGGACAACGGCGGCAAAACCTACCGGTTCACCCTCGCGCCCGGTCTCACCTATGCCGACGGCACGCCCATCACGGCCAAAGATTACGTGTTCACGGTGCTGCTGCTCTCATCCCCTCAGTTGGGGGCGCTGGGGGTCAGCCAGGCATCCTGGCAGCACCTGGCGGGCTACAATGTTTTTTCTGCGGGGGAGAGCGCGGCCTTTTCCGGCGTGCGCCTGCTGGGGGATTTAGAGTTTTCACTGACCATAGCCTCCGGCGCGCTGCCCAGCTATCAGGAACTGGCGCTGGTCAACGTGGCCCCCTACCCGCCGGGGGTGCTCGCCCCCGGTTGCGATGTGATAGATGAGGGCGACGGCGCGGCGCTGCAAGGCCCGTTTACGGCAGATCTGCTGCGCGAGACCATTCTGAACCCACAGACAGGGTACCTGTACAACCCCCGCATCACCGCGGGCCCCTACACGCTGGCGGGCTTTGACGCGGCCACGGGCGGCGTCACCCTATCCCGCAACCCCCGTTACAGAGGCAACATCGCCGGGCAAAAGCCCGGCATACCGGCCATCGAAATTCTGCCCTTGCCCGCGGCGGAGACGATCCCGGCGCTGGCGGCGGGCCGGGTGCAGTTGGTCAGCCGGGTGACGCAGGCCGATGCGCTGGCCGCAGGCGGCGAGCTGGTGAAGGCAGGCGCCGCGCAGGCCACCGGCTATCTGCGGGCCGGGCTGAACATGCTGGCCTTTGCCTGCGAGCTTGGGCCTACCGCATCCGAAAATATCCGCAAGGCTGTGGCCATGTGTGTGGATGTACCCCAGCTGATAGAAGACTGTGTACAGGGCTACGGCTTGCCGGTATACGGTTACTACGGCTTTGGCCAATGGATGGCCCAGCGCGCAGGAGAGCAGTTGATTGCCCTCTCCCGCTACAGTCTGAACCTGAACGCCGCGCAAAACCTGCTGGCCGCCGATGGCTGGGTGCTCAATGAGAAGGGCGGGCCTTTTGATCTGTTGAAGGATACCCTGCGCTACCGCCGCGGGGAGGATGGCAGCCTGCAGCCGCTCGCCTTGCGCCTGGCCGTGGGGCAAGGCAGCGAGACCGGTGCGGCGCTATCCGCTATGCTGACGGCCAACGGGGCTAAGATCGGCCTGGGCGTTCAGGTGGATGTATTGCCCTTTGACGACCTGCTGGCCTACTACTACCGCCAGAAGGATCGCACCTACAACGTGTTCAACCTGGCCGTGGGGATGGGCCCGGTGTTCGACCCATCGCGCACCTTCAGTGCGGCCCAGGCGGATAACGGGCTGGTCAATCCCTTTGGCATCCGGGATGAAAAGCTGGAGAAGGCGGCGCTGACGCTTTCGCAAACCGCCCCCGGCGACACGGCCGCCTACCTGGATGCGTGGCTGGCCTTTCAGCGCCGCGTGGTGGATGCCGCGCCTCTGCACCCGCTGTACTCTAACCTGTGCTACGATTTTTACATTCCCCAGCTCACTGGTTACTATCCCCGTGCAAACCGGGGCTGGGCTGCGGCCATCCTTTACGCGCAGGTGCACCAATAGCGGGTGAGCCAAGATCCCGCCGCAGATGCATACAGAACACGCGGCCCTTGTCTTTGCGGCGGGGGCCGCGTTGGGTTACCGCGCGGCGCCCTGTCCTCTTTTATTGGAAGCATACCCGGTGGCATGTGCATCGGGGGAAGGCGTGAACAGGCCGCGAAACAAGGCGCGGAACCATCATCGTGGCCCGTTGACATCTTCGCCCTTTTCTGCTACACTGTACTTCACCGATTTAGTCAGATAAACTGCTAAACGGCTAAAAGAGGAGGAATTTCCTGTGAAAAAGTCTATCGCCCTGCTGCTGGCCGCCCTGCTGTGCCTGGGGGGCATCACCGCCTTTGCCGCATCCGAGGCGGATATCGCCGCCACGCTGGAGCAGGCGCAGGCCCTGGCCACGGATGCATCCCTGCAGAAGGTGTTGAGCGCCGGGCAACTGGTGTTGGGCCTGGATGACGCTTTCCCGCCCATGGGTTACCGCGATGAAAAGGGCGAGATCGTGGGCTTTGATATCGACGTGGCCACAGAGGTGGCGGCCCGCTTGGGCATCAAACTGGCGCCCCAGCCCATTGATTGGTCCACAAAGGAAGCGGAGCTGAACGCCGGCGCCGTCGATTGCATCTGGAATGGCCTGACCATCACCCCGGAGCGTCAGGAGGCCATGCGCATTTCCCTGCCCTACCTGGCCAACGAGCAGGTGGTGGCGGTGCGCCAGGATGACGCCGCGCAGACCCTGGCCGATCTGGCGGGCCGTACCTTGGGCCTGCAAGCGGGCAGCAGCGCCGTGGATGCGCTGAACGCCAACCCGGATCTGAAAACCAGCCTGGCCGAGGTGGCAGAGTTTGACGATTACCTGCTGGCCATGATGGATTTGGAGCAGGGCGGTGTGGATGCGGTGCTCATCGACAGCATTGTGGCCAACTATTACCTCACCATCAAGGGCGGCCAGTACCGCCTGCTGGGCGAGAGCGTGGCCACGGAGTCCTTTGGCATCGCCTTCCGCAAGGGGGATGAGCTGCTGGCCGCCACGGTGGAAGCCACGCTGCTGGGTATGGCCGCCGACGGCAAGCTGGCGGAGATATCCACCAAGTGGTTTGGCTCGGATGTGACGGTCCTCGGCAAGTGACATGAGCCCGTTTGCAAGCCCCGCCGCGCTGGGCAACCTGCTGGCGCAACTGCTGGATGGCAGCCTGACTACCCTGCGCATCTTCGCCTGGACGCTGGTTCTCTCCCTGCCCCTGGGCCTGATCGTGGCCCTGGGGCGCTTATCCAGGCGGAGATGGCTGGCAGGGCTGGTCTCTTTTTACATCCTGATCATGCGCGGCACGCCGCTGATGCTGCAGATCATCACCGTGCACTTCATCCTGCCGGGCATCATACCCGGCATGCGCATCGACAGGTTCGTATCCACCATTGTGGCCTTCGCGCTCAACTACGCCGCTTACTTTGCAGAGATATACCGCGGCGGCATACAGTCCATCCCCGTAGGCCAGGCAGAGGCCGCCCGGGTGCTGGGCTTTACCCGCGCGCAGACGTTTCTGCGCATCATACTGCCCCAAACCCTCAAGCGCATTCTGCAACCGGTGAGCAACGAGGTAATCACCCTGGTCAAGGATACATCCCTGGCCACGGTGATCGCTGTGGGCGAGCTCTTTCGCGCCGCCAAGAACGAATCATCCCGCACGGCCTCCATTGAGCCGCTGTTCATCGCGGGCGTGTTTTACCTGCTGATGAATCTGGTGGTGACCTGCTTTTTCCATTGGAGCGAGAAACGGCTAAGCTACTATCAGTGAGAGGGGGCGGCGCATGCTGCGCGCGGAAAACCTGTACAAGCGTTTTGACGACCTGGCGGTGCTCAACGGCGTCTCCCTCAGCGTGACCCGGGGCGAGGTGGTGGCCATACTGGGCGCATCCGGCGGGGGCAAGAGCACCCTGCTGCGCTGCCTGACCGGGCTGGAGCGCGTGGAAAGGGGCGGCATTGCCATCGGTGGGCGCGCACTGTGCGCGGCGGGGCCGGATGGCCGCGCGGTCTACCCGCACGAAAAGATCATGCGCCAAGTCTTGCGGCCCGTGGGGTTGGTGTTTCAGGGCTTTAATCTGTTTCCGCATTTCTCCGTGCTGCGCAACCTGACAGAGGCGCAGGTGTTGCTGGGCAGGCCCCAGCGGGATGCGCGCGAAAAAGCCCTGGCCCTGTTGCATAAGGTGGGCCTTTCGGATAAAGCGGATCAATACCCCTATCAGCTCTCCGGTGGGCAGAGCCAGCGCGTGGCCATCGCCCGCGCCCTGGCGCTGGATCCGGATTTGCTGTGCTTTGATGAGCCCACCAGCGCCCTGGATCCACGCCTGACCCAAGAGGTGCTGGGCGTGATACGCGCCCTGGCCGCGGAGCGCCGCACCATGCTGGTGGTAACCCACGAGGTGCAGTTTGCCCGCGAAGTATCCGACCGCGTCATCTTGATGCAGGATGGCGTGGTGCTGGATGAAGGAACGCCGGATGTGGTGCTGGGCAAGGATGCCAGCCTGGCCATGCGCAGTTTTTTGGGCGCCGAACCACAATGAAGCGCCTGCGCCGCAGGCACGGCGCTTTGGGTGAAACCCCGCGCAAGGTGTGGACAAATAGCGTCTTTGATGATATAATAAATGCATGAAGAAAGCAATGCACGTGGAGGGCCGGCGCTGCCCGAAATGCGGTTCAGGGGAAAATCAAATCAACGCTGGATACA
>JAITTS010000088.1 GCA_031286995.1 Oscillospiraceae bacterium
TGTTACGCTTACCATGACAAGTCGCTCCTTTCGGTTCGATTGTGGTTTGCTTTTCACTCACCATTTTACCAAACCAAGAGTGGCTTGTCCTTTTTTCACTTATCTATTGTACCTCGACATGAGAAGGTGGATTTTTAGCGGGCCGCCTCTTGCATTTCGCCCACAAGCGTGTTATAATCACCAAAAAGGAAACATATGTTCTCGTTTATTGTCTCGATGACGGAAAGAGAGGCCCTATTTGGCAAGCAGTGTTGGCGTGGTATCCCTGGGGTGTAGCAAGAACCGGGTAGATACAGAGCAGGTGCTGGGCTTGCTGACTGCGCGGGGCTACACCATTCAGGCCGACCCCGCCCAGGCGGAGATCATCCTGATCAACACGTGCGGGTTCATCGGCCCGGCCAAGGAAGAATCCATAGACGCCATCCTGGAGATGGCCGAGCACAAGCGCACGGGCAAGTGCCGTCTGTTGCTGGTAACCGGCTGTCTGGCCCAGCGCTACGGTTCGGATCTGCTGCGCGATATGCCGGAGATAGACGGCCTTCTGGGCGTGGGCGAGTACGAGCGCATCTTTGAGCTGATAGATGCCGCGGCGCTGGGCGCGCGTCCCCGTTACGACGGCCGGACTGAGGGCTTTTTAGAGAGCGACCGGGTGCTCAGCACTCCGCCCTGCACAGCCTACATCAAGATAGGCGACGGCTGCGATAACCGGTGCACGTACTGCGCCATCCCCTTGATACGGGGAGGCTACCGATCCCGCCCGTTGGATGCCATCGTGGCCGAAGTGACCCGCCTGGCCGCGCGGGGCGTGCAGGAGTTTGTGCTGGTGGCGCAGGATAGCACCCGGTATGCCTCGGATTGGGGGCAGCCGCGCGGGCTGGAGGCACTGTTGCGCGCTGTGTGCGCCGTGCCCGGTGTGGTCTGGGTACGCCCGTTGTATTGCGATCCCGAGCGGGTAGACGCCGCTTTGCTGGATGCCATGCACGCCCTGCCCCAAGTGTGCGATTATATGGATATGCCCATACAGCACATTCATCCCGAGTTGCTGCGCGCCATGGGCCGCCGAGGCACATCCAGCCACATCCGCGAGATGGTGACCGCGGCCCACAGCCGGGGCATGACCCTGCGCACGTCGCTGATCGTGGGCTTTCCGGGGGAGACCGATGCGCAGTTTCAGGCCCTGATGGATTTTGTGGCCGAGGCGCGCTTTCATAGATTGGGCGCCTTCGCCTACTCTCCCGAAGAGGATACCCCGGCCGCGCTGCTGCCCGGCCAGGTGCCTGATGCGGTGAAGCGGCAGCGTCTGGATACACTGATGGCGCTGCAGCAGCGCATCTCGCTGGCGCACAACCAGGCCCGTGTGGGCCAGGTGTGCCGGGTACTGGTGGAAGGCGCGCGGCCCGACGGGCGGCGCCTGGGCCGCACGGAACGGGAAGCGCCGGAGGTGGATGGCCGGATCATCTTTCGGCCCCGGCAACCGCATGCAATCGGCGATTTTGTCTCCGTCCGCCTACAACGGGCGGCATCCTACGACATGATGGGGGTAGAGGTATGAATTTACCCAACAAGCTGACCTTGCTGCGAGTGGCCCTTGTGCCCCTGTACCTGTTGCTGCTGGGCTTGGGCGCGACCTGGTGCCGGGTGTTGGCGCTGTTGGTCTTTGTGGTTGCCGCGCTGACAGACCTCTTTGACGGACGCATCGCCCGTGCCGCGGGGTTGGTGACCAATTTCGGTAAGTTTATGGATCCCATCGCGGATAAGCTGCTGGTCATCCCCGCGTTGGTACTCATGGTGCAGATGGCCATTGTGCCCGCATGGATGTGCATCATCTTTGTGGCACGCGAGTTCATCATATCCGGTCTGCGTCTGATTGCGGCATCCCGCGGCACGGTCATCGCCGCGGGCGTATGGGGCAAGCTCAAGACCGTAGCGCAGTTGGTTGCCGTGGCGCTTTTGACCGTGCCCTGGCCCTGGGCGTGGCTATCCGCGCTGGGCATGGCGTGGCTGTACGCAGCCACCGCGCTCACCATTCTTTCCTGCGCTGTGTACGTGTGGCAGGGCCGCGCCCTGCTGTCGGATTTGGAGGACAAGCCGTGATAGCGGAGGTCGTGTGCATCGGCACGGAGTTGCTGCTGGGGCAGGTGCTCAACAGCGACGCCCAGTACCTGGCCGGGCAACTGGCCGCGCTGGGCGTTACCCTGCGCCATCAGACCACGGTAGGTGATAACCAGGCCCGGGTGCAAGAGGCGCTTGCCTTGGCGCTCGGCCGCGCGGATGTTGTGATCACCACCGGCGGCCTGGGTCCCACCCAAGATGACCTGAGCAAGGAAGCCGTGGCCGCGCTCTTTGGCTTGCCCATGGCGGAAGATGCGGCCAGCCTGGCCGCCATGCGCGCGTACTTCGCGGGCGTGCACCGGCATATGGCGGATAACAACCGCCGCCAGGCCAGCTTTCCTCAAGGGGCCGTCATACTGCCCAACGCTCGCGGCACCGCGCCTGGCTGCATTGTGGAAAAGGATGGCAAGTGCGTCATCCAGCTGCCCGGTCCGCCCCGCGAACTGACGCACATGTTCGAAACATCCGTTGTGCCCTACCTCCGCCGGCGCGGCGCGGGCAGCATTACATCGCGCTATGTGCGCATCTTCGGCATGGGCGAATCCGATGTGGAGACGCGGGTGCGCGACCTCATTGACGCCCAGGGGGATGTGACCATCGCGCCCTACTGCTCCACCGGCGAGGTACAGTTGCGCCTCACCGCCAGCGCCGAAAACCCGCAGGCCGCGCTGGATCGCATCGCCCCGGTAGAGGCAGCCATCCGTCAGCGCCTAGGGGATGTGGTGTACGCCGTCAGCGACAGCCCGCAGGATAGCCTGGCCCACCACACCGTGGCCGCGCTGGCGGCGGCGGGTCTGCGTTGCGCGGTGGCCGAATCGTGCACTGGCGGGCTGGTGGCCGCCGCGTTGGTATCCGTGCCCGGCGCATCCGAGGTGTTTTTAGAGGGTTACGTGACCTACAGCAACGCGGCCAAGGCGCGTTGCCTGGGCGTATCGCCCGATACGCTGGCCGTCCACGGCGCAGTCAGCGAGCAGACGGCGTGCGAGATGGCCGAGGGCGCGCGCCTCGCATCCGGCGCGGATGTTGCTGTGGCCACCACCGGCGTCGCAGGCCCTGGCGGAGGCACCCCCGAGAAGCCCGTAGGCCTGGTGTACATTGCCCTGGCCGGGCCGGGCGGAATCCAGGCGCAGCGCCTCACCCTGCACGGCGAGCGCGGTCGCATCCGCGACACTGCCGCCCTCTACGCCCTGGATATGCTGAGGCGTGCGTGCGGGCAGCACCCGCAGCCATCCCCGGTGAAAGGCTAACGAAGACACGGTTCGCCCCATGGCGCGCGAAACCAAATTTTTGCCCCCCAACAAGGCCCGGCCCCGCCGGAGAAAGAGGCACCACATGGCAGCAGCATACAGCAAAAAGACGGAGAAGACCGAAAAAGTCGCGGTCAAGCTGCAAGGGGATAAACAAAAGGCCCTGGAAGCCGCGCTGGCCACCATCGAAAAGCAGTTTGGCAAGGGTGCGCTGATGCGCTTGGGCGACAAGGGCAGTTTGAACGACATTCAAGTGATCCCTACCGGGTGCCTGGATCTGGATATAGCCCTGGGCGTGGGCGGTGTGCCGCGGGGACGCATCATCGAAATCTACGGGCCGGAATCATCCGGCAAGACCACCGTCACCCTGCACATCATCGCCCAGGCGCAGAAGGCGGGCGGCACCGCGGCCTTTATTGATGCCGAGCACGCGCTGGATCCTGCGTACGCCCGTAAGCTGGGTGTGGATATCGACCAGCTTTACATATCCCAGCCCGATACGGGCGAGCAGGCGCTGGAGATTTGCGAGGCCCTGGTGCGATCCGGCGCGATCGAGATCGTGGTTGTCGATTCTGTGGCCGCGCTGGTGCCCAAGGCCGAGATAGACGGCGAGATGGGGGATTCCTTCGTGGGGCTGCAGGCGCGGCTCATGTCCCAGGCGCTGCGCAAGCTGGCCGGGGTCATCAGCAAGACCAACGCGACATGCATCTTTATCAACCAGCTGCGTGAAAAGGTGGGCGTGATGTATGGCAGCCCCGAAACCACGCCCGGTGGCCGCGCGCTGAAGTTTTACGCCAGCGTGCGCCTGGATATCCGCCGGGGCGAACAGCTCAAGAACGGCGCGGAAGTGTTGGGCAACCGCACCCGCGTCAAAGTGGTAAAGAACAAAGTGGCCCCGCCCTTCCGCGTGGCCGAGTTCGACATGCTCTACGGCGAGGGGATATCCTACGAGGGCGGCCTGCTGGATATGGCCGTTGCGCGCGATATCATCCACAAGAGCGGCGCATGGTTCAGCTACAACGATCAGCGCATCGGCCAGGGCCGCGAAAACACGCGGACTTACCTGAAAGAGAATCCCCAGGTGGCACAAGCGATAGAAGCCATCATCCGCGCCGAGCTCAAGACCGGCCCCGCTTCCCCGCCCGCGGATGCCGCAGCGGCAGAGGACGAAACCTTTGAGGATGAGGCGTAAGCGCCCGAAAAAAATGCGGCAAGGCCCCTTCCCCGCCCAGCCAGAGCGAAACGGCAACGATCCGGGCCAAAAGGCCGGGACTGCGCATCGCCCGGGCTGCGGGATAGGGGCCTTGATTGTTCCACTATGCGGCCGGGGCGCGTCTACGAGGCCACTTCCCCGATCACGGCCTTGATGCGTCGCACCCCTGCGGATGAGGATTCTTCCTTCAATATGTGGAAGCCGCCCAGCTCGCCGGTGTTGTGCGCGTGCGGGCCACCGCAAATCTCTTTGGAGAAGGCGCCCATGCTGTAAACACGCACACGCTCCCCGTACTTGCTCTCGAAGAGGCCGATAGCGCCCTGGGCCTTGGCCTCATCCACGGTCATCTCCTCCACGGTGATGGGCGCGGCAGCGGCGATGTACCCGTTCACCAGATTCTGTACCCCGGCGATCTCCTCCGGGGTCATCTTGCGGGGGAAAGAAAAATCGAACCGCAGGCGCTCGGCAGTGATGTTCGAGCCCTTTTGCGCCACATCATGGCCCAATACTTGGCGCAGGGCCGCGTGCAGCAGGTGAGTAGCCGTGTGCAGGCGGGCGGTCTGCTCGCTGTGGTCGGCCAAGCCGCCCTTAAAGCGCTGCTCCGCCCCGGCCTGGGATGTCAACTGGTGCTGCTTAAAACGCTCGTGGAAGCCATCCACATCCACGCCCAGGCCATGCTCGCGCGCCAGCTCAATGGTCATCTCAATGGGGAAGCCGTACGTGTCGTACAGCTTAAACGCGCTGGATCCGCGGATGACCTTGGCATCGGGATCTATATGGGCCAGCATCTTTTCAAACTCGCGCTCACCCTGGCGCAGAGTACGGGCGAAGCGCTCTTCCTCCAAGGTCAATTGTTCCAGTACAAAGGCGCTGTTGGCGACCAGCTCGGGATACGCATCCGCGTACTGGCGGATGATCACCCGCGCTATTTGCGCGGTGAACCCCGCTTCCATGCCCAGGCCCATGCCAAAGCGCACCGCCCGGCGGATCAGCCGCCGCAGCACGTAGCCCTGATCCACATTGGATGGGGATACGCCCCGCGGGTCGCCTAAGATGAAGGTGGATGTGCGCAGGTGATCGGCCACCACGCGGAAGGCGCGGGTGATGGCCTCATCCTGCCCGTAGCGCTTACCGGAAAGCTCGGCTACCTTGGCCAATATATCCGCGAAGGCGTCGGTCTCGTATACGGATGGATAGCCGCCAAGCACGCAGATCGTGCGTTCCAGCCCCATGCCGGTATCCACGTTCATGTGCGCCAGGGGCTCCAGGGCGCCTTCGGCGGTCTTGTTGTACTGCATGAACACATCGTTCCAGATCTCCAGGTAACGCCCGCAAGAGCAGGCCGGGGAGCAATCCGGCCCGCAGGGCGGCTTGTCAGTGATGATGAACATCTCCGTATCCGGGCCGCAGGGGCCGGTCTGGCCTGCAGGGCCCCACCAGTTGTTCTCGCGGGGCAGGTAAAAGATGCGATCATCCGCCACGCCCGCCTTGCGCCACAGGGCGGCGGCCTCTTCATCCCTGGGCACACCCTCCTCCCCTGCGAAGACGGAAAAGGCCAGGCGATCCGGATCCAACCCCAACCATTGGGGGCTGGTTAAAAACTCCCACGACCAGGCGATGGCGTCGGCCTTAAAGTAATCACCCAGAGACCAGTTGCCCAGCATCTCAAAGAAGGTGAGGTGCGAGGCGTCACCCACCTCGTCAATGTCGCCGGTGCGGATACACTTTTGCACATCTACCAGCCGGTTGCCCGCGGGGTGCGCCGCGCCCATCAGGTAGGGCACCAAAGGGTGCATGCCTGCGGTGGTGAAGAGCACAGTGGGATCGTTCTCGGGTATCACGGATGCACTGGGGATGATCGCGTGGCCCCGTTCTTGAAAAAAAGCCAGGTACTTGGCGCGAAGCTGAGCGGATGTGGTGGATTGCATGGGCGTTCTCTCCTTAAAGTACACAATCTGCGTGCCAGGCAGCGCAATGAAACCTCTTCATTATAACTGTCGATGGATGGGGTGTCAACCGACGCGCGAAGGCGGTGTGGACAAGAGCTCATCTAAAAGAAATTG
>JAITTS010000139.1 GCA_031286995.1 Oscillospiraceae bacterium
TCCCGTCGCGGTTCACTCACTTTTCCTGCCCCTGCGCACAATTCCTCCAACATCTCCCCTCGCCTCCCGCTGCATTTTACCTCGTCATACGAAAAAAATAAATGCTGTCGCCCTGGGGCTTTGTGGCATGCCTCTTGCAATGCGTGCCAAACGATGCTATGATAGATACGGAACAAAAATAAATAAAGGGGGAAGAACCTATGGCTTACCATATCACCGATGAATGTATTAGCTGCGGCGCGTGTGAGGCGGAGTGCCCAGTTCAGGCCATTGCGGAGGGTGAAGGCAAGTACGTTGTCAACGCAGATGTGTGCATCGACTGTGGCGCGTGCGCAGGGGTTTGCCCGGTTTCAGCGCCCGAACCGGCTTAAGTCATAACAGCAAAACGCGCATGACGGACAATCGTGCGTGTTTTTTTATCCGGGCACAGTCTGTTGCCGGGGAAGGATGGCATTCATGAAGCGCTATGTGGCCTCCCACCTAAAGGATATGAACAGAAAACTGGTGTACGACATGTTTATGTCGCAGCGCCAGCTTTCACGCAGCGATATCAGCCGCGAAACCGGCATCAGCCCCCCTACTGTGCTCAAAATTGTAGATTTTTTTCTGAGGCATCGCCTGGTGATTGAGGATGGTGAAGGCGTATCCTCCCTTGGGCGCAAGCCGCAGCTCTTCCGCTTTAACGCCCAGGCGGCTTACACCGTGGGCGTGGTGATGGAGGATGAGCGCCTGCGCGTGGGCGTGGTGGATCTAGGCGGCACCTTGCACGCCCTGCGTGAGATGCGCGTGCGCATGGATTTTTCCGCCGTGCTGCAAACCCTGCTGGTAGGCGAGATACGCGCCGCGCTGGCGGATGCGGGGCTGCAAGAGGCATTGATACTCAGTGCGGGCCTGGCGGTGCCGGGTATGATAGACGCACACAACAGGGTCATTGATTTTTCGCAGGCCCTGGGGATACGCCAGCGCTTCGATTGTAACCCTCTGCTGGATGCCGCAGAGGAAGCGCTCGGCTTCCCCATCTATTTAGAAAATGACGTCAACGCCAGTGCCATGGGTGAGTACGACGCGCGCAGGCGGCAGCACAAACCGACGGCGGATCTGGTCTATATCCAGCTCGGTGACGGGCTGGGGGCCGGCATTATACTGGATGGGCAGCTTTTGCGCGGCAGGCAGCACGCAGCGGGGGAGATAGGCTACATGGTGCTCGACGCTGCCTACCCCGGCGCCGCTAACCGGGATGGCTGGCTAGAGGGCGCGCTGCGGGCCCAGGCCTTGGCCGAGCGCTACCCGGTCTATGAGCGTTTGCTGGCGGGGGAATCCCCTGCGGGCTATCTGGATGACCCACAGTGTACGGCGCTGTTGGATGAGTTGGCCACCCGGCTCTCCCTCTCCATCGTCAATATGCTGGCCGTGGTGGATGTGGGGCTGGTCGTCTTAGGCGGGCGCACCGTCCAAATCTTCGGCGATGATCTGATCGCCTGCCTGCACGACCATTTGGGCCGGGTCAGCGCCTTGCCCGTACAGTGCGCGCTGCCGCTGGATATCAATGCCAGCGTGGTGGGCATTGCGGCCATTGCGCGCGAGTTGGGTATTGAGGTGTTTTTCGCGGATTGATCGGCGGGCGATGCCCACAGGCACGGGGCGGTACGCTGACGCGGGCGAGGCTTCTGTGTGTGCGGGCGTTGCAAGGCAGGCATGCGTACGGTGGGTGGCAGCCTGTTCATGTTTAGAGGCGGTTTGCCAGCCGCCCTTTTTTTATTTGGCTTTGTATTTGCTGCCACCCATCCATGCGGTGTTGCAATGGATGAAACCCACATGGTATACTAGGCGTGCAAGACAACGCGCCGCGGGCGCGGATGGGACGGTGCGCGCATGCAGGAGAAGCCAACCATGAAGACCATCGCCGAGATGCTTGGCATATCCATCGGTACGGTGGATCGCGCACTGAAAAACCGTGGTCGCATCCACGAGGAGACCCGCAGGCGCGTGCTGGAGACCGCCCGCCAGTTGGGCTACCGCACCAACACGCTGGCCAGCACACTATCCAAACCCAGGCCCTTGCGCGTGGTGGCGCTCTACCCCGCCAAGGACGAGGTTTTTTTTAACGAAATATCCAATGGCATGGCCGCCGCCATGCGCGATCTGCGGGGATACGGTATCTCACTGGAGCGCATGCACACCATTCGCCACAGCCTTTCCAGCCAGGTCAACATGCTGGAGAAACTGGCCGGGCGCATGGATGCCTGGGATGCCCTCATTATTACCGCCGCACACCCCACGGCCCTCAATGAGCGCATCAACCAGTTTGTGGATGCGGATAAAATGGTGCTGACCATTGATTCGGATGCGGTCACCAGCAAGCGGCTGCTCTTTGTGGGGCAGGATCAGTACCGCAGCGGTTGCGTGGCCGCCAACCTGATGGGTGAGTTTTTGCAGGGCAAGGGCAAGGTGCTGTTGCTGACGGGCTTCCACAGCGTGTGGGGGCATCAACAGCGGCTGGATGGCTTTTGTGCCGTCACCCGGCGGGATTATCCGGCCATGCAGACCGTCGGCCCCTTCGAGTATTTTGATGAGGATTTTACCGCCCGCGAGATTTTGCGCCGTGAACTGGCCGATCATCCGGATATTGCGGGCGTCTACGGCACCAGTTCTGTGGCGCTCTCACAGGGCGCGGCAGTGCTGGATGACCTGGGCAAGGGCCGCGATATCCGCCTGGTGGGCTTTGATACGGATGATGAGATCGCCCAGTACATCCGCGATGGGGTGATTGATGCGGCCATTCTGCAGGATCCCTTCGCCCAGGGTTATTATTCCTTAAAGCTGCTGGCGCGCCACGTCTACGAACGGTGGGAGCCGAAGCGATCCAGCTACCACACCCGCATGGAGATTCTGCTGCGGGAGAACGCCAGGGGCAATGAGTTGCCCTCGCTAAACTAAATACACAGCTAAGAGGAAAGCACATGATCATCATCGGCGAAAAAATCAATACCACCCGCAAACCTGCGCGGGATGCCGTGGAGACACGGGATGCCCAGGCCATATCCGCGCTGGCCCAGGCCCAGGCCCAGGCCGGGGCGCGCTATATTGATATCAACGCGGGCACCTTTGTGGAGGATGAGCCCCAACGCCTGGCCTGGCTGGCGCGTGCCGCGCAGCAGGATGCGCCCTTGCCCCTGTGTGTGGATTCACCAAACCCGCTGGCACTGCAAGCTGCGCTGGATGCTAACGCTGCGCCGGATGTGCTCATCAATTCCATCACCGCAGAGCGGGAGCGCTGGCAGGCTGTGCTGCCGCTGGTGTGCCGCTACAAAGCCAAGGTGATCGCGCTGACTATGGATGACGCGGGCATGCCCGAGACTGTGGCCCAGCGCGTGACCATTGCCCACGGGCTGGTGGCGCGGCTGACGGATGCGGGCGTTGAACCGGGGGATATCTTTATTGATCCGTTGGTGCGCCCCATCGCCACAGGCACCCATTATGCCCAGGCCGCCGTACAGGCAATGGGCGAGATAAAGGCCCTGTATCCGGCTGTGCACATCGCCTGCGGGCTGAGCAACGTCTCCTTCGGCCTGCCCGCGCGCAAGCTGCTCAACCAGGCCTTCTTGGTGGCGGCTATGCAGGCGGGGATGGATGGAGCCATACTCGATCCACTGGATGTGCGCCTGATGGCCACGCTGTGTGCCGCCCAGGCGTTGCTGGATCAAGATGAATACTGCATGGCGTATATCGCGGCTTACCGCCAGGGCAAGCTGCAAGTGTGATGCGCGGTGAAAGGGGGCGGCCAATGGGCGCGAAGCGTCGCCGCCGGAGTGTTTCGGCCGGTACCTGGCTGGTGCTGGCCTTGACGCTCTGCACACTCGGCGGCGGTGCGCTGGCGCTTTCCCGCCTGGCCGGTGGGGGAGAGGATGCGCGCATGGATGCGCGCTTGCTGCTCGATGCCCTCTCCAACTCCGTGCGCTTGCCCGAACTGACCGCACCAGAGGGTGCGCCTGAGCCCATCGGCCAGCCTGTGGGGCAGACCCCGGCGCCCCAAACGCAGGCCGCCTATGCCGCCACCCAGGCCACCCCAAGCCCCACCCAGGCGCCGCGCGCGCTGACCATTTGCGCGGTGGGCAGCCTGTTTGGGGCCAAGAATATCCGCCAATCGGGTTACGATCAAGAGAGCCGTACGTATCTGTACGACGACATTTTTGCGGATGTACGCCGCATGCTGACCGAGGCGGATTTGGCCCTGTGCGTCGCGGAGACCGGCTTCGCTGGGCAAGAGGCGGGCTATAGTGACTACAACACGCCGGATGCCATGCTCGATGCCCTGCGCTACGCGGGCATCGACATGCTCTCCCTGGCAAGCGAGCATGCCTTAAATAACGGCCTGGATGGTCTATCCGCTACCATCCGCACCATCGAATCCAAGGGGTTGATGGTCACGGGTGTGGATCCCGCCTTTGATGCGCTGGGTGCGGCCCAGGTCTTTCAGATCAACGATATCCAGATAGCGGTGCTGGCGTACACCTACGGCATCAGCAACGCGGGGCAGCGCAACGTCAAAAAGGCGGATCGTGGGGCGATCCCGATCCTGGAAGAGCAGCGCGTGCGCGAGGATATCGCCAGCGCGCGTAAGGCCGGGGCCGACCTAGTGGTGGTAATGCCCCATTGGGGCAAGAAAAACAGTCAGAAGATAGATAGCGATCAGCGTAAGCTGGCCGAGCGGCTGGTCGCCTTTGGGGCGGATATCGTGCTTGGCGCACACCCCGATGTGGTACAACGGGTAGAGCGGCAGCAGGCACAGCGCGCGGATGGCTCCACAGGCGAAGGGCTGGTGGCCTACTCGCTGGGCAGCTTTCTCACGGATGTGCGCGATGTCAGCAATGCCGCGGGCATGGTGTTGCGCATTCGGGTAGAGATGGATCCCACAACCCGCAAGGTGCGCGTTACGGATTGCGACTATGTGCCCACCTGGGTTTCCCGCCTGCGCGGGCAGAACGGGCCGGATTACCAGTACCACATCTACCGCGCGGATGACGCGGGCGCATCGGTGGTGCTGGATAGCGTGTCGCTCAAAAGCATGGATAACGCGCTCTCCTTCGTACGAAAGACACTGGCAGATAGTGCCGCAAAGCAGGCCCTCTAGCCGCAATTTTTGGCTTGACAAGCCGACCGTCTTTGCATATAATAAATAAGCTGGTGAAAGTCCGGCGCGTTGGGGAATTGTGTAACGGTAGCACCTACGACTCTGACTCGTATTGTCTAGGTTCGAATCCTAGTTCCCCAGCCATATGCCTCCATGGTCAAGCGGTTAAGACGCTGCCCTCTCAAGGCAGAATCAGGGGTTCGATTCCCCTTGGAGGTGCCAAATCTGAAACCACCTATTGATAAAAGGAATTTTATCAGCAGGTGGTTTTTGAGTTGCGCGAAACCCATTGAAATCACTCACTTTTTTGACAGTTCTGTGTTTGCGTTGTAGCAATACCTGATGCTTTCAAAGGGCCATTATTGAATGCGACGGGACACGAACCCACGCCTTTGGAAGGCAAAGATTTAACGATTTGACCTCAGGGGTGTGCATCTTTGCACGATTCTACTTGGAATCGTTAAAAGATTGAAAACCGGGGCGATTTACCTATTCCGACGCACATGGCAACGCCAGATTTATCTTGACTTCTTCTCCTTTTTGAGCAATGACTGTCAGCTAAAAAGGGGAGGGCACCATGGAGAAAAAACAGGCCGAGAAAGAGATGGATTACCGTATCGGAAAGATCGTTCTGGCAACGATGCTGTCCGAAGGATTGCTATCGATTGAGGAATATGATTCTGCGCGTGAGCACCTGATGAACAAGCTGAAGCCTCTTATCGGTAGTCTGGAGCCGCCACATGGAGAATAAGCGCACTATCAGAGCTATCAAGGTTGTTCAGAAGATTGATACGATTCAGCCAGACCGCTTTGCCAAACGGAGAACCGCAGCCTACGTGCGTGTCAGCACGAGCAGCGAGGAACAGTTGAACTCGCTGGAGGCGCAGAAAGACTATTTCCCCAAGTTCATTGCAGGCCATCCCAACTGGGAGTATGTTGGATTGTACTGTGATGAAGGACTGAGCGGCACCTCAAGCAAGAGCCGTCCGGAGTTCAAGCGCATGATAGCTGACGCTCTGGACGAAAAGATCGATCTCATTGTGACAAAGAGCATATCACGCTTTGCGCGCAATACAGTGGACACACTGATGATTGTGCGGCAGTTGAAAGAGGTTGGTTGTGAAGTGTGGTTCGAGAAGGAAAACCTGTACTCATGCGACAGCAAAGGCGAGTTCATCCTCACTTTACTGTCCAGCATGGCGCAGGAGGAAAGCCGATCACTGTCCGAGAATGTGAAATGGGGTGTCCGTAAACGCTTTGCGGACGGCAGATACTCTTTGCCATATGCCAACTTCCTGGGGTTTAGGCGAGGTGAGGACGGAAAACCGGGAATTGTCGAAGAGGAAGCCAAGGTGGTTCGGCTCATTTATCGATTGTTTTTGGAAGGGGATAGCCATTCAGGTATCGCGGTTGCTTTGACCCAGCGTGGGATTCCAACACCAGCGGGGAAAATCCGCTGGGAAGCCTGTGTTATTCGATCCATCCTGAGCAACGAGAAGTATTATGGCGCAGCGCTTCTTCAGAAGCGTTATATTGAGGACTATCTGACTAAAAAGGCACGCCGGAACAAGGGCGAACTGCCGCAGTACTATGTGGATAAAGACCATGACCCCATCGTAATCAAAGCGGTATATGCTGAGGTACAACGTCGGCGGGAGAGCGAGACTTGGTTCAACCCGCTGCTGCACGACTTCTCAAACAAGATCATATGTTCTGAATGTGGGAACAAGTACGGAAGCAAGCTTGTCGGAGCTTACAAAGAAGCAAGACCGGGACATAGGCGCTATATTGTTTGGTACTGCAACCGCAGATACACGATTGTCCATGAGCGGCGTACGCCCTCCATACCGGATGATATTATCAACAACTTATTCGGGAAAGCGATACAGTTATTGTGGGATGGGCGCTCAAGCCTGAGAAGCATGCTCAAGAAAAGCATTCAAGCAGTGTTACCGCCAGAAAAAAGAAGCGCCCGTTTGCACAAAATCAACATGTTCATCAAACAGTTTGGGACGCTTGACTCACAATCATTATCGAAAGACCGCCCGTCGGTTCAGGTGATGCTTGATAGGTGTGTCATCACCCCGGAGAAAACAGCTTGTTTCCATTTTATAAACGGAGAGAGGATAACCTTCACTATTCCGTCGAACCGGAAGCCTCCGGATGAACAACAAAAGTAAAGCCCGCCCGAAGGCGAGCTATGAACCCTGCAATGTTAAGCCGTGACCTCCGAACCATTCTTGAACCTGAATGTCATTATGTTGTCACGATCGACCGTCACTTGGTCGATTACGGCAAGCCATAGCTTTTCGTCAAACTCATCGATGGCTTGCGGCCGCTTCCGGACATCGCGGATAAAGCCTTCGATAATTTTGCTCTTACCGAGCCGCTCCCGCTTGGTGGTTTCCAACTCGTCGACCCGCTCCGTGGCTTTGCGGTGTCGCTCAAGGTAAGCATTGTTATGCTCCGCCCACTCCGTCTGATTGACGGCAGTTCGGGCGTTCTCGTAGATTGCCTTTCTGGAAAGTTCGGTGACAACCTCAATCTCTCGGAATAATTCAGCAAGCTCCGTATCAATCGCCGTCGTATCACAAAGGACGCTTTGAGCAAGGCAGCAGTCTTCAATCAACCCGTCACGGTCATGCATCAGTTGGTTGAAGGCAGACAAGAACCTGTTCT
>JAITTS010000006.1 GCA_031286995.1 Oscillospiraceae bacterium
CTCCCCCACCAAATAAGCCAGCAGGTCGGGCATGGGCGGGGCATGGGCATCGCGCAGGTTGCCTTTGGCAACCTCGCGCAGCACGGCGGCGATGAGGGTGGCAGATCCGGCGTCTCCAAAGGCGATGCTGCGCACCTGGGGCAACATCAACGTGCCTTCCGGTGAGGGTACGTACACCGTGACCGCCCGCGTAAAACCCTGGGCCGCGCTCTGATTCTGCTGGACCTCTACCTGCTGCCACAGAATCTCTACGTCCCCTGCTGCCTGGCGGGAAAAGGTGCCCGCCGGCAGCGTGCCCTGCAGGTTCAAACCTTCTTCTCTGCCCTCTACCAGCACGTTGACATAAGAGATATCCGGCAGCTCGGTCAGCGTGTTGGCGATGGCCACGCGGGCCGCGTACAGCGCCCTGGGGGTGAGCAGACGGGCGGAGGCGCTGAGGTTGACCGTGGCCACACCCTCGCACACCGTCACCGCCGGGCCGCCCTCCCTTTGCAACTGCACCCCCGGGGCGGCGGCATACAGCCCATCAGGCACTTTATCCGTAAACAAGGCGCGCAGCACGGCTTCCGCCTCGCTCTCGCCGCCCCTCACCGTCACATTCACCGCGTCGCTGCGCAAACGGGTCGCATCCTGATTGAGGTAGTGCAGCACTGCGGGCAACACGCGATCCGCCACGCCATCCTCCCCCGGTGCGGGATACGCGATCTGAATATCCGGCAGCGGCATCTCCGCCGCGCGGCGTTCCGTCAGCTGATTCGCACAGCCGCACAAGGCCAAGGACAGGGCGGCGCACAGGGCCGCCAGGCGCAATCTCTTCACCACCCATTCTCCCTCCTTTACCGGTCTAAAGATCCATCAGGGTTCTCAGTGTATCGTAGGATACCTTCCAGTTACCCCGCTCGCGCGAGAGCGGCATGGGCCGCTGCTTGGCGTCGGTCAGCGTGCCATCCTTGCCCATCACCTGCACATCCACGCACACCGTGGCCTGCGCCCCATCCATAGACACCGTGCCCGTGGATACCCGGTAGTTGAGCAGCGACTTTTCCACCCCCGCCATGCGGGCGATAAAGTCGGTCTCTGAGGGCAGCGCATCGGCCCCCGGCCGTAAAAAAGTGTAGAGCGTCATCCAATCCTTGCGCTGCCAGGCTTCCAGCGCGACCGTGAGCGCGCGTTGAGGGGTGAGGATGACATCCTCCGCGCGGGTGAGCGGATCCAGTATGCGCGTGACGTCGTCCTCATCCGGGTAGAAGGCGGCGCGGGCCACGCGCTGGCCATGGGTATCCCCCGGGCCGGTGGAGACCAGCAGCTCCACCTTGGCAAAACGCCCGCCCTCGGTGAGGGCGTTGACCATGGCCTGCAACGCCAAGCGGCGCCGCAGAGGCACCTCTTGCTGCCAATATGGGTAGTTGCCCCAATCTGCGGGGGCATCCGCCGGGGGCAGAAAGAAGGCGTCGCTCAAGGTCACCGTCAGCGTATCATCCGCCCGCCGCGCGCCCAGCACCGATACCTCGCCGAAAAACAGGGGCGTCAGATCCAAGGATCCGGCGCCGGGGCCTTCCAGCAGCGCTTCTAATATACAGCGCTCCACGGTCTGATCCCGCGGCACATCCAGCACGCGTTCCTCTTGGGTCAGGTAGCCGGTGCGCATGTAGCGAAAATACAGCGTGACGCGCTGCGCATCCTGTTGCTGAAGCTGGGCCATGGGCTGCACGGGCACCTGCGTCTCTTGCGGGGATGCGGATACCGTCAGCAACCGGGACGGCATCAGCTGGCTCAGCCAGGGCCACAGCGCCCAAGAAGCTGCCAGAACCGCCACCCCGCACAAAATTTTGCGCATGCTCTTTCCTCCCCCTGTACACATCTGCGCCGCTTGCTGCGGCAGGCAAACACGGCCAGCCTTTACTTGACCGGCAACTGTAAAATGAAGGTGGTGCCCTTGCCCTGATCGCTCTCCACATCAATGCTGCCGCCGTGCAGTCGCACGATCTGCTGCACGATGGAAAGGCCCAGGCCCGTACCCCCGGTCTCCCGGGATCGCGCCTTATCCACCCGGTAGAAGCGCTGGAACACGTGAGGCAAATCCTCTTTGGGGATGCCCACACCGGTATCGGCTATTTTCAGCACTGCATCGCGCCCCATGCGCTCCAGCGTGATGCGCACCCTGCCTCCGTCGGGCGTATACTTGATGGCGTTATCCACCAGGTTGTACATCACCTGCTGTAGCTTGGCGGGGTCGGCGAACATTTCGCAGGGGTCGTGCAGCGCCACCTCAATCTCCTGCCCCCTGTCGCTGGCCAGCGGGGCCAGCCTGCGCACCGCCTCTTTGACGGATGTGGAGAGGGTCATCATCTCCCGCCGCAGCTTCATCTTGTGGCTATCAATGTGCACCAGGGTTAAAAGATCGCCGATCACCATGTTCAGCCTGTCTATCTCTTTATTGATATCCTGCATAAACTCACGCCGCAGCGCCGGATCCATGTCCTCCTGGTAAATCAGGGATTCCAGCAGAATCTTCATGGTGGCCAGGGGGGTTTTGAGCTCGTGGGAGGCGTTGGATACGAACTGGTTGCGAGAGTTATCCAAATTCTCCAGCCGCTCGGACATCAGGTTGTAGGTCTCGGCCAGGCGCGCCATCTCCCCGCCGCCACTGACGCGCACGCGGCTGGTAAAATCGCCCTTTGTGGTCTGCTCAATGCCCTTGGTAAGGGCGGCGATGGGCTTGGTGATCCAGCGGGATACCAGCAGGCTGAGCAGCACCACACCCAAAGCCGCAACCAAAAAGTAAAGTGTCATTTCATCGCGCAGCGCGGTCATGGAATCCACCATATCCTGCACCTGGGATGAGTAGAGCAACACGCCCAGCGGCCTGCCATCCGCCTGCATGGCGGCGGTAAAATAACCCACCCACACCTGGCTGAGATCGCGATAGCCCAGCACATCCAGCCAAGATGGGCGCTGGCGCGCGCCACCCCCCGGCAGCAGGTGAAAGCCGTAATCCACGCTTTTGCCATCCTGCAGGATGCTGATCACTTCCGCCAGCTGCAGCCGCATGCCGTTGTAGGCCGAGAAGGAATCCGCCTGCACCTTGCCATCTGTATCCAGCACCAAGAGCCGCCCGCCCAGCTGGCTGCCCGCCTGCTGCACGGCCGTGTAGAGCGCCCGGCCATCCATGTCAGCCATGATATCCGAGAGACGCGTAGCCAGCGACTCTACCGTGCGTTGCTCGGCCCGCGTTTTTTCCGCAAAAAGAGAATCGCCCACCAATCCGGTCAACAGCCGCGCGATGGCGCTGAACGACACCACGACGATGAGCAGAAAGGCGAGCACGATTTTAGTGCGTATGCTGGAAAAAGGGTTAGTCTTTATCCGTGAAATAGTAACCCACTCCCCATTTGGTGAAGATAAATTCCGGCTGCGCCGTGTTGCGCTCTATCTTTTCCCGCAGGCGGCGTATGTGCACATCCACCGTGCGCATGTCGCCGAGGTAGTCGTACTTCCACACCGTCTCCAGCATATTTTCCCGGCTGTACACCTTGCCGCGGTTGGTGATGAACATCTGCAGCAGATCAAACTCCTTGGCCGTCAGCTTGATCTCCCGCCCCGCCAGGGTGACGGAGCGGTTGATGAGATTGACCTCCATATCCCGCACGCAAATGATGCGCTTTTCTTCCACAATGGGTACGGGCGCGCTGCGGCGCAGCACGGTCTTAATGCGGGCCTTCACCTCCAGAATGTTGAAGGGCTTGGTCATGTAATCATCCGCGCCGTATTCCAGGCCCAGTATCTTATCAATATCCTCACCCTTGGCGGTGAGCATGATGATGGGCACGCTGGAACGCTCGCGGATGCGCTGGCACACCTCAATACCGTTAAGCTTGGGCAGCATAACATCCAGCAACACCAGATCGAAGGGGGCGCCAAAGAACATCTCAACCGCTTCTTCCCCGTCGGCGGCGGATTCTACCTCGTACCCATCCTGTTCCAGGCTGAAGCGGAGACCTTTGACGATCAGGGGCTCGTCATCCACCAGCAGCACGCGCTTATTCGCCATCTCGCCCACTCCTCACCCGTAACGGTCGTACCGAAATTTACAATAGCTATATTGTACCCTCCGCACCCACCAAAAATCAAGATGGAAAGCCATGAAAATGAAATATTTTTTCTGCAATTTTGTAATAAACCATGGCTGAATAAGAAAGTTTTTTTGCAAGTTTGCAAAAATGCAGCGATCTGATGCGCATCTATACAAAGCAACGAAAACATGCTATATTAAAATATCACATTTTTGTGTATGCTAGATGGTGCCAGCCGCTGCGCCGGCCTGTGCGAACTTGTAGCATGGTTACGGAAGGACGTGTCCTCTTAATGCTTGGCGATGCCCTTGCTCCCCGGGCGCGCAGTTTGTGCTGCCTGGCCCTGTGCGCTCTGTTCGCGCTGTGGCCCCAAGCCTGCGGCCTGGCCGCCAAGGCGACCCCCCAGCCGGGGCCTACGGCCATCCCGCAGCCCACATTGCACCCAAATGCGGAACCCTACGATGAATTGCGCCCGGAGCTGCTGACGCAGGATATGCTCATCGCCACATCCGCCATTTTGGTGGAGACCACCACCGGCACGCCGGTGTTTGAAAAGAGCGCGGATCAGGTGATGTTCCCGGCCAGCACCACCAAGATCATGACCGCGCTGCTGGCCATACAGTTTGGCGACCTGTCGGAGACCACCACCATCAGCTACAACGCCACGAACCTGCCTGAGGACGCATCCAAAATTCCGCTCTCCGAGGGAGAAGTGGTCAACGTACGGGATCTGCTCTACGCCATGATGATGCGATCTGGCAACGACGGGGCTATTGCCCTGGCGGAATATGTATCCGGTAGCGTAGAAGAGTTTGTGGATTTAATGAACCGCACTGCGGCCTTCCTGGGCTGCACCAATACGCACTTTGCCAACCCCCACGGCTACATGGATGAAAACCACTACACCACCGCCAGGGATATGGCCATCATCGCCCGCGCCGCCATGGAGATACCCCAATTCCGCGAACTGGCCGCCACCTATGAGTACACCATGCCCGCCAGCAACACCCACCCCGTCCGCAAACTGGTATCCAACAACTATTACTTGCGCAACGATCCGGACAACGGCTATTACTCGCGGGATGCTATCGGCATCAAGACCGGCTTCCACTCCGAAGCCATGAACTGTTTTGTGGGCGCGGCACGGCGCAACTATGTGGAATTTGTTAGCGTGGTGTTCTACACCAGCGACCGGGGACGCTGGTACGATACCCAGCGGCTGATGGATTACGGCTTTACCCAGTACGTCAGCACAGATCCTATCGCCTTGTACGCCGCCAACCCGCGGGTGCTGAACATATCGGGCTTTGACCTGTCTGACAAGGCCAACTTGGGCCGGTTAGAGCTTGGCATACGCGTGAGCCCCGACTATGCGGAGAGGGATGTGCATGTGGTGGGCGCGCTGGCGGAGATAGAAGCGCTGAAGAACGATTTTGGCAAACTTTCCCACGTCAACTGGATACGCCCGGACCGCGCACCCGTGACAGAGGGCGAGACCATGGGCATCCTCACCTTCTACCCCAACGGGCAGGAGACTGTGGAGTACGAGCTGTACGCCACCCGATCCATTGAGGCGCGCAAAGACGCGCCCCCTTCCCTGGCGGATATCGAAGCCAGCACCTTGGCCGATCCCAACCCGTTTCCCCGCTTCTCGTGGGAATATGTCACCTGGGCGGGCGTGTCGCTAGCGCTCTTTCTGCTGTTGCTGCGCGCCCTTTACCGCCGCGCCAGCAGCAAGCGCGCGCGCAAAAAGCGCCTGCCCATGCCCAAACACAGGTACTATCGTTAAACTATTCCTTCATTTGGGGATTAAAGAGGACGGATACCAGGTAGCCGAACAGTATGGCCGCCGCAATGCCGCCCGCCGTGCCCGCCACGCCGCCGGTAAAGGCGCCCAGCAGGCCTTTTTCTTGTACGCCCTTGATGGCGCCCTGCGCCAGGGCGTTGCCAAAGCCCGTCAGGGGCACCGTGGCCCCGGCCCCCGCGAAATCCGCCAGGGGTTTGTAGAGACCTATGGCCCCCAGCGCGACGCCGGCGGTGACATAGCCCACCAAGATGCGGGCCGAGGTCATGCGCGTGCGCAAGATCAACCACTGACCGGCAGCGCACAGCGCGCCGCCCGCCACAAACGCCTTGATGTACATCCACACGATTACGCGCCCCCTTCCACGTGCTCAAGTGCCACGGCGTGGGCAATGCCCGGTATGGTCTCCCCCTGCATGCTGCTGACGGGGCTGAGCAACGCGCCGGTGGCCATGAACAACACGCGCTTGAGCTGCCCTTCGGCGAGCCGCGCCATCAGCGTGCTGTTGAGCACCGCCGCCGAGCAGCCACACCCGCTGCCTCCCGCATGCGTATCCTGCTCGGGGGCGAAGATGACCATGCCGCAATCCATACTGCGCTTCTCCGGCACCGGCGTGTGCGCCTGGCGCATCAATTCCAGCATCAGCTGCCGCCCCAGGCTGCCCAGGTCGCCGGTGACGATCAGGTCGTAATCCTCCGGGGCGCGGCCCGTATCCCGCAAGTGTGCGCAGAGCGTATCCGCCGCTGCAGGCGCCATGGCCGCGCCCATGTTGTTGGCGTCGTCTATGCCCAGATCTACTACCTTGCCCAGGGTGACGTGGGTCAGGCACACCCTGGCATCCTGCGCCTGCCCTGCCGCGCGCAGCAGGGTGGCCCCCGCGCCGGTGACCGTCCACTGGGCCGTGGGTGGGCGCTGCGTGCCCAACTCCAGCGGGGCACGGTACTGGCGCTCCGCTGTGCAAAAGTGGCTGCTGGCCGCGCACACCGCCACATCCCCCATGCCCCCATCTATGAGCATGCTCCCCAGACACAGGGATTCCGCCATGGTAGAGCACGCCCCGTACAGCCCCAAAAAGGGCGTGGCCAGCTGCCTGGCGGCGAAGCTGGCCGCGATGATCTGGTTGAGCAGATCGCCGCCTATCAAGAAGTGCACCTGTTCGGGCATCACCGCCGCCTTGGTCAGGGCCAGGCGAATGCACTGTTCAAACATCTTGCTTTCGGCCATTTCCCATGTCTTTTCGCCCAGCAGGTCATCCTGCAGTACCCGATCGAACTGATCCCCCAGGGGGCCTTCCCCCTCCTTGGCCCCGGCCACAGATGCCCACGCAGCCGCGCGGGGCTTCTCCATTAGCTGTATAGTCTGCATCCCGATCCGCTTGTTGCCCATGGGTCAACCCCCAAAGAAAAAGTAGAGCACGCCCACTATCACCGACGCGCCGATACCGTAGACCAGCACCGGCCCGGCGATGGTGAACATCTTCGCGCCCACGCCGGTCACAAAACCCTCGCGCTTAAACTCCATAGCCGAGGACACGATGGAGTTGGAAAAGCCCGTGATGGGCACGATGGAACCACCCCCCGCGTACTTGCCAATGCGGTCGTACACGCCCAACCCCGTGAGCAGCGCCCCCAAAAACACCAGCACAATGCTGGCCACCGTGTCCGCATCCTGCTGATTTAAGCCCAGCCAACGCGCCGCTATGTCGTTGATGGCCTGCCCCGTAACGCAGATGACCCCGCCCACCCAGGCCGCCCGCAGCAAGCTCTGCC
>JAITTS010000048.1 GCA_031286995.1 Oscillospiraceae bacterium
AGCCTGCGGCATTCATAAATTCGAAAGCCCCTATGCCGTAGCTCAGGTTCACCAGCGGCGAGCCTTGGGATGCGTCACCAGCATCAAGCAGCAGCACGGATGCGCCCGCAGCCTGCAGATCTTTCTTCATCTTGGCGATGGTTGCGTAGCCCAGCGCGCCCGTGGCAGAATCCGCAACCGCGCGCCCGTGTATATCGTTTGTGTGCAGAATGACCAGCGCCCCGGATAGATTGACCGTGCCGATCTCGGCCATTGCGGGTACGGCCACGCTCAGCAGCAGCGCCAGCGCGAGCAGCAACCCCAGCAAACGTCTCTTCGCCATGAAAATACCACCCTTTCCCTCTTTTGTTTTGTGTGGATGAGCGCGCGGCGATCATCGGGACGCGCCCTTGCTCCATCATAGCAAGTCGGGCAGACGCAGTCAATACGGCGGCAGTTTTTTTGCATGATGCAGATGCTTTTTTTTACTTTCATGGGAAGGAAGGCTGCTTGACGCCACATGCCGGCGTCGCATGCCCGCCAATCACCACGACCACTTTCCCTTTGGGATGCCCTGTTTCAATGTATCGAATGGCGTTGGCCGCCTCCGTCAGGGGATAGTGCCTGTCGATTATAGGCACAATCTTGCCCGCTTCAAGCAGCGCATTTATAAAAACCAAATCTTTTCCGTCAGTGTTGTTCGCAGCGAGCAATACGATGCGTTTGCCCTCATATTTTGTGCCGGATAATGTGGCCAAGGCCACCCGCAGCGTGTGCCCCAGGGCAGAGAACCCAACAACCACGCAGAGGCCTTCGGGGCATAGCGCGCGCCTGTAATCCGCAACGGTGTGGTTGGCCGCAATGTCCAGTATCAGATCATAGCGCTGGCCGGTTCTGCTGAAATCCTGCACGGCGTAGTCCACGGTAACATCCGCGCCGATGGCGCGGACCATATCCGAACTGTGCGCGCTGCATACGCCGGTCACTTCCGCGCCAAAGGCTTTGGCGATCTGCACCGCAAACGTTCCCACGCCGCCGGATGCGCCGTTGATCAAAACCCGTGTCCCGTGTTTGATCCGCCCCGCGTCGCGCAGGCCTTGCAGGGCGGTGACGGCGGCCATGGGTGTTGCGGCGGCCTGCTCAAATGTTACGCCGGGCGGTTTGGGGGCCAGCACGCCTTCCCTAGCGCACACATACTTGGCAAGGCCGCCTGCGGCCAGCCCGCCCGCGCCGCAGGATTCCA
Source organism: Oscillospiraceae bacterium (assembly GCA_031286995.1). GTDB lineage: Bacteria > Bacillota > Clostridia > Christensenellales > Aristaeellaceae > JAITTS01. The sequence continues at coordinate 1,223 of JAITTS010000048.1, forward strand.
GGCACCCATAGACCGCGTCGCCCGGCTTAAAGCGCCGCGCGCCGCTGCCCGCGGTTTCCACGACACCGGCAATATCGCCGCCCAATATCGTGTTGCGGGGCTTGAAGAGCCCTGCCTTGGCGCGCACAAAGAACGGATCCGCCCGCAGCAGATGCCAATCGTACGCGTTGAGGGACGCGGCATAAACCTTTATCAAAACCTCATTGTCCCTCGGGCGTGGTTTCGCCATCTCCGCGAGCCTCAGCACATCCGGCGAACTGTACTGCTGGCAGATGACCGCCCGCATGCGCTCCCCCGCAAATACCGCATTCTGCTTGCCGCTCATGGTTCTTTTTCCTCCTGCCCGCACGCAAATACATCCGCAATGCCCACCCCGAATACGCGGGCGATGCGAAAGGCCAGCTCCAGCGATGGGGTGTACTTGCCCGCCTCCAGCGCGACGATGGTCTGGCGCGAAACGCCCGCTCTTTCCGCAAGCTCCAGCTGAGTCATTTCATCGGCGAAAAACCGCAGTTTGCGGATGCTGTTGGTGATAGCCAGTTTTTTATCCACGACGCACGCCTCCTTCGTACAAGCGGATGCTCACGATGCCCTCCACCAGCGATCCGGCGGCAAAAGCGCCGAGCGCGGTATGCAGCGCGGCGACCGCGGATGCCCCGAGGGCCAGCATCACCAAAGCAGCAGGGAGACCTATCCCGGCGCAGATATACCCTGCATGGGTGGATTGCAGGGTGATCAGTCTATCCATCTCGTCTTCACTCATGGTAGCGGAGAGGATTCTTTCGACCTGCTTGTCATCACAATCCCGCCGCCTCACTGCGGTGCCCACGGCAAACAAAATGTGAAAGATGATTTGGATGACGACCAGCGCCGCCACACCGATGCCGATAAAGACCAGCATGGCGGTCGCCCAGGCCCTCAGGTCGTTCGGATCGGGCGCGCCGCCGCCCAGCGCGTAGAAGATGTAGGCGATGGCCAGGGCGATGCCTGCGAGCATGCTGACAATGGTTCTCTTGCTTTGATACGACATGGTGGGGAAGCTCCTCTCTGATGGTGAAGTTGTATGATATGGACTTATTGTATTTCAAAAAAGACAAAATGTCAAATATTATTTACATAAAAATTTTTTTAAAAAGAAAGTTGACAAAAAAGGTCAACATCCCCTTGACGGGGCGGCGTAGGCGTGCTAGGATATCAAACGGAAACACGAGGAAAATGATCAGGATTAAGCGAGCGAAACCATCAGAGAGGGGCCTTATGAAGCTTTCCACCCGTGCCAAGTATGGCATCCACGCCGTGTTTGACCTGGCGCAGCACCTGGATGCCCCGCAATCCATCAAGACCATCGCCCAGCGCCAGAACGTGCCGGAGCAATACCTGGTGCAGTTGATCGCTGGGCTGCGCAAGGCCGGGCTGGTGCGCAGTGTGCGGGGTGCGCAGGGGGGCTACTACCTGGCTAAA
>JAITTS010000072.1 GCA_031286995.1 Oscillospiraceae bacterium
AAGCGCCCCTGTCAACGGCTGTCCGGTGGGCGGCCCGGCGGTGGCGCAGCAGATCGCCCAGATCATGGGCACGGAAGCTGGAGATGCCGCACGCATGGTGGCGACGGTTAAGTGCCAGGGCACCACAGAGCGGTGCAAACCCAAGTTTCAATATCAGGGCATACCCAATTGTCTCTCCGCCTCCCTGGTTTCGGATGGCAACAAGGCGTGTCATTACGCCTGCCTGGGCTTGGGCACCTGCGCCAGGGTGTGCCCTTTTGGCGCCATCACCATCGACGAGCGCATGAAGATCGCGGTGGTCGATCCGCAGCTTTGCACGGGCTGCACCCAGTGTGTGGCTGTGTGCCCCAAAAAGGTGCTCTCCATGCAGCCGGCGGATGCGCCGGTGCAACTGCTCTGCCGCGCCGCAGATGAGGGCAAGCTGGTCAGCGACAATTGCAAGGTGGGCTGCGTGGGGTGTGAACTGTGCTACAGGGCCTGCAAGTTTGGGGCCATCACCATGCGGGATCACCTGCCGGTGATCGACAGGGGAAAGTGCGTCGGCTGCATGATGTGCGCCGAGGTGTGCCCCACCAGTGCCATATGGGGCGACTTTGATAATCGGCGGGAGGCGGTTATCGATGCCGGTCAGTGCATCGGCTGCGGGCTTTGCAAGCGCGCTTGTCAGTTTGAGGCCATCGCCGGATCGCCCAAGCAGCCCCACGCCGTCACGGAGGCATGCACGGGCTGCGGCCAATGCGTGGCAAAGTGCCCGAAAAAGTGTATCGCCATGCGGGTACGCCGTCATCCCCGGGATGAGTTTGCCAAGGTGGGCACTACAGTCATTGAGGCCGCTGTGCCCCAGGCGTCGCTTCAACAGACGGATCAGGCGCAGCAATAGGCGCACCTATCCAGGCCCCGGTTTCGCGCGGGCGAGTCCGGGCCTGGTTTTTGCGTACAAATATTGCAGTTCTGGTGCAAAAAAAGCTGCGCTGTGATATAATAAGTTAATAATCCCGCAACATAACGGAGGATGCCATGACCCACACCTTCCAGAGACCCATCGTTCTGGCTTCCGCTTCCCCGCGCAGAAGCGAGCTGCTCACATACATGGGGGTACCATTCCGCGTGGTGGTATCCGATGTGGATGAGGGCATGGAAGGCCCGCCGCAAGCGCTGGTGGTGACCCTGGCCCAGCGCAAAGCCCAGGCCGTGGCCGCGCGCTGCCCGGGTGATCTGGTGCTGGCGGCGGATACCGTGGTGGCATGCGGTGATGCAGTGCTGGGCAAGCCGCGGGATGAGGAGGACGCCGCGCGCATGCTGGCCTTGCTGGCCGGCCGCTGGCACGACGTGTACACGGGCCTGTGCGCCATTGATGCCGCCATCGGCCGGCAAGAGACAGCGCTGGATCGCACCCGCGTGCGCTTTTTGCCCCTGACAGCGCGGGATATCGCCGGCTACGTGGCCACCGGTGAGCCCATGGGCAAGGCCGGGGCCTACGCCATACAGGGGCGCGCGGGCATGTATGTGCAGGCCATAGAGGGTTCACCATCCAACGTGATGGGCCTGCCTATGGCCGCCGCGCGGCAGCTGCTGCAAAAGTTTCACCCAGCGTTTTGATGGAGAGGAGGGAGCGCGTTGGCCCTGGAGATCATGGCCCCGGATGTAGCCATCGACATGGGCACCTGTTTTTTTCGGCTGGCGGTTAAGGGCAAGGGCATTGTGCTCTATGAGCCCACGCTGGCGGTGGTATCCATCAAGAGCAAGCGCAACGTAGAAGCCATCGGCGAGGATGCGAGGCTGCTGCTGGGGCGCGTATCCAACGATATACAGGCGGAGCACCCCATTGTGGATGGCGTGATAGCGGATTTTCAACTGACTGAAATGATGCTGCGTTACTTTTTGCGCAAGGCGATCGGCGGCCTTCGCATCTCCAAACCCCGCATCGTCATCTCCGTACCCTGCGGGCTGACCGCGGTTGAGCGCCGCGCCATAGATGAAACGTCGCGTTCCGCCGGGGCGCGGGCCGTGCACGTGGTGGATCAACCCTTTGCCGCAGCCCTGGGCACCGGTCTGCCCGTTTACGAGCCCATGGGCAGCATGCTGGTGGATATCGGCGGCGGTACCACAGAGGTGGCGCTGATATCCTGCGGCGGCCTGGTGGTATCCCGTTCCATCCGCATTGCGGGCAACAAAATGGATGAAGCCATCGTCCATTATATGAAAACCGAACACAAAATCCTCATCAGTGACCGCATCGCGGAGGATTTGAAGATAGATATCGGCTCCGCCGTGCCGCCCAGGGATGCGCGCAAGGTGGTGGTGCGGGGGCGCGATGTGGTGACGGGCCTGCCGCGCCATGTGGAGGTAGAGATAGGCGAGATATATACCGCTTTGGGTGAACCCCTGGAAGCCGTGGTGGAGGCCGTGCGGTGGGTGTTGGAGCGCACCCCGCCGGAACTGGCCTCGGATGTGTTGCGCGCCGGCGTCTATCTGACTGGCGGCGGCGCGCAACTGACGGGGCTGGATGTGTTGATAGCGACCGAGCTGGGCGTGCCCGTGCAGGTGGCCAAGACGCCGGATGAGTGCGTGGTGTGGGGGGCCTATTACCTGGCGGAAAACATGGATATTATCCCGCGTATCGGTCAAGGTGACACCATGGTAGAGTAGGGCAGGGGCATTGTATCGTATAAACGGGAGGAAGCATGGCCATACAGCAGGCGCAAAAACTGCAAAAACAGGAACGCAGCGGCGGGCAAAAATTTTTGCGCGTTATGCTGGTCGTCCTGTTGCTGGCGCTGATGGGCCTGGCGGGGTACTCTCAGTATGTACAAAAGACGTTTCTGCCCGAAAACGTGCTGGTCACCGTCATCACGCCGGTGCATGGCTTCTTTGCGGGCATCGCCAGAGGCATCAGCGACTACGTGGCCCGGGTCAAGCTGCGCAGCAATATTGAGTACGAGTACAACCTGATCAAGGCGCAGAACGACCGCCTGATGTACGACGCGCTGTTTGTGGAAGAGCTACAGAACGAGGTGGATCGCCTGACCGCCCTGCTGGGCGCGCAGGAAGCCAACAGCGGTATGGATCCGCTGGTGGCCCAGGTAATACAGAGCGCACCCGGCAACTGGTTCTCCACCTTCATGCTGAACAAGGGCTCCGCTGACGGCGTGGGGGTCAACATGGCGGTGATCACCGCCAGCGGGCTCATCGGCCATGTGTACGAGGTATACGCGAATACCTGCAAGGTGATCACCATCATCGACAGCGACAGCAACATCGCCGGGCTCATCGAATCCAGCCGCGACCAGGGCATCCTGCGGGGTACGCTGGGCATAGACGGTCAGCCCATGTGCCGCATGTACTATTTGCCCGCATCCAGCGTGCCGCGCCCGGGGGATTCGGTCATCACATCCGGTATCGGCCTGCCCTTTCCCAAGGGCCTGGTGATGGGCACCGTGCGCGAGAGCACCCGCTCGCTGGATGAGAACAAGTACTACATTGTGGTGGAGCCGGTAGCGGATTTTAAGCACATTGAGGAAGTGCTGATTCTCCGCTATCAGCCTGAGGCGCAGGAGATGCCCGAGAGCCAGAACTCGGATGGCATTGAGATCATGGCCGTGCCCACGGCTCTGCCGCAGACCACCATCAGCAACAGCCAGCTCAACGCCACGCCGCCGCCGCTGCCCGGCGCGCCGGGACGCAGCGGGCCCACGCCTGCGCCGGGGGAGACCGTGCAGCCGGATCAGGCCGCCTCCGCGCAAGACACGCCCGCCCCAAGTGCAGGGGAAGACCTGCTGGGGGATGACGACATGAGCCCGGAGGAGAGACAGATGCGCGAACAATTCTTAAACGGCAACTGATGGGGGAGGGATGCGGATGGGCAAGGGCGTGCGCATGGTGTTGGCGGTGTTTGCCACCTACATCATACAGACCACCTTTTTGCCCTACTTCACCTTCCTGCCAATCAAGCCGGATCTGCTGGCCGCCATCCTGGCCTACTACACGATGGAAGGGGATACTTACACGGGCTTTTGCCTGGGCGCGGCGCTGGGGCTGCTGATGGATGCCATGGTGGGCGAACTGCCTATTTTTTACCTGCTGATGTACCCGCTGATGGGTTACGCGTCGGCCCGGCTGGCCCGGCTGCTCATCGCCCGCTTTTCGGGGCGCAGGCAACGCATCTTTCACCCCACCTTGCTGTGCGCGGCCATGGTGGCCCTTTACGAGGCGCTGACGCTCAGCTACATTTATTTAAACGGCGTGGATGTGACCCTGGTGCTGGTACTGCGCAGCGCGCGCGGCGTGCTCTACAGCGCGGCGGCGGCGCTGCCGGTGTACTACATGGCCAACTTCATCATGCACCACACCAGAAAAAAGCGGCCCGCCAAGCGCCGCGCCGGATAGCAAGGCCCATGTGCCCGCGAGGAGAGGTATCCGTATGAAAGAGAAATTCCGCAAGCGCTACATCGCCACCGGGGCGGTGATCTTTGTGCTGTTTGGGGTGCTGTTCGCTCAGTTGATTAACCTGCAGATACGCTCCGGCGACAGCTATGGCGAGGTAGCCGCCGGCAAGATGACCAAGACCATCTACACCCATGGGGATAGGGGCATGATCACGGATGTCAACTCTAAAATCCTTGCCTACGACAAAAAGATATACGATGTGCAGTTCTATCGCGACCCTACTTGGAAATCCACGGCCACCGACGCGGCAGGCAAGACGCTCAGCGCCTACGCGGAGTATACCCGCGCCATTTTGGAGGCCATTGAGATAGTGGAACGCTATGGCGGCGTCACCATTGGCGGCTTCTCTTTGCAGCGCGATCCGCAGACGCAGGCGTGGTACTTTGATTGGCAGCGCATCGACATATCCGACAAGGCGAAAGAGTTGCGCGAATCCCGCTGGCGCAGCAACTTCTATCTCTCGAAAACCATGCCTGTAGATGAAATCTTCGCCAAGTTGTGCACCCAGTACCGTATCCCGGAGTCTCTGTCTGAAACGAAGAAACTGCAGGTGCTCAGCATCTGGCAAGAGATGCAGATGAACGCCTTTCTCACCGCACCCATCACCATCGCCCACAACGTCAATTGGGAGAGTGTCATTGAGATCGAGACCCGTTCCCTGTTGCTGCCGGGCATCAGCATCAGCATGAGCACCCAGCGGGTGTACCCCAACGGCACACACATGGCCCACATTGTCGGCTACATCGGTAAGATACAGAATGAGAATACCTACTACGAGCAGTTGAAGGATAAGGGCTACCAGCTAAACGATTTGATAGGCCTGGATGGTGTGGAAAAATCCATGGAGGACAGACTGACCGCCAATTCATCCCAGCGGGTGGGCAAACGGGTGGTGGAGATAGACCGCTACGGCACCATCAGCCGCGAGCTATACAATTTTCCGCCACAAAATGGCAACAACATCAAGCTGACCATTGATTCCAGCCTGCAGCGCGTGGCTGAGGTCGGCCTGGAGGAAACGGTACGCGAGATACGCGGCGTACAGAACGACCTGATGGGCGACCCGCGTTGGCTGGAGGCCAACAAAGAGGACTTGCAGGGCAGCGGCCGCGATTACGAGGCCGTACCCATCAAGCTGGCGGAAAAAGGCGCGGCGGTGGTGGTGGATGTGCGCAACGGCCGGGTATTGGCCATGGCCAGCTATCCGCCCTACGACCCCAATGCCTTTATTGTGGGCGGCGACCCCGCTTTGGCCATTGTGCACGACGAACGACGGCCGCTGATGAACAACGCCATCGCCTCCCTGGCTACGCCGGGCTCTATCTTTAAGATGGTGACGGCTTCGGCCGCCATGGCCACGGGTAGCCTGAGCCCCTATGAGAAGATCAGCGACGAAGGCCCTTTTATCCTCTACGATCAGTCCAGTCCGCCTCGGTGCTGGATATCGCCCAAGCTCATTAGCAGGCACGCGGATCAGACGATTGTATATGGCCTGAAAAACTCTTGCAACTATTTCTTTTACACCATCTCCTCGCGCATCGGCTCGGCGGTGCTGTACAAGTATGCGGCTCTGTATGGGCTTACATCCAAGACAGGGCTGGATTTACCCGGCGAGCTGCAGAGCTTTGTGGGCAACCAGCAGATGCTCTACGACCCCACCAAGGCCATCAGCGCCGCAGAGCAATCCACTTGGACGCCATCCATCGTGGCCAATACGCTCAAAAAACACCTGCGCAAGATTGCCAAAGAGCGCAATATCAGTTTTGAAGAAAGCAAACTGGATCGGTGCGTCAAGCGTCTGATGGATATGGCAGTCGACACCGCCCAGGGCGCATGGGTGCGCAACATCCGCACGGTATTGATGGAAGAACTGGATATGTCGCGCGAGCTGGTGTACCTGCAAGCCGTGGTGGGCGACATCTACATCGCTCTCAACGAGGTCAAGTGGGGCGGCAGCCAGACCATTATGACTGGCATCGGCCAGTCCATCACCTCGGTTACCCCGGTGGCGGTGGCCCGCTACGTAGCCGCCGTGGCCAACGGCGGTACGGTTTATGATCTGAACATCATCGATTCCATCACCACGCCGGAAGGGGAACTCGTCAGCCGCAGCACGCCCATCATCAACACACAAATGAACGAGTTAGCGCCCTACATACCTTTCATACACGAGGGGATGAAGGGCGTGGTTGACGAAGGCGGTACCGCTTCCGCCTACTTTCGCAACTTTAAGTACCAGAATGACATGGCAGGCAAGACGGGTACGGCCCAGGTCAGCAAGATAGACCTGGAGAACAACGCCTGGTTCGTGGCTTATGCGCCCTACGAAAACCCGGAAATCGCCGTGGTTTGCTACATCCCCAACGGGTACAGCGGCGGCCACGCGGCCATCGCCGTGCGCGAGATCATCAACTATTACATGGATCAGCGCACGGTATCCGGCCAGGAATACATGCCGGCCGCCAACGCGCTGGCCTACTGACGGGCGAGATTACAGAGGATTGAGGTGCTGCGCATGACACCGGTGTGGGCGGTGGTATCCGGCAAGGGGGGCGTGGGCAAATCCATCATCGCCGTTTCGCTGGCGGTGGGGTTGGCTTCACGCGGGCATCGGGTGGTGCTCATGGATATGGATACGGGGCTGCGCAATCTGGATTTGATGCTGGGCTTGGAGAACCGCGTGCTCTTTGACCTGGTGGATGTAATGGACGAGCACGCTACGCTAGAGCAGGCCTTGGTGGTGGATAAGCAGCGGCCCAACCTCTCTCTCTTAAGCACGTCCCAAATCGCGGTGCCGTCAGCCATTGCGGCCACGTTCTTCAAGCGGCTGGTGAATATGCTACGCACGCGCTTTGCTTATGTCATCATCGACTGTCCCTCCGGCGTGGGACATACCTTCACCCTGTGCATGGATGTGATAACCGACGCCATTGTCGTCACCACATCCGACGATATCGCCATTCGCGATGCGGATAGAGTGGTGGGTATGATACGCAGCCGCGGTGCGGAGCGCCCCGGGGAAGAAGGACCCACGCGCCTGCACCTGATCATCAATCGTATCCGCCCCGATTGGGTGGCCCGGCGCATGCAGTACCCGCCGGAGGTGGTAGCCCGCACCATTGACGCGCCGCTGGCTGGCGCGCTGCTTGAAGATGACGAAGTGCCGCGGTGCCTGATAGCCAGGCGGCCCATTATTGAGGGCGACGGTAAAACCTGGGAGACCATGGATGCCATTTTGCGACGGCTGATGGGTGAAAATATCCCCCTGCCATCCATGATGGGGGAGCGCCGTCTCTTCGGCAAGCGCCGCCGCCAGTAATACACAGGCAGTAACACACAGATTGTAGAAAGGATGGGATCATATGCAGCAAAACGCCATCAGCAGATTGGCGCGCCCGCACTTTGACTGGGTGCTCTGCCTGACGGCCTACGCGCTGGCCATCTTTGGCGTATTGGCTGTGACCATCACCAACTTTAATCCGGAACTGGGCGCCAACCGCTCCTTTTTTCAATTGGTGATGGATTCTGGCAACGGGCGATGGCAAGCCATCTTCGTGCTGATAAGCCCCATCGCCGTGGCGGGCATGATGATGCTCAACTATCAGTTGCTTGGCCGCATATGGCCCATGCTCTACATCGGCAGTTGCGTGCTGCTGCTCGTGGTGCTTTTTACCGATTCGATCGCCGGCATGAGCGGCTGGTTTCAGGTGCTTTGGGATCGAACCATCCAGCCCTCGGAACTCTCCAAGGTCGCCATCATCATCTCCCTGTCCAGCGAGCTTTCCCGCCACAAGCAGCCTATTCCCAATTGGAAGTATTTTTTGCGCCTATGCGCGCACATCGGCATCCCTTTATTGCTCATCATCATGCAGCCGGATGTGGGCACCATGCTGGTGTTCATTGTCATCTTTCTCACCTTGTTGCTGGTATCCGGATGCAGCCTGAAGCTGTGGCTGGGCATCATCGGCACGGGCATTGTGGCCTGCGTGCCCGTCATGCTGTGGCTGCAGGAGAAGGGGGATTTCCGCTGGCGGCGCATCACAGCCTTTATAGATCCTACCCATGACACCACGGGTTCGGGGTTTCAAATACTCAATTCCATGGCAGCAGTGGGTTCCGGCGGCATCAAGGGCGTGGGCATGTTTGTGCCCGGCACCATGACGCACCTCAACTATGTGCCGGAGAACCATACGGATTTCATTTTTTCCTCCATCGGTGAGACCATGGGCTTTATCGGCTGCTTCATTCTGCTCGCGCTGTACATCACGCTGTTTTTGCGCATGCTGATGCTCTCTTACAACACGCCGGATCGCTACGGTCGCCTGGTGATCGCGGGGGTAATGAGCATGCTGCTCTTTCACGTGTTTGAAAATGTGGGCATGAACATCGGCGTCATGCCCATCACGGGCATCCCATTGCCCTTCATCAGTTACGGCGGATCCAACCTCATCGCCAACATGGCGGGCATAGGGCTGGTGCTCAACGTCACCCAACGCAAACAGGGCGCGCGGAACGCGCACGCCCGCCGGTAACCGCGCCGCGCGCTGTATGTTTCATCTGGGCCTTGCATAGCATGTGCGGGAGGGATGCACATGCCGGAGCGGGAACCGCACGTCATACGGGTTTCAACCATCAACCTGCGGGATCGAAACCGCGCGGCCCCGCCCTTAGGCCAGGCCGGCCCCACCCCCCAGCGCCGCAGCAGGGATGGGCGAGCCGTGCGGGGCCGTGGCGCGGGCCTTGCCGAACGCCTGCTGCGGGATTGCGCCCTGTGCTGCGCCGCAGCCTTGGCCGTGCTGGCGCTGGGCAACATACGCCAGCCCTGGGCGCAGACGGCATCCGCCACAGTGCGCGAGGCTGTGACCATGGATCTGGATGAATCTCTGGGCCGCCTGCGGTTTGTGCGCAACCTGCTGCCAGAGAGCGCTCTGGTGTTCTGGAATATGGGCAGCGGTACGGCCAGCTACCGTGAACCAGCCACAGGCCGCGTCATGCATGCCTGGAAGCAGAGCGAGCCCTGGCTACAGTACGCCTGTGAAGCCCAGAGCGTGGTGGCGGCCGCGGCGGGCGAGGTGATGGCCATCACCCAGGGTGAGGATGCCTACATGGTGCGCGTGCGCCACGAAGAGGGCACGGAGACGCTTTACGGCGACCTGCTCACCTGCATCGTGCGCGAGGGCGAGGCGCTACAGACCGGGCAGATCATCGGCACGGTGGGGGATACGTTTTTCTTTGAACTGCGCAAGGATGGCCAACCGCTCAACCCCAGCGGCCTGTTACGCGCGCCATGATACGGTGGCATTGGGGGCAGACGGCCTTTTCGGTACATCCGGCCTTTTGGGCGCTCTGCGCCACCATGGCGGCTTTAGGCCAGGGTGAGGCGCTGGCGGCCATGCTGCCTGCCCTGGCCCTGCACGAGTGCGGGCACGTGCTGGCGGCCCGCGCGCTGGGCATCCGGGTGGCCAGCCTAGAGGTGATGCCCTTCGGGGGCAGGGCCGCGCTGGAAGGCTGGCGTGATCTGCCACCGGGGCAGGCCACGGTGGTGGCACTGGCCGGTCCCTTGGTCAATCTAGCGGCGGTGATAGCGGCCGCGGCAACCGCTTATTACGGGTGGATGCCGGGGCTGTTTGCCGCGCGCTTCATCCGCTACTGCGCAGTTCTGTGCTTTTTCAACCTGTTGCCGGCATTGCCTTTGGATGGTGGCAGAGCGGTGCGCGCCTGGGCGGAGGCATGGTTTGGCGGGGGGGCCGGGGGCCGCGTCCTGGCCTGGATGGGCGTGGGTTTGGGCGCGGCCTTGCTGGGTGCGGCGCTTTGGGGTTTGCTGCACGGGGTGCTGAACCTCAGCCTGTGCCTGGTAGGCAGTTACTTGGCCTACGCTGCCTTGGGGGAAAGGGATACCCCGGCCTACACCCAGTTCCACAGGGCATTGGGCCGGCACGATCAACTGCGGCGCCGGGCCGCGCTGCCGGTGCGCAGCTGGGTGGTGGATGCGGAAGTGCCCGTCGCTCGCCTGGCGGGGCGGTTGAGCGCCCATTTTTATAACGACGTGCAAGTGCTGGGCGGCGACATGCGTCCATTGGGCAGGCTGGATGAGGGTGCGGTGCTGCGCGCGATGATGGAGAACCCGGGCGCGCGCGTGGGCGATATTTTGTCCGGCAGGCGCGCATAGGCGCGGCATTGCAATCCACCCCGACGCTATGCTATAGTATGCTTATCGCCAAAGGCGAGAAAGCACCGCCCGCCACAGCGCGGGGGAAGGGGGCGCCCCTTGCAGCACGGCGTATTGGAAGCCCAGCCTACCCATTTTTTCATCAGCGACAACGCATCTCCGGCACATCCCCGGGTAATGGAGGCGCTTGCTGCGGCCAACCTGGGGCACGCGCCATCTTACGGCGCAGATCCCTACACCCAGGCGGCAGAGGCGGCCTTCGACCGCCTATTCGGCCGCAAGGTGCGCACTTTTTTTGTTTTTAACGGCACAGGCGCTAACAGCGCCGCGCTGAGCGCGCTGGCGCGCCCCTATCAATCCATCCTCTGCGCGGATACCGCCCACATCCACTGTGATGAATGCGGTGCGCCCGAGCGCATGTCCGGGGCCAAACTGCAGCCTATACCCAGCACAGACGGCAAGTTGCGGCCCGGGCAACTGAGCCCCTACATGCCCTACCTGGGCGTGATGCACCACGCCCAACCCGCTGTGCTCTCCATCACGCAGGCCACAGAGCTGGGCACGGTCTATACGCAGGAGGAACTGTGTGCCTTGACGCGGTTTGCCCACGCGCACACGCTCAAGGTGCACATGGATGGCGCACGCATCGCTAACGCCGTCGCCTCGCTGGGCTGTACCCTGGCGGAACTGACCTGGCAAGCGGGGGTGGATGTGCTCTGCTTTGGCGGCACCAAAAATGGTTTGCTCTTCGGCGAGGTCGTGGTGTTTTTCGATGACGCGCTGGCGGAAGCGTTTGCGTACATCCGAAAGAACTGCGGCCAACTGGCATCCAAAATGCGCTACATAGCCGCGCAATACCTGGCCCTGCTGCAGGATGATCTGTGGCTGCAAAACGCCGTCCGCGCCAACGCCATGTGCAAACGCCTGGCCGATGGCCTGGTGGGCTTGCCGGGGGTATGCTTGACGCAACCGGCCCAAGCCAACGAACTGTTTGTGCGGATGCCCCGGCAAGCCGTTGAACCCTTGCAGCGCGTGCGCCCTTTCATCATGTGGGATGCGGAACAGGGCGTAGCCCGTCTGGTCACATCCTGGGATACAGACGAAGCAGATGTGGACGCCTTTCTGGACGCGTGCCGCAAGGTGATTGTGTGATGTGCCTCCGGCGGACATGGACAGTGGCCGCTGTGGTGCACGATGACCGCGGGCGGGTGTTGCTGGTGCGCCATAACAAGTACGGGCGGTGGATGTGCCCCGGCGGGCATGTGGATCCGGATGAATTGCCCCATGATACGGCACTGCGGGAGGTACAGGAAGAAACCGGTTTACGCGTGCGATTGCTGCCCAACGCGGAGCGCCGCGAATTGGGGGATGAGCGCGCGCGGGTACTGCCCACGCCTTTTTGTGTGCTGGAAGAGCAGGTGGCCTCAGGCAACGCGTACATTGATCTGGTGTATCGTTGCCAGGCCACGGATGACACAGCCCCCAGACCGGACGGCGTGGAGACCGCAGAGGTGCGATGGTTTACTGCGGATGAAATCGCCGCTTGGCAGGGAGAAGAGACGTTCGAGAACATCCGGCGCATCGCGCTGTGCAGCGTTCGCCTGTTTTTGGCGCAAACCGGCGGCGGGCGCTAGGCTTTGCCGCACAACTTTTATCCTCAGTCTCGTTCAAGCCGGGGCGTCGTTGGCATAAGGCATGGGCGCCGCCCGGCGGATATAATGAAACATGTACTGCTGAAGCACACCCGCGCAGCCCTCGTACAGGTGCAGCGGAAAATCACCGCCATATTCGTTCTGTACCACCCGGTTGATCCACACATCCCTGGGGAAGGCGGCTATCCGATAAAAGCCGAAGAGCATGACGCAGCTGGCCACTTTATGCCCCACGCCGGGCACGGCGAGTAGCGCGGACAGCAGTTCTTCATCCGTGGCGCTTCGCAGTGCTTCAAGCCGCAGCGTGCCGTTTGCCACCATGCGGGCGGCGGCCAGCACGTAGGGCGCGCGATAGCCCAGGCCGCAGGGGGCCAGGCTCTCCGCGCTCTGTTCCGCCAACACCTGGGGCACCGGGAAGGCGAAGAGAGACGGTGTCTTTTGGCCGATTGGCGCGCCGAAGCGCTCACAAAGGTTTTCCACACCCCTGCGGATGGCAGGGATGTTTTTGCGTTGGGAGAGGATAAAGGTGATCAGCATTTCCCAGGGATCCTGTCGCAGGATGCGGATGCCCCAGCCATAATCCACTGCGGCGCGCAGAAAGGCGTCCTCCGGCGGAATGGCAGCAACAAAGCGCGCGTAGTCCGTATCCAGATCAAAGTAGGGCGCCCAAAGGCGCGCGTAAGTTTCCGCGTCGCAATCAAAGGCGAAGAGCTCGCCTCCCCGGTGGGTCACGGTCAGGCAGCGCGCCCCCGCAATCACCCGGTAACTCTCCGCCGAGAGGGGTGTCATGCGAAAGCACTGCCCGCTTTCGGCGATCTTGCGCAGATCAAACCCCGGCAGCAGGGCCAGCGTCACGGTCTTGGCTGGGGTTGCTTTGTGTGGGGCCATGCTCAAGTCTCCTTCAATGCCTGGGCCAGGGCTAGGCGCGCCTGTTGCAGATTGTATCCCCTTCGGGCCAGGGCGGCGATCACCTTGCGCCGGGTATCCGCCTCATCCCGGCCGTGCACGCGCCGCAGCAGCTTGAGCGCCTGTATCTTTGCAGCCCGTTGCGCATCCTCTGCATCTACCTGGGCCAGGGCATCGGCGGCCTGCTGTCTCTCCACGCCTTTTTCGGCCAGTTCCCGGGCGATGCGCGCGCTGCCAAATCCTCGTCCGGCGCGCGTTTGGGTCCACATGTCGGCAAACTGCGCGTCGTTTAGGTATCCCCCCCGCTCCAGCCGGGCCAGCGCCTGCTCGCAGGCATCCGCGCCATAGCCCGCCTGAGTCAGGCGTTGGGCGACCTCCCACCGGGTGCGGGGGCGGGCGGCCAGGTAGCGCACGGCGGTATCCAGTGCCAAGGCGCGGCCCCGTTCAGCCATCCAGGCCCGGTAAGCCTCCACATCCAGATCGCTGCCCAGGCGCACGGTGCGCTCCCGGTACAGGGGTGTGGGGATGAGCAGAGCGGGGCCATCATCCAGCGTCAGGCGCACCGCGCCGCGCTGCCGCTTGATATCCAGCACGATGGACATTGGGCAAACCTCCCGCGTTCCGCGCGTATACTTTTTCCTCATGTGCGCATGCTATGGTTGCCAATCTTATTTCCATCTACAAGGAGGGAACGACCATGCAAGCACAAGCACCATCCCAAATGACCGCCACCAACCTCAAAGTGCTGATCGATCAGATGAACCACGAGGCTCTGGCCAGCAAAAAGTGCGACTTTTTTGCCCAGCAGATCAGCGACCCGGCGCTCAAGGGCACCATCGCGTCCCTGTCGCAGCACCACCGCGCCAACTTTGATAAGCTGTTCAACTACCTGAGCAGCCATCAGTGACGCTACGCGCAGAAGGAGGAGAATCACATGAATCAGTTCCCCAACAGCAGCCAGCATACCCAGGGTTTTCAGGCGGGCGACCAAGGCAAAGCCTGGAACGACGAAGCCATGATCGGCGACATACTCACCACCGAGAAGGCCCTGGTGGGTTATTATGCCGCCATGTCCGTAGAGACCACCTGCCAGCAGCTTCGCCAGGTGCTGACAGACAACTACACCAAGGTGCTGGGTGACCAGTACCAGGTGTTTGACCTGATGAAGCAGCGCAACTGGTACCCGGTGAAGAACGCGCCCGCCCAAGAGATACAGGATGCCAAGACCAAGTTTTCGGGCATGC
The DNA here is from genome assembly GCA_031286995.1 of Oscillospiraceae bacterium. Taxonomy (GTDB): domain Bacteria; phylum Bacillota; class Clostridia; order Christensenellales; family Aristaeellaceae; genus JAITTS01. Next base: position 14,418 of record JAITTS010000072.1, read on the forward strand.
GCGCCAGCATCCCGCAGTAAAGCACAACCGGCAAGAAGCACCGCGCCACCCACAGCCGTGGGGGCGCTTTTTTACATCAACCGCTACCGTAGCGTGCCAGCAGCTCGCTCTTCAGGGCGTAGAGCCCATCGGAAAGATCCACCTTGTAGCGGTGAGGCTGGTGCAGACGCTTGTACTCATCCCAAAGGCTATCCAGCTCCCGCCGGGCGTAGGCGGCAATGTCATTCAGGCTGGGGGAGTCGTACACCTGCACGCCCC